>NZ_LXSD01000467.1:0-16958 GCF_017168095.1 Lysobacter enzymogenes | reverse complement strand
GGCGGCGACGGACGGCGTCGCAGCGCGTTCGCCCTGCGCCCGCGCCGCGTTCTCGCGCGCGGTCAGCTCGGCCAGGGTCGCCTCGTTGCGCGCCGGCCCGCCCGACTGGCGCAGGCGCTCGACTTCGCGCTCCAGCCCGGCCACCCGGCCGCGCACGGAGGCGAGCTGGACCAGCGCCACCACCAGCAGCACCGGCACCGCCAGGACCACCAGCACCAGCAAGACAATCAGCGATTCCATCACGCTTTCCCCTATCCTTATGGCGGGCACGTTACACCAACCCAGGCCTGCTGCGGGGCTGGCCTTCACCCCATGCATACCTTGCTGACTCACCACATATCGCGTTGACGAAATCGTTCAACCCCACTATGTTGTGTCCCGTCGGTGCCGGTCGAGAGACCGGATGAAAAGGGAAGCCGGTAGGGAAGCGGCCGCGGAGCATCGCGGCGGCCTCCAAAGCCGGCGCTGCCCCGCAGCGGTATGGGAAACGAACGGGTCATGGCACTGGGCGCGGCGAGCGTCTGGGAAGCGGCCCCAGTAGGCAGCGGGCCAGGAGATAGCGAATAGGAGTTAGAAGGTAGCGAAAGCCGCTTTTGCTATCTCCTAACTCCTATTCGCTATCTCCTGGCTCCAAAGTTCCGAGCCCGAAGACCTGCCGACAGCCGCGCGTCGCACAACCGCGCGGTCCCGGCCCAATGGAGTCTTCGGGGGAAGACCGGCCGGTGTCGCGGCACGACGGGGCCACCGTCGCGTCCGACCGCTTCGGCGCCATGCGCGGAGCGGCCCGTGCCCGGAACGCTCCGGCGCGCGCGACACCCAGCCAGCGCTCCGATGCTCCGCGCCCGCGGGGGCGCGGCCGTGCCGTAAACGACGCCGCTGCGCGGCCCGTCGTCGATGGCGCGTCCGCGTTCTCCGCACCGTGCACCCACGCCCCGGAGCAATGCCATGACCACACTAGAAACCGATTCGTCCGTCGCCCCCGCCACGGACGCCGCCAGCGTCCCCGCCGCCGCGGTCAAACCCCAACGCAGCGCACAGGACGCCCCGGGTTTCGCCCTGACCCCGCCGGCCGCCAACCTGACGATGAGCGTGACCAAGCGCAGCGGCCGCCGCGAGCCGGTCGACCTCAACAAGATCGTGCGCGCGGTGACCCGCTGCGCCGAAGGCTTGTATTCGGTCGATCCGATGCGCGTGTCCACCCGCACCATCTCCGGCCTGTACGACGGCGCGACCACGCGCGAGCTCGACGAACTGTCGATCCGCACCGCCGCGCTGCTGACCGCCGAGGAGCCCGAATACGGTCGCCTCGCCGCGCGCCTGCTCGCCGGGGTGATCGAGAAGGAAGTCGCCGGGATCGAGATCCACGCGTTCTCGCAGTCGATCCAGCGCGGCTTCGACCTGGGCCTGATCAACCAGCGCCTGCTCGACTTCGTCCAGGCCAACGCGCGCAAGCTCAACGACGCGATCGACCGCAACCTCGACGCCAGGTTCGACTACTTCGGCCTGCGCACCCTGTACGACCGCTATCTGCTGCGCCACCCGACCGCGCGCACCGTCATCGAGACCCCGCAGCAGTTCTTCCTGCGCATCGCCTGCGCGTTGAGCGAGGACGTGTCCGACGCGCTGGCGCTGTACCGGCGCATGGCCCAGCTCGACTACATCCCGTCCTCGCCGACCCTGTTCAATTCCGGCACCACCCACGAGCAGCTGTCGAGCTGCTTCCTGCTGGATTCGCCGGAAGACTCGCTGGAAGCGATCTACAAGCGCTACATGGACGTGGCCAAGCTGAGCAAGTTCAGCGGCGGCATCGGCCTGAGCTACACCCGCATCCGCGCGCGCGGCTCGCTGATCCGTTCCACCAACGGCCTGAGCAACGGCATCGTGCCGTGGCTGAAGACGCTCGACGCGTCGGTGGCCGCGGTCAACCAGGGCGGCAAGCGCAAGGGCGCGGCCTGCGTGTACCTGGAGCCGTGGCACGCCGACATCGAGGAATTCCTGGAGCTGCGCGACAACACCGGCGACGAAGCGCGCCGCACCCACAACCTCAACCTCGCCAACTGGATTCCCGACGAATTCATGCGCCGGGTCGAGGCCGATGCGGACTGGTCGCTGTTCGATCCGGCCAAGGTGCCGCAGCTGACCGACCTGTGGGGCGAGTCGTTCGAGCGCGCCTACCGCGCCGCCGAAGCCGCCGGCCTTGCGGTGAAGAAGGTCAAGGCGCGCGACATCTACGCGCGGATGATGCGCACCCTGGCCCAGACCGGCAACGGCTGGATGAACTTCAAGGACAAGTCCAACCGCGCCTGCAACCAGACCCTGCGCGACGGCAACGTGGTGCACCTGTCCAACCTGTGCACCGAGATCCTGGAAGTGACCTCGCAGGACGAGACCGCGGTGTGCAACCTCGGCTCGATCAACCTCTCGCACCACGTCGAGATCTTCGAGGACGGCAAGGGCGCGTTCGATTTCGACAAGCTCGCCGAGACCGTGCGCCTGGCCGTGCGCCAGCTCGACCGCGTGATCGACCTGAACTTCTACCCGATCGAAACCGCGCGCCGCGCCAACCTGCGCTGGCGTCCGGTCGGCCTGGGCACGATGGGCCTGCAGGACGTGTTCTTCAAGCTGCGCCTGCCGTTCGACTCCGAGCCGGCGCGCAAGCTCGGCCGCGAGATCGCCGAGGCCATCTACTTCCACGCCCTGTCGGCCTCGAACGAGCTGGCGATGGAGCACGGCAAGCACCCGGCCTTCGACGACACCCGCGCCAGCGGCGGCGAACTGCAGTTCGAAGCCTGGGGCGTGGAACCGTCGCAGCCCGAGCGCTGGGCCGAGTTGCGCGCGCGGATCAAGCAGCACGGCCTGCGCAACTCGCTGCTGGTGGCGATCGCGCCGACCGCGACCATCGCCTCGATCGCCGGCTGCTACGAGTGCATCGAGCCGCAGGTGTCGAACCTGTTCAAGCGCGAAACCCTGTCGGGCGACTTCCTGGTGGTCAACAAGTATCTGGTCGAGGAGCTCAAAAAGCTCGGCCTGTGGACCGCGGAGATGCGCGACCGGATCAAGATGGCCGAAGGCTCGATCCAGGCGGTGACCGAGATTCCCGAATCGCTGCGCCAGGTCTACCGCACCGCGTGGGAACTGCCGATGCGCTCGCTGATCGACATGGCCGCCGACCGCGGCGCGTTCATCGATCAGAGCCAGTCGCTCAACTTGTTCATCGAGAGCCCGAACATCGGCCAGCTCAGCTCGATGTACATGTACGCCTGGAAGAAGGGCCTGAAGACCACGTACTACCTGCGCTCGCGCCCGGCGACCAAGATCGCCAAGACCACGGTCAGCGCGCCGGCGGCGCCGGTGGCGCCGAAGCCGGAGTACAGCGAGGACGAGGCGATCGCCTGCTCGCTGGAGAATCCGGAGGCTTGCGAGGCGTGCCAGTGAGGCTTGGGAGATAGCGGATAGTAGTTAGGAGATAGAAAGAGCGGTCAGACGGTTCTGGCCGCCTTTCTCAGTGTGGTGAGCATGCGGCCGACTTGGTCGATCAGTGCCTTTACTTCTGACAAGTCCGGTTCGTTGAGCCACCCCACTCGTTCGCAGATCAGCAGTTGGGTGTGAAGTTCCGCCAAGGAACCGCTTGCGATGGACAGAAACTGCCTACGCTCCTTTTTGGATTCCCGCGCCCACCCTTCCGCTATGTTGCTCGCTACCGATATAGCCGCCCTCGTCAACTGCAACCTAACGCCAAATCTTTCCTCCCCTGGCAGCTTCGCCGACACCGAGCACACACGCTCGGCAAGCCGGATGGCTTTGCTCCAAATCACAGTTTCTTGGTAGTGCACGGCCACCTCCTCGTCTCCAAGGTTGCCCATCGACCGCACTCCCGCACTAGGAAAACCACCCATGTCCTCGTCAGCGACCTCCTCGCTATCTTCTAACTCCTATCCACTAGCTCCCAAGCTGCTGGATCCAGGCTTCGACCTGACCCTGCGCCCGATGCGCTACGCGCAGTTCTACGAGATGTACCGCGACGCCATCCGCAACACCTGGACCGTCGAGGAAGTGGATTTCTCGCAGGACGTCAACGACCTCAAGCACAAGTTCGGCCCGGCCGAGCGGCATCTGGTCGAGCGGCTGGTCGCGTTCTTCGCCACCGGCGACAGCATCGTCGCCAACAACCTGGTGCTGAACCTGTACCAGCACATCAACGCGCCGGAAGCGCGCATGTACCTGTCGCGGCAGCTGTACGAGGAAGCGCTGCACGTGCAGTTCTACCTGACCCTGCTCGACACCTACCTGCCCGACCCGAACGAGCGCGCCAAGGCCTTCGACGCGGTCGAGAACATCCCCTCGATCCGGGCCAAGGCCGAGTTCTGCTTCCGCTGGATCGACTCGATCCAGGACCTGAAGCGGGTCGAGACGCGCGAGCAGCGCCGCCAGTTCCTGCTCAACCTGATCTGCTTCGCCGGCTGCATCGAGGGCCTGTTCTTCTTCGCCGCCTTCGCCTACGTCTATTACCTGCGTTCGCGCGGCCTGCTCAACGGCCTGGCCTCGGGCACCAACTGGGTGTTCCGCGACGAGAGCTGCCACATGGCGTTCGCGTTTGAGGTGATCCGCACCGCGCGCGAGGAAGAGCCGGACCTGTTCGACGCCGACCTGCGCGCGCAGGTGGTGAAGATGTTCGAGGAAGCGGTGGACTGCGAGTACCAGTTCGCCCAGGACGTGCTGTCCGGCGGCGTGGTCGGCCTGTCGCTGAAGGACATGCGCCAGTACCTGGAGTACTGCGCCGACCAGCGCATGGTCCAGCTCGGCATGCCCAAGCACTTCGGTTCGACCAACCCGTTCGCGTTCATGGACCTGCAGGACGTGCAGGAAGTGACCAACTTCTTCGAGCGGCGCGTGTCGGCGTATCAGGTCGGCGTGCAGGGCGAAGTGGCGTTCGATGAAGCGTTCTGAAAAACAGGAGATAGCGGATAGGAGTTGGGAGATAGCCGGAAACCGATCCCGCCTCTTCACGCTTCCGCCTCTGCGCCCCCTACCCCCTACCCGCCATCTCTTGCTATCTCCTATCTCCCACTCGCTATCTCCTAGCTCCATGACCGAAGCCCGCATGACCGAGATCGTCTTCCCCGACCACACCAACCACCTCGGCACGCTGTTCGGCGGCCAGGCGCTGGCGTGGATGGACAAGGCCGCCTTCATCGCCGCCTCGCGCTACGCGCGCCGTACCGTGGTCACCGCGCGCTCGGAGCAGATCGATTTCCACACGCCGGTGCCCAAGGGCGCGCTTGTGGAGCTGATCGCGCGCGTGGTCGAAACCGGCCGCACCTCGATGCAGGTGGAAGTGGAGATGATCCGCGAAGACCTGCTGACCGGCGAATCGCAGCTGGCCACGCGCGGGCGCTTCACCATGATCGCGCTCGATACCGAGGGCAAGCCGACGCCGGTGCCGCCGCTGCCGGCCGCCTGAGCCTGGCGGCCGCGCGAACGCGGCCGCCGATGCAACACAGCGATCCGGCGCACGCGCGCGCCGGCGCAAGACGCGGATAGTCCGGAGCGCGCGCGATTCCTACAGTCGCCGCACCTCCACCTCGGATACCGCGCGATGCCACTGGACCACTACCGCACCCTGGGCCGCTCCGGCCTGCGCATCAGCCCGATCTGTCTGGGCACCATGACCTTCGGCCAGGATTGGGGCTGGGGCAGCGACGAAAACGAAGCGCGCAGCGTGTTCGAGACCTATCTCGAACGCGGCGGCAATTACTTCGACACCGCGAATTTCTACACCGGCGGCAGTTCGGAAACCCTGCTCGGCCGCTTCGCCCAGGGACGCCGCGACCGGTTGGTGATCGCCACCAAGTTCTCGCTGTGCACCGATCCGGGCGATCCCAACGCCGGCGGCAACCACCGCAAGAACCTGCGCCGCTCGGTCGAAGCCAGCCTGCGCCGGCTCGGCACCGATTACATCGATCTGCTGTACCTGCACGCCTGGGACGCGACCACGCCGGTCGAGGAAGTCATGCGCGGTTTCGACGACTTGGTGCGCGCCGGCAAGCTCCTCTACGCCGGCGTCTCCGACCTGCCGGCGTGGCAGGCCGCGCGCCTGCAGACCCTGGCCGAACTGCGCGGCTGGTCGCCGCTGGTGGCGCTGCAGACCGAATACAGCCTGGCCCAGCGCGAGAGCGAACGCGAACTGCTACCGATGGCGCGCGAACTCGGCCTCGGCGTGAGCGCGTGGTCGCCGCTGGCCTCGGGCGTGCTGACCGGAAAATATTCGCGCGCCGATCTCGACCCGGCCACCGCGCAAGGCCGGCGCGCGGTCGCCATCGGCAACGGCGCGCTGACCGAGCGCGCGCTGGACATCGCGCAGGTCGTGGTCGAGATCGCGCGCGAACTCGAACGCCCCGCGGCGCAGGTCGCGCTGGCGTGGACGCTGCAGCGGCCCGGCGCGATCGTGCCGGTGATCGGCGCGCGCACCCAGGCGCAGTTGCTGCAGAACCTGGGCGCGCTGGAGGTCGCGCTCAGCGCGGCGCAAATCGAGCGGTTGGAACAAGCCAGCGCCATCGCATTGGGGTTCCCGCACGATTTCCTGGCGTTGCCCGGGATCGTCGGCGCGATGTTCGGCGGGGCGCAGGTGCGGCGGGATTGGTAAGGCGGAGTCGGCCAGGCGCGGCGTAGCCGCGTCTGCGCAGGAAGGCGCCGCAGCCGATTGCCGCGCCTTTTGAGCCTCCGCCCGCAACTCCCACCCCGTCATTCCGGCGAAAGCCGGAATCCATTTTGCCGTTGCCCTTGCGGCGGCCGGAAGAGCGAAACGGCAAAATCAAAATGGATTCCGGCTTTCGCCGGAATGACGGGGGTGGGAGGATGCCGGGCGTTCGGGGCATGAGTTGCGCGACCTGCAAAGCGTCTCTCATGGCGCAACCTCTGGACACGGCCTTGAGGCACGGCCTCAGGATGCGGCCTCAGGCCGCGAAGGGCAGCAACAACGCGACCTCAGAAGAACCGGTAATCCACGGTCAAACTCACCGTCCGCGGCGCGCCCGGCGCGTTGAACCCGTCCACCGACCCGTGCGCCGAAGCGAAATAACGCTTGTCGAACGCATTCTCCAGGCGCAGGCGCCAATCCCACGGCCCGCGGCGGTAACGCGCGTTGACATCGAAACGAGTGAACGCCGGCAGCGCGCTGAGGTTGGTCGGCGCGGCGTACTGCAACGACACGTGCTGGGCCAGCGCGCCGACGCTGAAGCCTGCGCCGAGCGCGTACTCGGCATACAGCGAGGCGCTGTGGCGCGGCGTCAGCGGCGAAACCTTGCCCTGGAAGGCGACGCCGCTGGCGACGTTGTTGGACTTGGTGATGCGCCCATCGAGATAGGCGTAGCCCGCGTACAGATCCAGGCGCTGATCCAGCAACGAAGCCGCCAGCCCCAATTCGCCGCCGCGGGTGCGCTGGGTGCCGACGCCGACCTGCCGGCGCGGGTCGAGCGGATCGGTGGTCTTGATGTGCTCGCGCTCGCTTTCGAACACCGCCGCGTCGAAGCTCAGCAGGCCGTCGGCGCGGGCGAACTTGTAGCCGAGCTCGCGGTTGGAGGTGGTTTCCGGGCTCAGGTCGACGTTGACCGTGCTCAGCGGCAGGCTCTCGGCCGAAGGCTGGAACGACTCGCCCCAACTGGCGTACAGCGAATGCTGCGGCGCCGGCATCCAGATCAGGCCCAGGCGCGGGCTCCATTCGCGATCGCTGCGGTCCAGCCGCGGCGCGTTGGCGTTCAAGCGGTCGCGGGTCTGCTGGCGGTAGTCGTCGTAACGCACGCCCAGCACCGCTTTCCACTGCTCGCTCAACGCGATCTGATCCTGCGCGTACACCGCCGCGTTGCGCAGCCGGCTGCGCGCGGCCGCTTCGGCGCGCGGGTTGAACGCCGGCCGGTCGAGCGCCGGCGCGAGCAGGTCGATGTTGCTGGCGCGGCCGCCGTAGCTGGCCTGGTCCTTGCGTTCGTAGCTGAATTCGCCGCCGATCAGCACGCGGTGGCGGCCGCCTTCGTAGCTCAGGTCGGTCTGGGCGAACCAGGCGCGCTGGTCGCGGTCGTTGCCGGCGTGGCGGCGCGCCGACATCCAGCGGCCGTTGCTGAGGAAGGGATTGCCGCTGATCAAGGTGTTGCGGCGGCGCAGTTCGTAATCGGTGCCGCGCAAGGTCGCGCGCAGTTCCCATTGCGGCGCCAGGGTCTTGGTGTAGACGGCGTTGAACACGTCGACGCGGGCGCGGCTGAAGTCGTCGCGGCGCGCGTCGGCCGAGCCGTAGTAGGTATCGATCGGCACCGCGACCGGCCGCCCGAACAGGCTCGGCATGCCGAAGTCGGTGACCCGCTCGTCGCGCTGCGCGCTGGCCTGCAGCAGCAACTGGCCGCCGCCGAGGTCGAAGCGGTAGGACGGCGCGATCAGCCAGCGTTCGATGAAGCCCTGGTCGCGGAACGTGTCGGAATCCTCGAGCGCGGCGACCACGCGGCCGGCGCCAGGACCGAGCGCGCCGGTGGCGTCGAATTCGCCGCGGCGCCCGCCCTCGCTGTCGGCGTACAGGCGCAGCCAGGCGCGCGCTTCGTCCAGCGGCTGCTTGCTGATGCGGTTGACCAGGCCGCCGGACGAGCCGCGGCCGAACAGCATCGCCGCCGGGCCCTTGAGCACTTCGATGCGCTCGACGTTGGCGAGGTCGCGGAAATACATCGCGTCGTCGCGCACGCCGTCGAGGTATTGATCGGCCAGCGCGCTGAAGCCGCGGATCAAGACCTGATCGCGCTGGCCGTCGCCGTTGTTGAGCGACACGCCCGGCACCAGCGCCAGCATGTCGTTGAGCGAGCGCCCGCCCTGGGCGTCGATCAGCGCGCGCGGCAGCACGGTCACCGCCTGCGGGGTTTCCAGCAGCGGCGTGTCGGTCTTGGTCGCGCTGACGCTGCGCTGGGCGCCGAACTTGGGCGCGGCCGCGCCGTGCACCTGGATCTGGTCGAGTTCGTGCACCGGCGGTGCGGCCTCGGCGGCGGCTGCGGCGCCGTCGGCGGGAGCGGCGACCGCATCGGCGGCCGCGGCCAGCGGCGCGAAGCACAGCGGAGCCAGGGCCAGCGCGAGACGCGCCGGCGCCAGCCGGAACAACGGAACGGACATGCGTACGACTCCTGCCGGGCGGATCGGCCGAACTGCGGCTTGCGCAGGCGGATCCGCGAAACGTCGTTGGCTGGAGCCGTGCGGGCTCTGGCTGGTGGGCGGCGATTGTCCGGCACGCGCGCGGCGGTCGCAAGCCGCGGCGCCCGCCAGCGCCGCGCGGCGACGCCGCGCGCGCTGTCGCGCTGAATCGCCGCGCGCTTACTTCTCCGACTTCTCGGACTTGGCCGGCTTGTCGGCTTTGCCGTCGGCGCTCTTGGCCTCCGCCGCCTTGCCCTCGCCGCCCTCGGCCGCGGCGACCTCGTCCAGCAACGGCGGCGGCAGATCGCGCGCGTACAGATCCGCCGGACTGTCGCCCGGGCAGGCCTTGTCGGGGAAACCGAACTTGGCCTGCAGTTGCTCGGCGCATTCGGGCATGGATTCGAAGCTCTTGCCGGTGCCCATGCACTGCGCGTCGAACGCGCGGCGGAAGGATTCGCGGCGGCGCACGAAATCGTCGCCGCACTTGCGCGCCAGGCGGATCCGGTCGAGGTCGTCCTGGGCGGCGTTGGTGCCGTCCAGGCCGTATTGCTTGAGCTCGTCCGGGGTCAGGATGCGCAGGTCGCGGTTGGCCACGGTCATCATCAGGTCCGAGACCGCGGTGGCCACGCCGTTGCGCTCCAGGTAATCGCGCACCTGCTGGTTGATCGCGCGCAGCTCGCGGCTGAGCTCGGCGCGCGAGGTCGCGGTGGAGCGGTCGCGCATCAGCCGGTGGATGCCGACCTTGCCCTCGATCGAACGGGTGTCGCCGGCCGCCAGCACCAGCACGCAGGCGCTGTGGCAGACCGACTCCTCGCGCACCCAGATCGCCCAGCCCGATTCGGCGATGGAGTCGCCGGCGCGCAGCGCCTCCTCGACGTGGCCGCCGCTGGAGTCGATGTCGAGGATGCGGGTCGGGATCTCCATGCGCGCGGCCATCGCCGCCACCCGTTGCGCCAGCGCGGTGAAGCCGGCGCCGATCTTGCCCTGGTAGCGCACCCGCACCACCCCGCGCGCCTGGCACGGCGACATCGCGTCGACCAGGCTGAAGAAATCCAGCGATTCGAGCTGGTCGCCGTCGCCGAAGCGCGGGTAGTCGTATTCGCAGCTGATCCGGGCGACGCCGCCGTCGAGCCTGGCCGGCGGCCAGTAGGTGCCCTTGAGGATGTCCTCCTCGCTGACCGCCGCCGGCGCCGGCTTGGGTATGTCGTTCTGGCTGCCCAGGGTCACCGCGGCGCTGGAGGGCGCCGGCTCGCCCTTGCCGCAGGCGGCCAGCGCCAGCGCGCACAGCAACGCGAGCGCGGCGGCCAGGAGCCTGCGGGGAGCGAACGGGGAGCGTTGCGGAACCATGTATCGAGCCACCGGAGTCGGGATCGCGCGGGACCGTCCTGGCCCGCGCCGCGCGCTGCGCCTGCAAACGTTAACGGCAGCCTCGGCCAAGCTCAACGAGGCGCGCGCGCGCAGGCGGGCGAGGCTTCATCTTGGCCGGGCACGGATGAACCCCGGCCGAGAGCGGCCGGGGCGGCGGCGCAGCCGGCAACTGCGGCAAAACCGTGGCGGTCGTGGCGATCGGACCGGAAAGCATCGGGCCTGAAAGGCCCTCCCACAGCCAAATCGCAACGGTGGGAGGGCCTTTCAGGCCCGACGCTTTCGGCTCCGCCGCGACCAACCCCGCACAACGCTTCATGTCATTTGACTTCGCCCCGGGCGCTGCGTACCTTGGCGGCGTCTCGGTGAACATCGCTTCATGCAGATAAAGCGATGGGACACGCCGGCCACGGTTCGCGCCGCGGCCGGCCAGAGGGAATCCGGTGCGAATCCGGAGCTGCCCCGCAGCGGTATGGGAAACGAACGGGCCTTGGCACTGGGCGGTGAGCCTGGGAAGCGGCCCTGTAGGCTGGGATTGAGGAGATAGCGGTTAGGAGTTGGGAGATAGCAAAAACGAGCTTTCTCTATCTCCCAACTCCTAACCGCTATCTCCCAGCCCCAAAGTCCCGAGCCCGAAGACCTGCCGCGACCGGAAGGTGCGCCTTCCGTCCGACTCCGGCTCCGCCTCGTCCCGCGTTCGCGCGCGGGCGGCGCGGGCCGGTTCGCCCGCGGGGGCGGAGGTCGAAGCCAACGGATCGTTCCGCAGTCCGGCGCGCACGCGTGCGGGCGGGCGCGGCCGTGGTCTCCTTCGTTGCCCTGCGTCATGCCCACGCATCGCAGGTACTCATCATGATCAGCGTCACCACCCTCGGCTTCCCGCGCATCGGCGCGCGGCGCGAGCTCAAGCAAGCCCTGGAATCGTTCTGGAAAGGCGACAGCGACGCCGCCGCGCTGCAGGCCGCCGCCGCCGCGCTGCGCGAGCGCCACTGGCGCCTGGCCGCCGCGGCCGGCGCCGACAGCGTGCCGTGCAACGATTTCTCGCTCTACGACCACGTCCTCGACACCGCGGTGCTGTTCGACGCCGTCCCGGCCTCGCACCGCGCCGCGTTCGAAGAGGATCCGCTGACCGGCTACTTCGCCCTCGCCCGCGGCCTGCAGGACGGCCGCCGCGATCTGCGCGCGCTGGAAATGACCAAGTGGTTCGACACCAACTACCACTACCTGGTCCCGCAGTTCGAACCGGGCCAGCGCTTCTCGCTGCGCGCCGACAAGCCGCTGGCGGAACTGGCCCAGGCGCAGGCGCTGGGCCTGGACGCGCGGCCGGTGCTGCTCGGCCCGGTCACCTTGCTCAAGCTCGGCAAGCGCAGCGATGGTGGCGACCCGCGCGAGCTGCTCGATGCGCTGCTGCCGGCCTACGCCGAGCTGCTGGCCACGCTCAAGGCGGCCGGCGCGCAATGGGTGCAGATCGACGAACCGGCGCTGGCGCTGGACCTCGACGACGCCGACCGCGCCGCCTACCGCCGCGCCTTCGACGCGCTCGCCCAGGCCGACTCGCCGCAGCGCCTGCTCGCCACCTACTTCGGCGCGCTCGGCGACAACGCCGCGCTGGCCGCGCAGTTGCCGGTGCAGGCGCTGCACCTGGACCTGGTGCGCGCGCCGCAGCAGCTCGAAGCGGTGCTGCCGCTGCTGCCGCAGGACACCGCGCTGAGCCTGGGCGTGGTCGACGGCCGCAACATCTGGCGCGCCGACCTCGACGCCGCGCTGAGCCTGGCGCGCCGCGCCGGCGAACGCGCGCGCTGGCTGGCGCCGTCGTGCTCGCTGCTGCACGTGCCCACCGACCTCGAACTGGAACGCAAACTGCCCGGCCCGCTGAAGCAGTGGATGGCCTATGCGAAGCAGAAGATCGAAGAGCTGCGCCTGATCGCCGGCGCCCTGGCCGGCGACGCCGCGGCCGAAGGCGAACTGGCCCAGGCCGCCAGCGCGCGCGCCGCGCGCCTGGCCTCGCCGCTGCTGCGCAACGCGCAGGTGCGCAAGCGCCTGGCCGCGATCGAGCCGGCGATGACCCGCCGCGCCAGCGCCTACCCGCAGCGCGCGCGCCTGCAGCAGCAGCGCCTGAACCTGCCGCCGTTCCCGACCACCACCATCGGCTCGTTCCCGCAGACCGCGCAGGTGCGCCACGCCCGCGCCGAGCACAAGGCCGGGCGCCTGGACGACGCCGGCTATCGCGCGTTCCTGCAGAACGAAACCGTGCAGTGCCTGCGCGAGCAGGAAGCGCTCGGCATCGACGTGCTGGTGCACGGCGAGTTCGAGCGCAACGACATGGTCGAATACTTCGGCGAACAACTCGACGGCTTCGCCTTCACCTCGCACGGCTGGGTGCAGAGCTACGGCTCGCGCTGCGTCAAGCCGCCGGTGCTGTTCGGCGATGTCGCCCGGCCCAGGCCGATGACGGTGGAATGGAGCCGCTTCGCCCAGGATCACGCGGTCAAGCCGGTCAAGGGCATGCTGACCGGGCCGGTGACGATCCTGCAGTGGTCGTTCGTGCGCGACGACCAGCCGCGCGCCGACAGCTGCCGGCAGATCGCGCTGGCGCTGCGCGAGGAAGTGCTGGACCTGGAGGCCGCCGGCATCGCCGCGATCCAGATCGACGAACCGGCCTTGCGCGAAGGCCTGCCGCTGCGCCGCAGCGACTGGCCGGCGTACCTGGACTGGGCCGGCGAAAGCTTCCGCCTGGCCGCCAGCGGCGTCGCGGACGCGACCCAGATCCACACCCACATGTGCTACGCGGAGTTCAACGACATCATCGACGCGGTCGCCGCGCTCGACGCCGACGTGATCTCGATCGAGACCTCGCGCTCGCGCATGGAGCTGCTCGACGCGTTCGTGCGCTACCGCTACCCCAACGGCATCGGCCCGGGCGTCTACGACATCCACTCCCCGCGCGTGCCCGACGAAACCGAGATGCGCGAGCTGCTGGACAAGGCGCTGGACGTGCTGGAACCGGCGCAGCTGTGGGTCAACCCCGACTGCGGCCTGAAGACCCGCGGCTGGCCGGAAGTGCGCGCGGCGTTGCGGGCGATGGTCGGCGCGGCGCAGGGTTTGCGCGAGGCGGCGACGGCGACGGCTTGATTCGCCCCCGCGCGCCGCGCGCTTGCGCGGCGCGCCGGGTTCGCGGCGGCGACGGCCTGCGTCGCCGCCGCGGACGACTGCGGGCCGGCGGCCGCTAGCCGCCGGTCATCCAGGAATACCAGGCCACCAGCAGCAACAGCCGCGCCGGCGTCGGCGAACGCGACCACGCGCCCAGCGCGATCGACACGCCCGCGACGATCGCGCCGCCGGCCAGCGCGATCGACAGCGGCGCGGTGTCGCCGCGACCGAATCCGGCCAGGATCGCCGGCGCCGCCAGCAGCGCCGCCCAGGCGATGCCGGCGACGACGAACAACGCGCGCCGGACCATCGGCGCGATCGCCGCCGTCCGGCTCAGGGCGAGCAGCCCAGCGGCTTCGCTGCGGCCGGCATGCGCGGATAGGGCGAAGATCAACAGCAGCCCGATCGCTGGCGCCGCGGCGCGGCGGAAGTCGCCGCCGGTCCAGGCCAGCAACGCGGCGCCGCAGGCGAGCGCGCGCCAAAAGCGTCCCGGCAGGATCAGCCCGAACTCGGCGACGAACACGCCCAGCCACGGCCAGCGCGCCGCGCCCGCCGCGCCGGCGTCGCTCGGCGCCACCACCGGCCGGGCCTGGAATGCGCGCGCGATCCAGCCGCGCAGGCCCCAGCGCCGCGACTGCCGATGCGGCCGATAAACGATGCCGGCGAGCAAGGCCAAAGCGACGGCGATGCCGGCCCAGGCCAGGCGCGTGGAGATGTAATCGGGCGACGTCAGTTCGCGCCCGACGTCCACAGCGATGCGCCCCGCCGACACCGAAGCGCGGCCGATCGTCACGCCGATGTCGGGGCCGAGTTCGAACACATCGGCCAGCGGGCGCACGAAGCCGAACACATCGCTCATCCCCGCAGCGACGTCGCGCTCGCCGTGGACGCCGCCGACCGCGATCACCAGCGCGACGATCCAAGACACGAAGAACGCGAAATCGCCGAACGCGCCGCGCGTCGGCGGCAGCGCGTCGAACAGCTGGCGCAGCGCCGCGACCAGCATCAGCACCGGCGCGGCCGGCAGCCACAGGCCGAGCGCGATATCCAGCAGGCGCCGGCCGTCGGCCGGATCGACGATCCAGGCCAGGATCCAGCCGGCCAGCGTCGTCGCCAGCAAGGCCGCGCCGAGCACCGCGAGGTCGGCGCCGAAACGGCCGAACACCAGCGCGACCCGCGACGCCGCCGTCGTCTCCACGATCTGCCACGGCTGGCGCCGGGTGGTGTTGGAACGCAGGTAAACGAAGACGCCGAGCACCATCAGCATCGAGACGATGATGCCCAGCGACAGGCCCAGCACCGCCGAGGTCAGCACCGGCGCCTTGCCGTCGATGACGATGGCGGCGTAGGCCTCGTGCTCGCCCGCGATCCAGTAACGCGCGCTGACCGGCGCGGCCAGCAGCAGCAACCACAACCCCCAACTGCGCCGGTAGCGCAGCAGCGACGAGCCGAACGACGAGCGGACGACCGCGAGCGCGCTCACGCCGCCACCGCGCCGGCGCGCGCGACCGCGCCGTCCTGCACGCGCAGCACCTCGACGGCGCGCGGGGCCAGTCGATCGGCCAGGTGCGTGGTCATCACCACGATCGCTTCGTTCGCGCGCTCCAGGATCAGGCCGCTGACCTGTTCGGCGGTGACCGCGTCGAGTTCGGCGGTCGGCTCGTCGAGCGCGATCAGGCCGGGCGCGCCCAGCAGCGCCTGGGCGAAGACGACGCGCCGGCGCATGCCGCCGGAGAAGGTCGCGATCGGGCGGTGGATGTCGGCGAGCAGGCCGATGCGCTCGGCGATGGCGGCGAACTGTCGATCCGCCGCGGGCAACTGCAGGCCCTTGAGCGCGGCCATGTGGCGGGCGAATTCGCGCGCGGTGAGGTCTTCGGGCAGGTCCACGGCTTGCGGCGCGTGACCCAGGCTGCGGCGCAACGCGGCGCGGGCGCGCGGCAGCGGCTGCGCGTTCCACAGCACGCGCCCGCGGCTGGGCGCCTGCGCGCTGGCGATCAGCGCGAGCAGGGTCGACTTGCCGGCGCCGCTGGGGCCCACCAGCAAGGTCAGGCCCGGCGCGAAGGTGTGGTTCACGCCGTCGAGGACGCGCTTGCTACGGTAGCTCTTGCCGATGCCGTTCAATTCCAGCGTGTTCATCGTTGCGGTCCATGTATTCGAAGGAGCTTTTCGGAGCGGGCGCGGTCGAAGGAATTGGCCGGCTTGCGCTGGGGCGCCCGGATCGGTCCGGCGCCCGGCGGCATCGATTTCGTGCCCGTCTGAAAATCAAAGCGCTGCGCAGGCGCGCAATCCGGACATTTCATCGACACCGACGAACCGGCCGATCCAAACGCGGCCAGGCGCGATGCCGGTTGCGCGCCCGCGCCACCGCAGCAGCCGCATCAGAAGCAGTACCCGTTGCGCCCGCGCCGCTTGGCCCGGTACAGCGCCTCGTCGGCGCGGTCCATCGCCGTCTCCAGTTCGTCCACGGCATAGGCCATCGCCACGCCGATGCTGCAGCTCAGCCGCCCGTGTTCGCTGTCGCGGTGCTCGATGTCGCGGCGATGCACGCCGCGCAGGATCGCGCGGGCGATGTTGAGCGCGCGCGCCCGGCCGACGCCGGGGATCAGCACGCAGAATTCCTCGCCGCCGCTGCGCACCACCGCGTCGGCGCCTTCGCGCACTTCGGCGCGGATCGCCGCGACCGCCGCGCGCAAGGCCTCGTCGCCGGCGCGATGGCCGTAGCGGTCGTTGTAGGCCTTGAAGTGGTCGACGTCGATCAGCAGCACCGCCACGCTGCCCAGGCGCGCGCCCTGCGCCGCCAGCGCGCGCACGAACTCGTCGCGGCCGCGGCGGTTGAGCGCGCCGGTCAGGGGATCGGTGCAGGCCACCCGGTCGAGCTCGCGCAGGGCCTCGCGCAGTTGCGCGGTGCGTTGCACGACTTCGCTCTCGCGCTCGGCCAGGCTCTGGCGCAGTTCGGCGTGGGCGTGTTCGAGCCGCGCCGACAGATCGACGATGGCGTCGAGCACCGGCTGCAGTTCCTCGGGCATCGGCGCGTCGTCGGCGTGCGCGCCCGGCTCCGGCGCCGCGCCGCTGGCCAGGGCGCGCAGGCGCAGCAGCAACGACGAGGCGGCGCGCGCCAGCACGCGCGCGTACCACACGAACGCCAGCGCCGAGCCGAACACCGCCAGCAGCAGCAACTGGCTCATCAGCATCGCCCGCTCGAACGCGCCGCGCTCGGCGCGCTCGCGCGGCGCCAGCGCGTACAGGCTCCAGCCGGCGGCGGTGCGGGCGCGGGCGACGAAGGCGCGCCC
>NZ_LXSD01000466.1:0-6643 GCF_017168095.1 Lysobacter enzymogenes | reverse complement strand
GGCGCGGTGAAACCGACTTACGGCGAAACCCACCTGTCGTCATGCCCGCGAAGGCGGGCATCCCGGGCTTCATCGATGCATGACTCTGAAGTCTCTGGATCCCCGCCTGCGCGGGGATGACGGCATGGAGCGGCGCGGTGAAACCGACTTACGGCGAAACCCACCTATCGTCATGCCCGCGAAGGCGGGCATCCAGGGCTTCATCGCGACACGACTCTGAAGTGTCTGGATCCCCGCCCACGCGGGGATGACGACGTCGAAGTGGCGTCGCGCCGCCTCAAGGCCCCGTCGCCACCGCATACGCGCCCTGCACCACCTGTGCCATGCGCGCGTAGTCCAGGGTCTCGAAGGTGTCGTCGGCCTGGTGGTAGCGGCGGCTGCGCAGGAACGCGGTGTCGCCGATCATCAGCGCCGGAAAGCCTTCGCGCCAGTACGACAGGTGATCGGAGAAATCCACGCCCTGCACCAGCAGCGGCGGCGCGTTGATCGAGTGCACCGGCAGCGGCGTGGCGCCGGCCATCGTCGCCTTGACCCGGCGGCTCAGGCCGAAATCGCCCAGGCGTCCGACCACGACGACGAAATCACCGCGGTCCGAATACAGGCGGTGCATGCCGCGCACCGGATAGGTCTGGCTGCCGGGCCGGTCGCTGAAGCGGCCGATCATTTCCAGCGACAGCATGAACTCGACCTCGCGCCCGGATTCGCGCAGGGCGCGCGCGTGCCAGGCGCTGCCCATGTGTTCGCTGCGGAAATGCGGCGGTTCTTCCAGGGTGTAGGCGACCAGTTCGATCGGCTGCGCCGGCGGCGCGCGGCCGAGCATGCGCGCCAGCTCCAGCAGGCCGGCCACGCCGCTGGCGTTGTCGTCGGCGCCGGGCATGTGGGTGCGCGGCGAGTAGCCGAGCGCATCGCCGCTGTCGGCGCCGGTGTCGGCGTAGGAGTCGTAGTGCGCGCCGATCACCCGCAGCGGCCCGCGCTCGGGACCGAAGCGCGCGATCACATTGCGATACGCCTGCCCTTCCACGCTCACCGGCTGGTACTCGACCCGCGCGCCGGCGCGCTCGAACTCGTCGCGCAGCCAGGCCGCGACCCGGTCGAGGTTCTCCGGCCGGTCGTAGCTGCGCGGGTAGAAATCCACCGACAGCCGCTTCACGTCCGCGCGCAGGCGCTCGGCGTCGGCGGCCGGCGGCGCCGAGGGACGCGGGGCCACGCCGGGCTGGACCACCGCGAACACCACCGCGGCCGCGGCGACGGCGAGCACAGCCAGCAACAGCGATAATCGGCGCAACCAGGCCATCGAGGCGTCCTTGTCCCATGCGGATCCAGGCCTCCATGCAACTGCATTTCGCGCCGCCGCGCCAGTCCGCGCCGGCGCCGGCGCCGCGCGCGTTCACGCCGCTGACATATGCCGGTGATCGACTCGGCAACGCCGCCGCGCCCGCGCGGCTTCTGCCAAGGACTGTCCGCATGTCGATCCGCGCCTCGTCGCTCGCCCTCGCTCTCGCCCTGGCCGCCTGCGCCCAGGTTCCCGCCGACGCCGCCAGCGCGCGCGACGGCTGGGTCGTGGAGCAGATCCGCGATCACAATCATCCCTACGCCGCCGGCGCCAAGGACGAGCTCGACACCAAGCTGGCGACCATGGCCGGCGGCCCGTTCGCGTTCTATCGCGGCACCGCGCACCTGTTCTTCCAGGACATGAAGACCCTGCCCGCCTCGGCCTACACCAGCGCCCAGACCGGCTACACCTGGATCGGCGGCGATGCGCATCTGGGCAACTTCGACGCCTCGCGCGACAGCAGCGGCAAGGCGGTGTTCAAGGTCGCCGACTTCGATGAAGGCTATCTCGGCCAGTACGTGTGGGACCTGCGCCGGCTCGCCGCGAGCCTGGTGCTGGCCGGCCGCGACAACGGCCTCAGCGACGCCGCCATCGGCGCCGCGGTGGAGACGCTGGTCGGCGCCTATGTCGACCAGATGGGCGCGTTCAAGGGCAACGACAGCGAAAGCGGCTTCCGCCTGGACAAGGACACCACCACCGGCGTGGTCGACGACACGATCGGCAAGGCCGACGGCAAGAGCCGCGCCAGCCTGCTGTCGAAGTACACCGAACTCGCCGGTTCCGCGCGCCGCTTCCAGTCGCTGTCGAACCTGGTCGCGGTGCCGGCGGCGACCTACAGTGCGGTGACCTCGTCGATGGCCGGCTATGTGTCGTCGATCGCTTCGTCCAAGCGCTATCCGGCCGCGTTCTACACGGTCAAGGACGTGCGCCGCAAACTCGGCTCCGGCGTCGGCAGCCTCGGCCGCGCCCGCTATTACGTGCTGGTGGAAGGCGCGACGTCGGCGACGAGCGACGATGTGATCCTGGAGTTCAAGCAGGAAGCCGACAGCGCGGTGATCGCCGCAGCGCCGGGCCGCATGCCCGTGAGCGCCTACGACAGCCACGAAGGCATGCGCGTGGCGCGCACCGCGAAAGCGCAGGTCGGCAACGCCGAGGTGTTGATCGGCTACGCCAGCGTCGCCGGGGTGCCGTTCTACGTGCACGAGAAGTCGCCGTTCCAGGAGGACTTCGATCCGGCCAAGCTCGACAGCGCGGGCAAGCTCGACACCGCCGCCGGCTATCTCGGCCAGGCGCTGGCCAGCGCGCACGCGCTGGCCGATCAGGATTACGACAGCGCGGTGGTGAGCTACAGCATCGACAAGCAGGTCAGCGAGGCGGTGACCAGCAAGAGCGGGTTGAAGTCGGAGATCCGCGCGTTCGCGTTCGCGTATGCGGCGCAGGTGGAGCTGGATTGGGAAGGGTTTGTGGCGGCTTACAAGGCGGGGACGCCGTTGTATTGAGGGTGCGGGCCCTCATCCGCCCCTTTG
The DNA here is from genome assembly GCF_017168095.1 of Lysobacter enzymogenes. Classification (GTDB taxonomy): domain Bacteria; phylum Pseudomonadota; class Gammaproteobacteria; order Xanthomonadales; family Xanthomonadaceae; genus Lysobacter; species Lysobacter enzymogenes_D. The sequence continues at coordinate 3,784 of NZ_LXSD01000466.1, read as the reverse complement.
GGACACCTTCTCCCGCTAGCGGTAGAAGGAACAGCAAGCCGCTGCGCGCGCTCATAGCCCCTCTCCCGCTTGCGGGAGAGGGGTTGGGGTGAGGGCCGCGCGCCCGCGAATCAGAAACTGCGCACCACCCCAAAGAACGCCTGCGCCACACCGTCGGTGTCCTCGGCGATCAACGGACTGTCCTTGATCTCGTCCGGCAGCAGCTGATAACCGACATTGGCCATGAACCGCCACTTTTCCGCGAACGGCCGCGCCACGGTCACGCCGACGTACGGAATCGTCGCGCTGCCCGGGCGGTAGTCGATAACGCCGCGGCGCACTTCCTTGTCCAAGGTGCCGTAGTAGTAGTTGGCCAGATCCTTCGACAGCACCGTCACCCCGACCGCCGGCGTCAGCAGCCACTGGCCGGCCTGCATCGGGTAGCGATAGCTCGCATCGGCCTGGAAGCCGCCGCTGACGTCGAGGATGTCGGCCTTGACCTCCAGTTGCACTTCGCCGGCGCTGCCGCGCCAGCTCACCGACGCGCCGGCGTCGACGCTGTCGTCGCGGTCGGACAGCAGGTCGCGGTCGATGCCGCGCCGCGCCAGGTCGCGGCGGCCGAAGTCCTTGGCGTCCATCGCATCCAGGCGCCCGCCCAGGAACACGTCGACCACCACGTCCTCGCGCTTGATCAGGTGATAGCCGGCGGTGATGCCGCGGAAGTAGAAGCGCTCGCCCTCGTAGCCGAAGAACGGGATGACCCGGGTGTGGTTGCCTTCGCCGGCGTACAGCTCGGTGCGGCTGCCGGCGGCGACGCCGACGCTCCAGTTCGACGGCGCCATGTCGGCGCGCTCTTCTCCGTCTTTGCGGACTTGGGCGGATACCGCGACGGGAAGCGAAAGCAGCAGCAAGGGAACGATGCGAACGATGCGCATGAAAGGAATGTCCTGATAGTGGGGAGGAAAGGCAGCAGTCGGCCGTCGCGGCGCGCGAACGCGCGCCACGACGCTAACGGCGGGGTTTTAAGAGTTGTTTAATCGCGCCGCCGCCGCGCGTAGCGGTGGCGATGCGTCGGTACGGCCGTGCGGGTACGACGGTGCGGGTGCGGCGATGCGGACCGGGAGGGTCGATGCGCCATCGCCTTCGTCGCGGTGCGCTCGCGGCGCGCGACGCGATGCGGCCGCGCCGGCGTCGCCGCCGTTCGCGACCGCGTTGACGAGATACCCGATGCGATGCGCGCAAATGTGCGCGACTTGTAACCGCGAGACTGGCTACGCAGTTTTTCGCGCGCGACGGATAACTGCCGCTCAGCTTTCGCCGGCGAGCGCGTCGATCAATGCGCGCGACGCCGCCGACAAGCGCCGGTGCGGGGCGTAGATCAGCGAGAACGGCCGCGAGCGGCCGCGCAGATGCGGCAAAGTCTCGACCAGCGTGCCCGCCGCCAAACGCTGCGCAACGACGAAGTCGTAGCTCTGGCACAGGCCCAGGCCGTGCTCGGCCAGCGAGACCACGCCGAGCACGTCGTCGCTCACCTGCAGCGGCGAATCGGGCGTCCAGTCGATGTCGCGCCCGTCCTGGCGGAACTGCCACTGGGCGATGCGGCCGGTGCTGGGCATCTGGAACGGCAGCAGGCTGTGCCCGGCCAGTTCGTCGAGCGTGCGCGGCTCGCCGCGCCGGCGCAGGTAGTCGGGCGAGGCGACCACGCACAGCGCCGCGTCCTCGAGCTTGCGCGCGGCCAGCCCGCTGTCGGGCAGCTGGCCCAGGCGCACGGCCAGGTCGAAGCCCTCGGCGACCAGGTCGACGTTGCGGTTGGCGATATTGAGTTCGACCCGCACCCGCGGATAGCGCTCGGCGAAGCGCCGCAGCAGCGGCGGCAGGCGGTAGTGGCCGTAGGTGGTCGGCACGCTCAGGCGCACGCGGCCGCTGAGTTCGCCGCCCTGGCCCTGGATCGCGCGCTCGGCCTCGTCGATCTGGGCGAACGCGGCGCGCGCCTGCTCCAGGTACAGGCGGCCGGCTTCGGTCAGGCCCTGGCGGCGTGTGGTGCGGCGCAGCAACTGCGCGCCCAGACGCTGCTCCAGCCGCGCCACCGCGCGGCTGACCACCGAGGGCGTGGTCGCCAGCGCCACCGCCGCGGCGGTCAGCGAGCCGTGCTCGACCACGGCGATGAAGGTTTCCACGTCGCCGAGGTGATCGAAGCGGCGGCTCATCTTTGCTCCTGGAGAACAAATCAATTCCCGTTGCGGGATTTTATCGCCGACAAAGCAGGCAATACAGTGCCGGCCATCGTCCCCGTCCTTGCTCAGGAGCCCTGCAATGAAACGTTTCGGCCTCATCGGCGCCGCCCTGGCGCTGGCCCTGTCCTTCGGCAACGCCCAGGCCGCGCATGTGCTGGTGGTGCTGTCCGACTCCGATCGTCTGGAGCTCAAGGACGGCAAGAGCCTGCGCACCGGCTTCTACCTCAACGAGCTGATGCAGCCGGTCAAGGCGCTGCTCGATGCCGGCCACGAGGTCAGCTTCGCCACCCCGCTCGGCCGCGCGCCGAGCCTGGACCGCAGCTCGGTCGATCCGATGTACTTCGGCGGCGACGCGCAGGCGCTGCGCACGCACCAGGCGCTGCTGGACCGGCTGGCGCTGACCGCGCCGGACAAATCGCCGGTGCTGAGCCTGGAGCGGGTGGCGCAGATCGGCTACGACCGTTTCGATGCGGTCTACGTGCCCGGCGGCCACGCGCCGATGCAGGACCTGCTGGCGAGCCCGGCCCTGGGCCGGCTGCTGAGCGACTTCCACGCCAAGGGCAAGACCACCGCGCTGGTCTGCCACGGCCCGATCGCGCTGCTGTCGACCCTGCCCGACGCCGCCGGCTTCGCCGCCGCGCTGGCCGACGGGCGCCGGGTCGCGGCGCCGCCGCAGTGGATCTATCGCGGCTACCGGGTCACCGTCATCAGCGACCGCGAGGAAGAGATCGCCAAGCCGCAGCTCGGCGGCGGGACGATGAAGTTCTACCCGCAGGCCGCGCTGCAGGCCGCCGGCGTGCGCTACCAGAGCAACGCCGAACCGTGGACGCCGCAGGTGGTGAGCGACCGCGAACTGATCACCGGACAGAACCCGGCGTCGGCGCCGGGCGTGGCCGCGGAACTGCTGCGGCGCCTGCGCTGACGCCCCAACGCGCACGAATCCGCGCGGCGATGTCACGTTGCGCCGCGCTGCCCCGTCGAACCGGTACGACCCCGCGCTGCGGCCACCGAACGCAGCGCCGGGGCGACATCCCGTCCCCGACCTACCGGAGTTCCGCCATGACCCTGCAAGCCCGCATGCCCCACCCCGCCCAGCAGTTGCCCGACGCGATGAAGGCGCTGTTCGCGCTCAAGTCGGCGCTCCAGCACCAGGGCGTGGACGAAACCACGCTCGCCCTGGTCGAGCTGCGCGCCAGCCAGATCAACGGCTGCGGCGCCTGCGTCGACATGCACTCGCGCGCCGCGCTGAAGGCCGGCGAAAGCGCCGAGCGCCTGTTCGCGGTCGCGGCCTGGCGCGAGGTGCCGGGCTTCAGCGACGCCGAGCGCGCGGCGCTGGCGCTGACCGAAGCGCTGACCCGGATCAGCGACCGGCCCGAGCCGGTGTCCGACGACGTGTGGAACGAAGCCGCGCGCCATTACGACGAGAAGGCGCTGTCGGCGCTGCTGTTGGCGATCGCCAACATCAATGTGTGGAACCGGCTCAACGTGGCCGTGCGCCAGCCCGCGGGCGCCTGGAAGGCCTGAGCCTGCGCCCGAGCCTCGGGCGCCGCCCGGCCGCGGCGGCGAGGCCC
>NZ_LXSD01000465.1:0-309 GCF_017168095.1 Lysobacter enzymogenes | reverse complement strand
CCTCTGGCTTTACCCCGCTCAGGCATAGTTCACCATCTTTCGGGTCCCGACAGGCATGCTCACACTCGAACCCTTCTCAGAAGATCAAGGTCGGTCGGCGGTGCACCCGCGAGGGATCCCGCCAATCAGCTTCCTTGCGCCTTACGGGTTTACTCACCCGTTGACTCGCACACATGTCAGACTCCTTGGTCCGTGTTTCAAGACGGGTCGAATGGGGAGCCCACAGGCCGACGCCCGGAGCACGCTGATGCCGAGGCACGCCGTTAGGCGCGTGCTGCAGACCACGATCACGGCAGCGACGTCTCCACA
>NZ_LXSD01000464.1:0-1924 GCF_017168095.1 Lysobacter enzymogenes | reverse complement strand
ACGGCGGCGCAGTCAGCGCGCGCGCAGCGCGCAGCGCGCAGACGGCGCGGCGGCAGGCGAAAGCGCGGCGGGCGAAAGTGCGGCGGGCGAAAGTGCGACGGACGACAGCTTGGCGGCCGCGGGCGGCGCGGCGGCTGAGGGATTGCGGCGCGCGCGCGGCGAGGACGGGTTCTTCAAGGGACTGGCTCCGTGTCGCGAAGAAACAGGTCGTGCGAAAGCGCGTCGCGCGAGCGGGCGGCCGAAGCGCGCGCTGCGCGATGCGCCGCGGCGCAAGGCCGCGTGGCGGATCTGGATGTGATGGGGCTTGCTGGGGTGCGGCGGGCTCTGGGGCAGCGGAGTGGCAGTGGCAGCGGCCATTGCCGTCGCGCCGCTCGTTCGGGGCGGGCAGCGCGCGCCGCGTAGCGCGGCGAAGCAACGGACGCCGACAGTGTTACGTCGCGGTGTCGGCGCGGTCAACGCTCACGCGCGATGCGCTGCGCAAGTAGCGATGCCTATCGCACTGCGTCACGGGGACGATCACAGAATCGCGCGAACGCGCGGCAAAACTCCGCGCGCGATGGAAAATCGAACGTTATTCGATAACCGCGCCGATAGGTTCGGCGCGCGCAGGCGAACGGTCAGGGTGAATTCGATGAACGCCTCGCCGCGGCGTCACGCGGCCGTCAGCGTCTTGGCGAACACGCTGCGGCCGTCGAGGTCGCGCAGGTCCACGCTCAAGGCGCGGCTGTCGGGATCGATGTTGACCTCGCCGAAGAACTGGAAGCCGGCCAGCGGCGACGCGTTGGGATGCGGCGGCGCCTTCTGGAACACCACCTGCGGGCCGAAGGTCGCGTCCAGCGCATTGGGGCCGAACGAGCCGGCGTTGAGCGGGCCGGCGACGAATTCCCAGAACGGCGAGAACTCCTGGAACGCGGCGCGCGCGGGATCGTAGTGATGCGCCGCGCAGTAGTGCACGTCGGCGGTCAGCCAGACCACGTTGTCGACCGCGCGGATTGCGCGCAGCAGTTCGGCGAACTCCAGTTCGCGCCCGCGCGGCAAGCCGGGATCGCCGTTGGCCACCGCTTCCCAGCGCGGCCGACCCTGCGCGTCGACGCCGTCGGGCACTTGCAGGCCGAGCGGCATGTCGGCGGCGACGATCTTCCACACCGCGCGCGAACGGCGCAGGTTGTCGGCCAGCTCGCGCAACTGGCGGCGGCCGAGGAACGCGCTGTCGGCGCCCGGCGCGGGCTGCAGGTTGTCGCTGTTGCCGCCGCGATAGCTGCGCATGTCGAGCACGAACACGTCGAGCAGCGGGCCGTAACGCAGCACGCGCTCGATCCGCGTGCGCCGGCCGTCCGGGTCGTGGCCGCGGCGCTGCGGCGAGTACTCCAGGAACGCCTGGCGCGCGCGCCGCACCAGCACGTCGATGTCCTTGACCGTGTAGCGCGGATCGGCCGAAAGATCCTTGCCCGGCGACCAGTTGTTGACCACTTCGTGATCGTCCCACTGCCAGATCTGCGGCACTTGAGCGGCGAAGCGGCGCAGGTGGTCGTCGAGCAGGTTGTAGCGGTAGCGGCCGCGGTATTCGTCGAGGGTTTCGGCGACCTTGTGCACGCCCTCGGCGACCAGGTTGCGCCACACCCGGCCGTCTTCGGCGGTCGCTTCGGCGGCGATCGGGCCGTCGGCGTAGATGGTGTCGCCCGAATGCAGGAAGAAGTCCGGGTCGCGCTGGCGCATGGCTTCGAAGATGCGCATGCCGCCGATCTCGGGATTGATGCCCCAGCCCTGTCCGGCCACGTCGCCGCCCCAGACGAAGCGCACCGGCCGCGCGTGCGCGAGCGGGCCCGCCGGCGCCGGGCGCAGGCGGCCTTCGCACCAGTCGCTGCGCACGCCGCTGCGCGCGTCCTCGAAGGCGACGCGCACGCGCCGCATCGGGCCGGGCGGC
>NZ_LXSD01000463.1:0-7009 GCF_017168095.1 Lysobacter enzymogenes | reverse complement strand
CCCGCCGGCGGCCGGCCTCAGGCGGCCGCGTCGTCGGCGCCGTCGCCCGCGCGCGTGGCCTGGCGCTGGCGCGACCAGACGAAGATCGCCTCGAACACCGGCCGCAGCCGCAGCGTGTCGTCGGTGATTTGGTACTCCACCCGCGGCGGAATTTCGGGATAGACCGTTCTGCGCACCATGCCGTCGCTTTCCAGCTCGCGCAGTTGCTGGGTCAGCATGTGCTGGGTGACCCCTGGAATCGCGCGCTTGAGCTCGTTGAAGCGATGCATGCGCTGGCTCAGCAGCCACAGGATTTCCAGCTTCCATTTGCCCGCGAACGCGGCGAACGCGGCGCGGATCTCGGCATGGCTTTCGTCGACGCGGTCGGCGTGGGCGCGGCAGGGGTCGTCAGTATGGTCGGGCATACCTAGTCCGGAAAATCATCCTTCTTGTGAGGATCACTATACGCCAATAGATTCCCCGGCAAGCGAGAAACGCCTGGGTTTGCAGGGGTTTTCGCGGCCCTTTCCCTATCAGGCGACCCATCCATGAACATCCTGCACATCGATTCGAGCATCCTCGAGGACCAGTCGGTCAGCCGCAAGCTGTCGGCGGCGATCGTGTCCCGGCTGCGCGCGCTGAGCCCCGGCGCGGGCGTGGTGTACCGCGATCTCAACCTCGACCCGCTGCCGCAATTGAACACCGCCAACGCCGCGGCGCTGAATCCGGCCGCGCCGGCCGACAGCGTCGAGGTGCGCGCGCTCAACACTGCGCTGGAACAGGTGTTGGCCGCCGACGCCATCGTCGTCGGCGCGCCGATGTACAACTTCAGCGTGCCCGCGCCGCTCAAGGCCTGGCTCGACGCGCTGGCGGTGCCGGGCAAGACCTTCAGCTACGGCGACGGCGGCGTGCGCGGATTGCTCGGCGAAAAGCGGGTGATCGTCGCCTCCAGCCGCGGCGGCGTGTATGCGCCGGAATCGCCGATGGCGGCGCTGGACCATCACGAGAGCTATCTGCGCGCGTTCTTCGGTTTCCTCGGCGTGACCCGGCTGGAGTTCGTGCGCGCCGAGGGCCTGCGCCTGGGCGCCGACCAGGCCGAGCGCGCGGTGGCCGGCGCGCTGGAGCAGGTCGAACGGCTGCGCGCGGCCTGAGTGCGGGCGGCGGGCTCAGCGCCGCAGCGCCGAGCCCGCCAGCAGCGCGCCGAAGCCGATCAGCAGCGAGCCGAAGGCGCGGTCGATGCCGCGCCGCCAGCGCAGCAGCCGTGCGCGCACCGCGCCTTGCGAGAACAGCAGCGCGACCAGGACGAACCACAGCAGGTGCGCGCCGGAGACGAAGGCGCCGTAGCCGAGCCTGGTTTGCAGCGGCGTGCCCGGGCCGACGACCTGCAGGAACAGGCTGACCACGAACACCGTGCACTTGGGATTGAGCGCATTGGTCAGAAAGCCGCTGCGCAGGGCGGCGAGGTCGCCGTTGCCGGCGGGAGGCGGCGCGGCCGGCAGCGGCTCGGCGTCGTGGCGCGCGCGCAGCAGCTTGATGCCGAGCCACAGCAGGTACAGCGCGCCGAGCAGCTTGAGCGCGGCGTACAGTTGCAGGGATTCGCGGATCACCAGCCCGACCCCGAGCAAGGTGTAGCCCACATGCACCCACACGCCCAAGGCGATGCCCAGCGCGGTCAGCACGCCGGCGCGGCGCGATTGCAGCAGGCTGTTGCGCGAGACCATGGCGAAATCGGGCCCCGGGCTGATCACCGCCAGGCTGGTGATGGTGACTACGGCTAACAGTTCCTGCATGGTCGGTGCGGGCATCGGTTGGGATTTGCGGCTAAATTAGGCCCAGCCCAGCGGAGCGGCAAACGATGAATTCTCACGACGATGGTGAGCCCGGCTCACGACCGGCCTGGCGCGAACGCGCCGCGCTGCCGCCGCTGGGCGCGCTGCGCTGCTTCGAGGCGGCCGCGCGCCTGGGCAGCTTCACCCGCGCCGCGCAGGAGCTGCACCTGACCCACGGCGCGATCAGTCGCGCGGTGCGCTCGATCGAGGACGCGCTCGGCCTGGCCTTGTTCGAACGCCGCAACCAGCGCGTCCACCTCACCGCCGCCGGCGCGTGCCTGCGCGATGCCGCCGCCGGCGCGTTCGAACTGCTGGCCGCGACGGTGCGCGAGTTGCGCGAGCCGCCGCACAAGCCGGCGCTGGTGGTCTCGTGCGAGCCGACGTTGCTGATGCGCTGGCTGATTCCGCGCTTGCCGGCGTTCCAGGCCGCGCATCCGGGCATCGCGTTGCAGTGGTCGGCCGGCGGTGGGCCGGTCGGATTCGGCGAGGTGGATCTGGCGATCCGGCGCAACGATTTCGCCTGGGGCCGCGACGCGCACGCGCAGCATTTGTTCGACGAGCGCATCGGCCCGGTGTGCAGCCCGGCGTATCGCGCCGCGCATGTCGGCGGCGCCGGACGCAACGCGCGCTTCAGCGCCGACGTCTGCCTGCTGCACAGCGCGACCCGCGCCGGCGCCTGGGACGAATGGGCGCGCGCGGCCCGGCGCAAGCGGCCCGCGGCGGCGATGCAGCAGACCTTCGAACACTTCTATTTCAGCCTGCAGGCCGCCGCGGCCGGCGTTGGCGTCGCGATCGGGCCGTGGCAGCTGGTGCGCGATGAGATCGAGTCCGGCGTGTTGACCGCGCCGCTGGGCTTCGTCGCCGACGGCAGCGCGTATTACCTGCTGTCGCCGGCGCCGGCGCGCGCCGGTTCGCCGGCGGCGCTGCTGGCGCAGTGGCTGCGCGCCCAGGCCTGAGCGCGCAGCCGCGGCCGGGCGCGCTCAGCGCGCTGCGCTCAGCGCGCGCCGGCGATGTTCGACATACGCACGCAACAACGCTTCGTCCAGCGGCGGACAGCGCTGCACGCCGATCAGTTCGGTCACCGCGTTGCCGATGCGCTCGTCTTCGAACACGCTGATCGCGTCGTTGCCGCCGCCGGCGGCGAGCTCGGCGGCGAGGATCGCGGCGACGTCGGCCGTGGCCGGGTCGCGCGCGCACCGCGCCAGCCAGTCGCGATAGTCCAGCCGCCGCACCGGCGCGCCGTCGCTGGCGGCGATCGCGTCGAGCAGCCGCTGCAGAGGGAACGAGTGCGGATGCAGCAGATTGAGGCTGCGTCCGTCCAGGCCCTCGCGCAGCGACAGTTCGACCAGGAACGCGCTCATCCAGTCCACCGGCAGCCAGTTCAGGGTGTCCTCGATGTCCGGCACGCAGCGATGGCGCAGGCAGGCGTCGACGAACAGGCTCCAGGTGTCGCGGTCGTTGCCGGCGGCGGTGGCACTGTCGCCGCTGATGTGGGTGGGGCGGTACACCGCGAACGGCAGGCCGCGCTCGCCGCCGGCGCGCAGCAGGCGTTCGGACACCCACTTGCTTTGCGCGTAGCCGCTGCGCAGGTCTTGCCAGCGCGCGAACAGGCCCTCTTCGTCCAGGCCGGCGGCGGCGCGCGGATCGCGCGGCGGCAGCGCGGCGATGGTGGACACGTAATGCAGCCGGGTCGGCGCGCCGCGCGCGGCCAGGCGCAGCAGTTCGACGGTGCCGAGCACATTGGCGGGCTTGAGCGTGCGGTAGGGATGCAGCGAGTGGACCCAGGCGCCGTTGTGGTAGATCGCGTCCAGGCGCTCGCCGAGCGCGTCGAACCGCGCCGGCGCCAGGCCCAGCGACGGCGCGGCGAGGTCGCCGGGTTCGATCTCGATGCGCTCGAAGTCGATCGGGTCAAAGCCGCAATCTTCGAGCAGGCCGAACCCGGCCAATGCGTTGCGCAGGCGCAGGCGGCCCTGGCCGGCATCGTCGCAGCGCAGCAGGCAGTGCACGCGCGCCGGCGTGCGCCGCAGCAATTCGCGCAGCAGATAGGCGCCGAGGAAACCGTTGGCCCCGGTCAGCAGCACGCGCTGCGGCGCGCTGTGCGGGCGCGCCGCGCCGTGGCCGCGCACCTCGTCGGGCAGCCTCGCCTCGGCCGGCAGGTCGGGGCGTTCGCGCATCGCCGCGGGCGCGGCCGGCGTCAGCAGGCCGGCCATCTCGTGCAGCAGCGGATGCAGGAACACCTCGCTCACCGGCACCGGCGCGCCGGCGTGCCGGCCCAGGCGCGCGGCCAGTCGCGCGGCCAGCAGCGAGTGGCCGCCGAGTTCGAAGAAGTGGTCCTGGCGGCCGATGCGCTCGTGCCCGAGCAGTTCGCGCCAGATCCGCGCCAGCTCGGTTTCCGCGCCGGGGCGCGGCGGCTCGTCGTCGCGCCGGGCCAGATCGCTGCCGTCCGGCGCCGGCAGCGCGGCGCGGTCGAGCTTGCCGTTCGGCGTCAGCGGCAGCTTGGCCACGGCGACGAAGGCCGAGGGCCGCATGTACTCGGGCAGCGCCGCGGCCGCCGCCGCGCGCAGTTGCGCGGCGAGCCCGGCGTGCGCTTGCGAGGGATCGGCGGCGACGACGTAGGCGACCAGGCGCGTATCGCCGGGACGGTCTTCGCGCGCGATCACCGCGATGTCGGCCACGCCCGCGTGTTCGGCCAGGCGCGCTTCGATTTCGCCGGGTTCGACCCGGAAGCCGCGGATCTTGACCTGGCGGTCGTTGCGTCCGAGGAACAGCAGGCTGCCGTCGTTGCGGTAGCGCGCCAGATCGCCGGTGCGGTACATGCGCGGGGCGGCGGCGCCGTCTGCGGCGTCGACGAAGGGATCGATGAGGAAGCGCTCGGCGCTGAGCCGCGGCTGGCCGCGGTAACCCTGCGCGACCGCGGCGCCGCCGACGTAGAGCTCGCCGGCCGCGCCCAGCGGCGCCGGCCGCAGGCGCGAATCGAGCAGATACACGCGGGCGCCGTCGATCGGGCGGCCGATCGGCGCCAGTTCCGCCCAGCTTTCCGGCGCGCCGGTCAAAGTGTGGGCGGTGGCGACGTGGGTTTCGGTCGGCCCGTAATGGTTGTGCAGGCGGCAGTGCGGCAGGCGCGCGAACATGCGGCGGATCTGCGGAGTGATGCGCAACGCTTCGCCGGCCACGGCGATGTCGCGCAGGTGCCGGTCGAGTTCGCGCGCCTGCGCCGGTTCGCAGTGGACGACGGCTTCGGCCAGCCCTTGCAGGGCGATGTAGGGCAGATGCAGGCGTTGCACGCGCTGCTCGCACAGATGCGCGAGCAGGGCGGGAAAGTCCAGGCGCAGCGGCGCGTCGGCCAGGACCAGCGCGCCGCCGTGGCCGAGGCAGCCGAAGATTTCCTGGAACGCCACGTCGAACCCGAGCGCGGCGTACTGCAGCGTGATCTGTCCCGGCGGCAGCGCGCGCGCCTGCCAGTCCAGCAGGTTGCGCAGGGGACGGTGCGGCATCAGCACGCCCTTGGGTATGCCGGTGGAGCCGGAGGTGTAGATCAGATAGGCCGGCGCGTCGGGGTCGTCGTCGTCGGCCGCGGCCACGACGTCGTCGTCGCCCGGCGGCGCGCAGTCGGCGTGCGGGTCGAGCGTCGGCGGCAGCGTCGCGCCGCAGCCGGCCAGCGCGTCGAGCCCGGTGGCATCGGCCAGCAGCAGCGTGGGCGCCGCGTCGGCGAGGATCTGGCCGAGGCGTTCGCGCGGGTAGTCCGGATCCAGCGGCAGGTACGCGCCGCCGGCCTTGAGCGTGGCCAGCATCGCCGTCACCGGCGCGATGCCGCGCGCCAGGCACAGCGCGACGATGCCGCCGCGGCGCAATCCCGCCGCGCGCAGGCGCGCGGCCAGCGCGTCGGCGCGACGGTCGAGCTCGGCGTAAGCGAGCCGGCATTCGCCGTGGATCAGCGCGATCGCCGCGGGCGTGGCGCGGGCCTGGCGTTCGAACGCGCGGTGCACGGCTTCGTGCGGCGAGGGTTGCGCCGGGCGCGGATCGCCAGCGTGCGGTTCTGCGCCATGCGGGATCGCGCCCGCGGCCTCCTCGTCGCCGCCATCGCGGTTGAACCCGCGCAACTGCAGCGCGCGTTCCGCGGCGTCGGTCAGTTCGACCGCATCCGGCGCGCAGCCGGCGTCGGCGATCATCGCCCGCAACATCGCGATCAAATAGCCGACATGGCGCTGCATGGTGTCGGCGTCGAACAGCGCGCGGCTGTAGTACAGCTCGCCGCCGATGCCGTCGCCGTCTTCGCGCAGGTGCAGTTCCAGGTCGAACTTGAGCGTGTCGCCGAGCAGTCGCGGCGGGTCGGCGCGCACGCCGTCGAAGGCGAACGCCGGCGGCGCGTTGCTCTGCCAGGCCAGCAGCGCCTGGAACAGCGGCGTGGCCTCGAGCGTGCGCTGCGGCTGCAGGCGTTCGACCACGCGCTCGAACGGCAGCTCCTGGCGGTCCTGCGCTTCCAGCGCGGCGTCGCGCGCGCGTTCCAGCAGCGCGCCCAGGCTCGTCGCGCCGGCCACGTCGATGCGCAGCGCCAAGGTGTTGACGAAGAAGCCGATCAGCGGCTGCAGCAGGGCATGGCCGCGATTGGCGGCGGGCGTGCCGATCACCACCTCGTCCTGGCCGGACAAGCGCGTCAGCACCGCGGCCCAGGCCGCGAGCACGGTCATGAACGCGCTGGCGCCGTGGGCGCGGCCGACCCGCTTGAGCGCGGCGGTCTCGTCCGCGCCGAACCGCACCGGCAGGCTCGCGGCGGCGAAGGACTGTTGCGGCGGCCGCGGCCGGTCGGTCGGCAGTTCCAGGCGCGGCGGCGCGCCGCTCAGGCGCCGGTGCCAATAATCGCTTTGCGCGCTCAGGCGCGCGCCGTCGCAGGCGCGGCGCTGCCATGCCGCGTAGTCGGGGTAGTGCAGCGCCAGCGGCGGCAGCGGGTCGGCGCGGCCGGCGGCGAAGGCGTTGTAGAGCGCGCTGAGCTCGCGCGCCAGCACGTCCAGCGACCAGCCGTCGCAGGCGATGTGGTGCTGGGTCAGCAGCAGTTCGTGTTCGTCCTCGCCCAGATGCAGCAGGCGCGCGCGCACCAGCGGCCCGGCGGCGAGATCGAACGGCGCGTGCAGTTCCTCGGCGGCGATCCGCGCGCGCGCGGCCTGCGCGTCGGCGCGGCCGCGCAGGTCGTGTTCGCGCAGCGG
>NZ_LXSD01000462.1:0-10732 GCF_017168095.1 Lysobacter enzymogenes | reverse complement strand
GCTGGAAAAGACGCCGCGAAACCTATCCACCGTCATGCCCGCGGAGGCGGGCATCCAGGGCTTTATCGAGGCAGCGCTCTGAAGTCTCTGGATCCCCGCCTTCGCGGGGATGACGGAGGGGAGGGGGGCTGGTGGCTTTGGATGAAGGCTTTGGAGGGAAGCTTTGGAGGTTTCGGCTTCGGGGGGGTGCGCTTGCGTACGTAGCTTCGGTTGGTCGCGGCTCGCGCCGCTCCTACAGGAAGTAAACCGACCTGCGCCGGCCGAAAGGAAAGCGGACCGGGTCGCCCCGGTCCGCCGTTTTGCCGTTTGACGTCTTGCCCGCCCTGCGGCGCGGCCGCGCTTACTTGCCCAAGCGCTCGTTCACCAGGCTCTCCACCACCGACGGATCGGCCAGCGTCGAGGTGTCGCCCAACTGGTCCGGCGCGTTTTCGGCGATCTTGCGCAGGATGCGGCGCATGATCTTGCCCGAACGCGTCTTCGGCAGGCCCGGCGCCCATTGCAGGTGGTCGGGCGTGGCGATCGGGCCGATTTCCTTGCGCACCCAGGCCACCAGTTCCTTGCGCAGTTCCTCGCTCGGCGCCTCGCCGGCGATCAGGGTCACGTAGGCGTAGATGCCCTGGCCCTTGAGGTCGTGCGGGAAGCCGACCACCGCCGCTTCGGCGACCTTGGGATGCAGCACCAGCGCGCTCTCGACCTCGGCCGTGCCGATGCGGTGGCCGCTGACGTTGATGACGTCGTCGACGCGGCCGGTGATCCAGTAATAGCCGTCGGCGTCGCGGCGGCAGCCGTCGCCGGTGAAATAGTTGCCCGGGTAAGTCTTGAAATAGGTTTCGATGAAGCGCTGATGATCGCCGTAGACGGTGCGCATCTGCCCCGGCCACGACGCGGTCAGCACCAGGTTGCCCTCGGCCTCGCCTTCGAGCACCTTGCCGTTGGCGTCCACCAGCGCCGGCTGCACGCCGAAGAAGGGCTTGGTGGCCGAACCGGGCTTGAGGTCGATCGCGCCGGCCAGCGGGGTGATCAGGATGCCGCCGGTCTCGGTCTGCCACCAGGTGTCGACGATCGGGCAGCGGCCGTCGCCGACCACGTCGTAATACCAGCGCCAGGCCTCGGGATTGATCGGCTCGCCGACCGTGCCGAGCAGGCGCAGCGACTTGCGCGAGGTCTGCTTGACCGGCTCGTCGCCGTCGCGCATCAGCGCGCGGATCGCGGTCGGCGCGGTGTAGAAGATCGTGACGTGGTGCTTGTCGATCACGTTCCAGAAGCGCGACACATCCGGATAGTTCGGCACACCCTCGAACACCAGCGCGGTGGCGCCGTTGGCGAGCGGGCCGTAGACGATGTAGCTGTGGCCGGTGACCCAGCCGACGTCGGCGGTGCACCAGTAGACGTCGTCTTCGCGCAGGTCGAACACCGCTTCGTGGGTGAAGCTGGCGTAGACCAGATAGCCGCCGGTGGTGTGCAGCACGCCCTTGGGCTTGCCGGTGCTGCCGGAGGTGTAGAGGATGAACAGCGGGTCTTCCGCGTTCATGCGCTCGGGCTCGCACTGCTCGCTCTGGCCTTCGACCACGGCGTCGTACCAGCGGTCGCGCGGCATCTGCATGTCGACCGCGGCGCCGGTGTGGCGCACCACGATCACGGTCTCGACCGAATTGGTGCCCGGCAGCTTCAGCGCGGCGTCGACGTTGGCCTTGAGCGGAATCTTCTTGCCGCCGCGCAGGCCTTCGTCGGAGGTGATGACCAGCTTGCTGGCGCAGTCGGCGATGCGGTCGGCGATGGAATTGGGCGCGAAGCCGCCGAACACCACCGAGTGGATCGCGCCGATGCGCGCGCAGGCCAGCATCGCCACCACCGCTTCGGGAATCATCGGCAGATAGATGGTGACGCGGTCGCCCTTGGCCACGCCGAGGTTGCGCAGCGCATTGGCCAGGCGGCACACGCGCGCGTGCAGTTCGCGATAGGTGATGCGCTCGGCCGGCTGGCCGGGATCGTCGCGCTCGAACAACAGCGCGGTCTTGTCGCCGCGCTCGGCGAGGTGGCGGTCCAGGCAGTTGACGCTGACGTTGAGCTCGCCGTCCTCGTACCACTTGATGCGGAAGTCGCCCAGGTCGTAGCTGACGTTGCTGATCTTGCTCGGCGGCTTGAACCAGTCCAGGCGCTGGGCGATGCGGCCCCAGAAGCCGTCCGGATCGCGCACCGACTCGGCGTACTGGCGCTCGTATTCCTCGCGCGTGTAGCGCGACCGGGCGGCGAACGCGGGGTCGACGGGATGGACGCTGGCGGGGTTGCTCATGGGGGCTCCGTGCGATGTGCCGTGGCTGCGTGGGGTCGAACGCGGACCTGCGAGGATAACGGACGGACGGCGCCGTTTCGCCCTCCGCGCCGGTCCGCTCGCGGTCCACGCAGTGTGCCGCAGCGCAACAACGGCGGCGCCCCCGCGGCGTTAGACGATGGTCGTAAGCCGCGCAGACAGGCGTCGTTTTTCGACCAATGGCGAATGGTGGCGCCGCCGCGGCGGCGCGCAGGCTGGCCGCGGCCGCACGTTCCGGGCGGCGTTCCTCGGGAGGGAAACACGATGTTGTCTAGCCTGCTCACACGCGGCGCGGGGGCGCACGCCAGGGCCGATGCCAAGGGTCATGCCGCAACGGCGCGCACGCGCGGCCGTTCGCTGCTGGCCGCTTCGGTAGCGCTGGCGCTGCTGCTGCCCGGCCATGCCCTGGCCCAGACCGCCAAGGAAAAGGAACTCGAAGCGCGCGTGGCCGAACTGGAGCGCATGGTTCAGCAACTGGTCTCGCAACAGCAGCAAGTCCAGACCCAGGTCGCCGAGGTCAAGACCGCGCAGGCCGCCGCGCCCGCGGTGGCGGCGGCGCCGGCGGTCAAGAATCCGATCCAGTCCACCACCATCAGCCCCTCGGCCAATCCGGGCACGCGCTTCAGCTACGGCGGCTTCATCAAGCTCGACGCCTCGGTCACTTCCACCGACGCCGGCGACATCGCCGACGGCTCGGTCGGCCGGCTGTTCTACGTGCCCAAGGCGATCCCGGTCGGCGGCAAGGCCAACCGCGAAGGCGGAAGCGATACCGACATGGGCGCGAACTTCTCGCGCTTCTGGTTCGCCGCCGACACCGATCTGGACAGCGGCGACAAGCTCAAGGGCTATCTGGAATTCGATCTGTTCGGCGGCGGCTCCACCGCCTTCACCGGCAACGAGATCGCCACCAACACCTATGCGCTGACCGTGCGCCACGCCTATGTGACCTGGAACAAGTGGCTGGCCGGCCAGACCTGGTCGAACTTCCAGGACGCCAACGCGCTGCCGGACACGGTCGACTTCCTCGGCCCGACCGAAGGCACGGTGTTCGTGCGCCAGGCCCAGTTGCGCTACACCAGCGGGCCGTGGTCGTTCTCGGTCGAGAATCCGGAAACGGTGTACACGCCGTTCCGCGGCAACATGGCCCAGGTCGCCGGCGACGACGGCGCGGTGCCGGACGTGACCGCGCGCTACACCGCCAAGGGCGACTGGGGCCATTTCAGCGTCGGCGCGCTGGCGCGGCAGCTCAAGTACCAGAACGGCCGCGCCAACGACAGTTCCACCGGCTACGGCGTCAGCGTGTCGGGCAAGTGGAACCTCGGCGCCAGCGACGACCTGCGCTACATGGTGACCGCCGGCAGCGGCATCGGCCGTTATGTCGGCCTGGCGCTCAACAACGATGCGGTGCTCGACGCCAACGGCGGGCTGGAGAACATCGACCTGATCTCCGGCTTCGTCGGCTGGCGCCACGTGTTCAGCCCGAAGCTGCGCGGCAACCTGTTCTATTCGCGCGCGCAGTACGACAACGACACCGCGCTGACCGGATTGGGCATCACCAAGTCGGCGCAGTCCGCGCACGTCAACCTGATCTACACCCCGATCCCGAAGCTCGACATCGGCGCGGAGTACATCTGGGGCCAGCGCGAGATCGAGACCGGCGAGAAGGGCGAGCTCAATCGCCTGCAGACGCATGTGAAGTACAGCTTCTGATCGATGCGGTAACGGGCGGCGACTGCGCCGCCCGCCACCCGTCGTTCCCGCGAAAGCGGGAACCCGGGGCTTCATCCAGGCATGGCGCTGAAGTCCCTGGATCCCCGCCTGCGCGGGGATGACGGGCCGAGGATTTCGACGCGGGCGTGAGGGCCCGCGACACCACCTGCACACGCAGCAACGACGAAAAGAACGACACACCCCGGCGGGCCGCGGCCCGCTTCCATCCACTGTTCGGGGGAACAGCCCATGTCCAGCACCACCGCCAGCCCGTCTCCGCACGCGGCGCCGCTGACGAAAGACCACCGCAAGGTGATCTTCGCCTCCAGCCTCGGCACCGTCTTCGAGTGGTACGACTTCTACCTGTACGGTTCGCTCGCCGTGATCATCGGCAAGCAGTTCTTCGGCGGGCTCAACGAGACCAGCCAGTTCATCTTCGCCCTGCTCGCCTTCGCCGCCGGCTTCGCGGTGCGGCCGTTCGGCGCGCTGGTGTTCGGCCGGCTCGGCGACATGATCGGGCGCAAGTACACCTTCCTGGTTACCATCGTGCTGATGGGCCTGTCGACGTTCCTGGTCGGCATCCTGCCCAGCTACGCGACGATGGGCATTCTCGCCCCGATCATCCTGATCATCCTGCGCCTGCTGCAGGGCCTGGCGCTCGGCGGCGAATACGGCGGCGCGGCGACCTACGTGGCCGAGCACGCGCCCAACGGCAAGCGCGGCCTGTACACCAGCTTCATCCAGACCACCGCGACCATCGGCCTGTTCCTGTCGCTGCTGGTGATCTGGGGCTGCCGCAACTACCTGGGCAAGGAAGAATTCGAAGCCTGGGGCTGGCGCATTCCGTTCTGGGTCTCGGTGATCCTGCTCGGCGTGTCGGTGTGGATCCGCATGCAGCTGGCCGAATCGCCGCTGTTCCAGCAGATGAAGGCCGAGGGCAAGACCTCCAAGGCGCCGATCACCGAGAGCTTCTTCTCCAAGAACGGCAAGATCGCGCTGCTGGCGTTGCTCGGCGCGACCGCAGGGCAAGCGGTGGTGTGGTACGGCGGCCAGTTCTACTCGCTGTTCTTCCTGACCAAGACGCTAGGCATGGACCCGAACCAGGCCGACATCTTCATCGCCATCGCGCTGGCGCTGGCCACCGGCGGCTTCATCTTCTTCGGCTGGCTGTCGGACAAGATCGGGCGCAAGGTCATCGTGCTCGGCGGCTGCCTGCTCGCGGTGCTGACCTACTTCCCGGTGTTCAAGGCGCTCACCCACAACGTCAACCCGGCGCTGGAAGCCGCGGTCGCGGCTTCGCCGGTCACCGTGACCGCCGATCCGGCGCGCTGTGCGTTCCAGTTCGATCCGGTCGGCAAGGCCGCGTTCAAGCAGTCCTGCGACGTGATCAAGTCGGCGCTGGCGAAGAAGGGCATTCCGTACCAGAACGCGCCCGGCGCGGCCGGCAGCCTGGCCACGGTCAGCATCGGCGGCACCACGTTGAACAGCTTCGAAGGCGAAGCGCTCGACAGCGCTGCGTTCAAGGCCCAGTCCGAAGCCTTCGGCAAGCAGCTGACCGACGCCTTGGCCGCCGCCGGCTACCCGGCCAAGGCCGACCCGGCGCAGATCAACAAGCCCAAGGTGATCGCGCTGCTGACCTTCCTGGTGCTGCTGGTGACGATGGTCTACGGCCCGATCGCCGCCTGGCTGGTGGAACTGTTCCCGACCCGCATCCGCTACACCTCGATGTCGCTGCCGTACCACATCGGCAACGGCTGGTTCGGCGGCTTCCTGCCGTTCACCGCGTTCGCGATCGTGGCGGCCACCGGCAACATCTACAGCGGCCTGTGGTATCCGGTGGTGGTGGCGGCGCTTACCGTGGTGATCGGTGCGTTGTTCCTGCCGGAGACCAAGGATCGCGATATCACCGAGTAAGGCACGCTTTACGTTGATCGAAGAAACGGCGCCGGCCAAATACCGGCGCCGTTTTCGTTTATGCACAACACATACGCCAGAGCATCGCCGTACATCGCCGTTGTCGATTCGATTTCGCCGTGATACCAGTGTCTCGCCTGGATCGGGCTTACATATCAACGGACGATAATCATGGACACCACACCTCGCTCCGAAAAACGCGGTTCACTCCGTGTCCCGCCCTGCGTTCTTGCAGCAACGTTATGCGCCTTGAACTGGAGCGCGAACGCAAGCAGCATTCGTGATGGATACGAAGTCGACTATCCCGCGCCACAGCCAGGCCTGACGCCGCCGCAGATCATCGGCGACAGCCTGCCACGCGGCCACCTGATCTTTACCTACGACGATGGATTGGACGAATACAGTGTCGAACTCGGCCGGTATCTGCAATCGCAGAACATCCGCGCCATCTTCTTCGTCAACGGCTGCCGCTTCATCGGCCGAGGCCAAGGCTATCCGTGCTCGACCCTGAAGCAGTATCCAACCAGCGCCATGGATCAGCTTCTTGAGTACGGGCATGAGATAGGCAATCACACCGAATTGCACTACTCGCTCAAGGATGATCTTGCCAACGTTGGCCCGGACAAGATCAAGGAAGGCGTACTATTGACGCAGTCGCTGATCGAGCCCTACCAGAGCAACGGCTATGTCTATCTGCGCGCTCCATCCAACAACTGGGGACAGGCCCCCTATGATTTGCTGCACGGCCTGCCCGAACTGAGCCGACTCACGGGCCCGATCTTCTACGACTTTTCCATCGGCGACTGGGCTTGCAACGATTCGCGCTATTACAACCCATCGCTGACGCCGGAGCAGTGCGCGCAGCGTTACTATCAGGCGGTCCTCAGCAGCCCGACCCGCAGCGGCATCCTGCAGTTGCACGACCGCAACCCCAATGCCATCGGCAGCGACTACACCCTGCGCCTTACACGTGCTCTAGTCGACCTGCTGCGGTCCGATACCAGCACCAAATTCGTATTCACCTCCTTGGATGCGATTCCCGGCATGACTGGAACCCGCAACTTCCTCCAGACCGCGCAATTTTCCGCCGAGTTCGCCGACGCGAGCGGAATCGCCCAGGTTCCGGGACACTACCGCTCAATCCGCATGGGCGATGTCGGCGGCGACGGCACGCCCGACGTCTGCGGTAAGCGCAGCGACGGCATTTATTGCATCGACGGACGCAGCCGAATCGCGACCAAATGGAAAGACCTGCCGGACGACCAGGGCTGGCGCGCACCGCAGTACGCCTCGACGACGATGTTGGCCGATCTGGATCGCGATGGCCGCGCTGACCTGTGCGCCCGCGGCGCCGCGGGCCTGTACTGCTTCCGTTCCGAAGGCCATGCCTTTTCCGCGAGCGTCACCTGGTGGTCCGGAAACACGTTCTCCGACGCCAACGGCTGGGGTGCCGACGAATCGATGTATGCCTCGATCCAGATGGGCGACATCGACGGCGACGGCGATCCCGACGTCTGCGGCCGCGACGCCTCCGGCATCGTCTGCCAGCGCTTCAACGGCAATGGCTTCGGCTCCTTGGAGCGCTGGATCAGCGGAAAATTCGACAACGCCAATCATTGGAACAATGTCCAGTATGCCGCCACGTTGCGGCTGGGCGATGTCGACGGCGACGGGCGTTCCGATCTGTGCGGCCGCGCGAGCTACGGCATCGTGTGCGCCCTGTCCGACGGCAACGGCTTCGGCATCCCGGGCTGGTGGAGCGCTTCGTTCTCCGATCGCGAAGGCTGGGCGGGCTCCGCTATCGATGGCAGCGGACGGGCCTACTTCCGCACGCTCGCCCTGGGAGACATCGACGGCGACGGCAAGGCCGACTTGTGCGGCCAGTACACGACCGGCGTAGTCTGCGCCGATTCCGACGGCGAACGCTTTGGCGCATACAGACATATCGACAACCGTCAGTGGACCGGCGCCAACGGCTACGGCGCGCCGCCTTACGCACTGAGCTTAATGATCGGAAACGTCGAAGGCGATGCCCGGCGCGAAATCTGTACCCGCGGCCCGAGCGGCATCGTTTGCCTGGAGCGCTAAAGCGACTGGATTTTTTGTTGACATCGGCATGGGCGGTGCGACACTCGCACCGCCCATGAGCGTTCTGCCTGCCCTCCTGCGCGACATCCGCGCCTGCACGCTTTGCGCGCCGCACCTGCCGCACGGCCCGCGCCCGGTGCTGCAGGCGAGCGAAACCGCGCGGCTGCTGATCGCCGGACAAGCGCCGGGGCGCAAGGTGCACGAATCGGGAATCCCGTTCGACGACGCGAGCGGCGAACGCCTGCGCGACTGGCTCGGACTGGACCGCGACACCTTCTACGACCCCGCGCGCGTCGCGATCGTGCCGATGGGGTTCTGCTATCCCGGCAAGGGCAAGTCCGGCGATCTGCCGCCGCTGCCCGAATGCGCGCCGGCGTGGCAGGCGAAACTGGCGCCGCATCTGCGCGGAATAAGGCTGACCCTCGCCGTCGGCCAGTACGCGCAAGCCTGGCACCTGCCCGATGCGCGCTCGCTGACCGAGGCGGTGGCCGCATGGCGCGCGCACTGGCCGCAGTTGCTCGCGCTGCCGCATCCGAGCCCGCGCAACAACCTGTGGCTCAAGCGCAATCCGTGGTTCGAACGCGAACTGGTGCCGGCGCTGCGCGAACGCGTCGCGCAGGCGCTGGCCGAGTGAGTCACTGGTACACGAACTTCGGCATTTCCCATTCGTAGCGGATCGCCAGCAGGCGCAACACGAAGCCGCCGCCGAGGCAGGCCAGCACCGCCACGTCCTCGCTAGCGCCCAGACGCAGCAACAGCAGATATGCCACGCCGGTCAGCAACGACACCACCGCGTACAGCTCGCGCTGGAACACCAGCGGAATCTCGTTGCACAGCACGTCGCGCAGCACGCCGCCGAACGCGCCGGTGAGCATGCCGGCGACGACCACGATCGCCGGCTGGTGGCCGCCTTCGCGCGCCACTGCGCAGCCGATCAGGGTGAACGCGACCAGACCCAGCGCGTCCAGCCACAGGAAGGTGCGACGAAGGTAGTGCAGCTTCTTGGCCACGATGGTCGCCGCGAACGCCGCGCCGACGGTGTAGCCCAGGTACTCGGGATGGCGCACCCAGCCCAGCGGATAGTGGCCGAGCACGATGTCGCGCAGCGAGCCGCCGCCGAGCGCGGTGACGCAGGCGATGATGACCACGCCGAACAGGTCCATGCGCCGCCGCCCGGCGGCGAGCGCGCCGGTCATGGCTTCGGCGCTGATGGCGATGAGGTAGATGATCTGCAGCAACACGGCAACGTCTCCGGCAACGGTCGGGAAGACCGCGGCGGCGCGGGAACGGATGCGCGCGCAGGCGCTGCGTCGCGAAGCGCACGCAAGCGGACGGCGGGACCGCGCGCGCGGTGGCGCGCGCAGCGATGCGCATCGGTTTCCGCGGCCTGGGCCGCGGCGCCGCTCCCGCTGTCCTTTTACCTGAGAGTTTGCGCGGCGCCGGCATGGCCGGGCCGCTTGCCCCTTCGGTGGGCCGTCGATGCGGCCTCTCTCCAGATCGGCGATGTCGTTGCAGTGTTCTGGCTGGCCGAATGGGATTCGGCGAACCGGGCCTGAGCGATTATGGGAGCCTGCGCCTTCGGCGGGCGGCGGCGGTGGGCCGGCGCCTCTCTTCTGCGAACGGGCGGGATGGTAGCAGGCCGAGGCCGGCGCGGCCTGCCTCAATCCCGCCGCCCGTGATCCGCGCGATCTCCCTGCAGGAGCGGCGCAAGCCGCGACCGCGACAGCGCGCCTGCGACGCGACCGGCTATCCCACGGTCGCGGCTCGCGCCGCTCCTACAGGGGGCCCAGGTCGCTCACGCATCAATCGCCGGTCAAGGCCTCGACCATCGACTGCTCCAGCGAACGCTGCGGATCGGCGCGGATCGCATCCAGTTCATCCGCAGCCCACTGCCGCCGCAAGCGCCCGTCGACCAGCAACGCCGCGCGGGTGATGAAGCGCTCGGCCACATCCAGCGAATGCGTCGCCAGCAACACCGCCACCCCGCGTTCGCGCGCCAGTTGCTGCAGGTGGCGCTTGAGCGCATACGCGCTGAGCGGGTCCAGGCCGTTGAGCGGTTCGTCCAGCACCAGCAACGGCGGCTCGCCGAGCAGGCCCAGCGCGATCGCCAGTTTCTGTCGGGTGCCGAGCGAATACTGGCCGATGCGGCAGTCGAGCATCGGCTGCAGCGACAGCGTCGCGCACAGCGCCAGGGTCGGCTCGGGAATCGCGGCGAGGCCGCGCGCGCCGGCGAACAGGCGCAGGCATTCGCGCCCGCTCAGCAGCGGCGGCAGGCGCGCCGGATCGACCGCGAAGCCGAGCGCGCGCCGCGCCGCGAGCGGCTCGCGGGCGAGATCGTGGCCGCCGATCAGCACCCGCCCCGCGCTCGGCCGCAGCAATCCGGCCAGGCAGTGCAGCAAGGTCGTCTTGCCCGAACCGTTGGGGCCGATCAGGGCGGCGAACTCGCCCGGCATCAGGCGCAGGTCGATGCCGTGCAGCACGGCGTGTTCGTCGTAACGGTGCTGCAACCCTTGCAGTTCCAGCGCCGCGCTCATGGCCGCCGCGCCGGACGCAGCGCCGCCAGCGCGGGCAGGCACAGCAACGCGCCCGCGGCCAGCACGGCCGGCGCGGCGCGCCCATCCAGGCCGAGCAAGGCCGCGCCCGCGCCGGCCATTGCGCAGGCGCACACGAACGCGAACGCGGGATAGCGCCAGGCCGCGCGCAGCAGAC
>NZ_LXSD01000461.1:0-4273 GCF_017168095.1 Lysobacter enzymogenes | reverse complement strand
CCAGGGCCGGCGCCAGCAGCGCCGGGTCGAGGTCGGCGCCGGCCAGCACGGTGTCGTTGCCGGCGACCACCGCCGCGCCGTCGGCGGCGAGCGCGCCGAGCAGCGCGTCGGGCTGCTCGCGCAGCACCGCGAACAGCGAGGGCGACTGCGCCAGCGCCTGTTCCAGGCGGTCGCGGTGCAGGCGCGCGGCGGTCTCGGCCGCGGCGATCTGCTTGAGGTTGCGCGTGCTCAGCAACAGCGACACGTAGCGGCCGAACACGTCGGCGGCGATGCGCTCGCGCGGCCCGACCGCGCGCGGCTGCGGATGGTGGCAGGCGATCAGCCCCCACAGGCGGCCGTCGACGATAAGCGAGATCGACATCGACGCGCGCACGCCCATGTTGCGCAGGTATTCCAGGTGGATCGGCGAGACGCTGCGCAACACGTCGAAGCTCATGTCCAGCGGCGCCGCCTGCGGCGCGGTGCGCACCGGCACCGGCGCATAGCCGGCGTCGGGAATCACCCGCACCCGGTTGGCCAGGTACAGCGCGCGCGCCTGCGGCGGGATGTCGGATGCGGGAAAGCGCAGGCCCAGGTAGGAGCTGAGTTCGCCGCCCAGGGACTGCGCCACGACTTCGCCGGAATGATCGTGGCGGAACGCGTAGACCATGACCCGGTCGTAACCGGTGAGCGCGCGCACCTGCTCGGCCACGGCCTGGAAGAACGGCGTCGCCTGGGTGCGGGCTTCGAGCCCGGCGATCATCGCGTGCGCTTCCAGCGGCGCGGCGACGGCGCGCGCGGCCGGCTCCAGTTCGACATGGATCAAGTCCGAGCGCACGTGCACCGACAGATGATGCAGCCCGCCCCACACGCCGGCGTTGACCAGCCCGGCCAGGCGCGGGAACTCGCCTGGCCGCGAGGCCGCGGCGCTGGCGCGGATCAGCTCCAGCGCGTGCGCGTCGAACAGCTCGTCGATGGGCTGGCCGAGCAGGGCGACGGCGTCGTCGGCGCCGAACAGTTCGCCGGCGTTGTCGGAGGCCGCGACGATCGCTCCGCTGCGCGGCGCGAACGCGAGCAACGCGCCGTGCGGCTGGATCGCGCCGCTGAGGTGGATGGGTTCGCGCGCGCAGGCCTCGAAGGCCGCCTGCAATTTCGGATCGGTCACGCAGACTCCTTTTCGATCAATCCATCGGCGACCACGTCGAAAGCGTGTCGCGCGCCGCGCACGGCATCCGCGCGCAGGCCGCCTTCGAGGATCTGCAATTCGCCGAGAAAGCGCGGCCAGCGATCGCCGGGCCGCGCGTGATGCTGCAGGAACGCCAGCGGCAGGCCGGGCTCGCGCAGGCGCAGGCGCTCGGCGGCGCGCAACAGCACGCGCGCGCCCAGCGCGGAACCTTCCAGCACGTAGTTCGCGCCCATCCAGCACGAGCCCGGCAGCGGCGCCAGTCCGTGCGCCAGCGGCAGCAGGCCGAGGTCGCGCAGGTCCTGGCGCAGCAGCGCCTGGCGGCGCGGATCGACCCATTCGCTCCAGGCCGCGCGCGCATCCACCGCCGCCGGCGCCGCCGCCAGCAGTTCGACCAGCGCGAGCATGCCGAGCAGATAGCGGGTGTAGCCGCCGCGGTCGTCGAGCGCGCCGGCGAGGGCGGCGTCGAGGTCTTGATGTTGGCGTGCGGTGGCCGTGCGCAATTCGAGGTGCAGCGTGTTCAAGGGCGGTTCGGCGAACGGCGAGAAGGCAGCCAGTCTACGCATTGCGTTCCTCCGCGTCAGGCCGCGCGCGCGGCGTCTGAACGATTCAGTTGCAAGCTGCGACCGTAGCCGCAGCCACAGACGACGCACGTGAACGCGCGGTCCACGCGGAGTTAATCGCGCCGCTTGCGCGCGCGGCGGCGCGACGCGCCCGCGTCAGACCCGCGCCGGCCCCTGCAGCGGCGTCGGCGCCTCGCCCTTGCGCTGGCGCCGGGCCATCGCCAGGGTCATCGCGGCGAAGTCGACGGCGAAGCCGTCCATGTCGAACACGCCGCTGTCCGCGCGCCGCGCCGCCAGTCGCGCGCGCAGCGCCGCCAGCGCGGCCGGATCGTTGCCCAGCGCGATCGCGCGGGCGACGAAGGCGGCGTCGTCGGCGACGTTCATCTCGTCCAGGCCGAGGTGGTGGTTGAGGCTGCCGGCCACGCGCGCGGCGAAGGTCGTGCCGGGCGCGGTCAGCACCGGGCAGCCGGCCCACAGCGCGTCGGACGCGGTGGTGTGGGCGTTGTAGGGATGGGTGTCGAGGAACAGGTCGGCATGGCGCAGCCGCGCCAGGTAATCGGCGTGCGGCTGCTTGCGCATGAACACCAGCCGCGCCGGATCGATGCCGTGGCCGGCCGCGGCCTCGCGCTGGCGCGTGTCGGCGTTGCCGGGCCCCGACAGCAGCCACAGCACGCTGCCGGGCACGCCGCGCAGCGCCGCCAGCGCGCGCGCGAAACTGCGCGGGTTGAGCTTGTAGCTGTTGTTGAAGCAGCAGAACACCACGCCCTGCGCGGGCAGGCCGCAGGCGGCGCGGTCCGGCGGTTCGGCGACGACGCGGGCGGTGTCGGAGGGCTGGAAGCAACGCGGCAGCCAGGCCACGGTTTCGCTGAAGTGCTCGGCCATCGGCTCGGGCAGGACGAAGCGGTCGGCGAGCACGTAATGGATCCACGGCGCGGCGCTGGTGCCCGGATAGGCCAGCCAGTTCACCTGCACCGGCGCCGGCCGCATCGCCAGCACTTCCGGGGTGCCGCCGCCGCCCCAGCCGCGCAGGTCGAACAACACGTCGATGCCGGCGCCGCGGATGCTCTGGGCGATGCGCGCGTGCGGCTGCTGGGCGACGTCGTGCAGTTGCTGCGCGGCCTCGCGCAGGCGCCGGCGGATCGTACTGCCGTCGTCGCGGTTGAGCGCGAACAGATGCACTTCCAATCCGCCGCGGCGCTTGAGCGCTTCGAACAAGGCCACCGTCAGCAAGCCGGTGGGATGGTTGCCGAAGCCGTTGGAGAGGAAGCCGGCGCGCACCGGCGCGTGCGCGTCCTTGAGCGGCGCCGGCGGCAGCGTGGGCACGGCGCGGGCGATCGCGGACGCGCGCAGGCCGGCGCAGCGGCGCTGTTCGGCGGCGCTGGCGTCCTCGCTGAGGAAGGCGAACGGCTCCACCGAGGCCTGCGCGCGCGCGACCGCGTCGCGGACCTGACGGGCGAGGCGGTCGAGATCGCGCCAATCGCACAGCTTGCGCCGCCACGCCAGCAGGTAGGCGGCCAGCTGCGGTTCCTGCGGCGCCAGCGCGTAGGCGTGGGCGTAGGCGGCCAGCGCGCCTTCGGCGTCGCCGACGTCTTCCAGCACATGGCCCAGCCACACCGCCATGCCCGGGTGCCGCGGCGCCGCGCGGGTCGCCGCGCGCAGGCTGTGCACGGCTTCGTCGCGGCGGCCCTGCATCCATTGCGCGCGGCCCAGCCGCGCCAGCGCCTCGGGATGGCCGGGGCGCAGTTCCAGCGCGCGCCGCGCGGCGAGTTCGCCCGAGGCGGCGTCGCCGGCGTCGAGTTCGTGTTCGGCCAGCATCACCCAGCCCATCGCGTCGCCGGGGTGGGCGCGCAGGGACTGGCGCAGGGCGGCGCGCGGATCGGTCATGGCGCGGGGCTCGCGGCGCTCAGGCTTGCGCCGGCGGCAGGCCGGCTTGCGCCAGCGACAAGTGATAGCGCTGGGTGCCGTCGAAGCGCTGCCAGCCGGCGGCGTCGTACAGCGCCTGCGCCTGGGCGTTGTCGTGGTCGGTTTCCAGCTCCAGGCGCGCGGCGCCGTCATTGCGCGCGAATTCGGCGGCGGCCTCGAGCAGGGCGCGGGCGACGCCGCGGCGGCGCGCGCCGGGCTCGACGAACAAGTCGTTGAGCACCCACACCCGCGCCGCGCGCACCGAGGAGAAGGTCGGATAGAGCTGGACGAAGCCGGCGGCCGCGGCGTCGTCGAGCGCGGCCAGCAGCAGCACCGAATCGCCGCGCTGCAGGCGCTCGCCGATGAAGGCGCGCGAGACCTCGGCGTCGTCGCGCTGGGTGTAGAAATGCCGGTAGCGGTCGAACAGCGGCGCGACCAGGTCGAGGTCGGCGGAACGGGCGCGGCGGATGGCGAGGCTCATGCGGACGTCGGCGCGGCGGGGGAGGGCCGATTATGGCCGCAGGGCGGGGGCAGCGTCATGACCGGCGGCGGCTCGCAGTCCTTCGAATGCGGGCGATCCCCCTGTAGGAGCGGCGCGAGCCGCGACCGCGACACCGCAACTACGCCGAAACCTGCGCCGCAGCTG
>NZ_LXSD01000460.1:0-7559 GCF_017168095.1 Lysobacter enzymogenes | reverse complement strand
ACAGCGCCTCGGCGCGCGCCGCGGCCAGCCGCGACGTCGCCGCGCTGCGGCGCGAGCTCGGCGAGATCGCCGCCCAGGCCGATCCCGACGACGAGGCCTCGATGGAACGCGCGCGCCCGCGCGTGGTGCGCGCCATGCTGTTGTGGGAGTTCGGGCCGGGGCTGCGCGATTACGGCGAGTGGCAGCCGATGCTCGACAGCATCGTGCAGGCCCTGGACAACGACGAGGGCCAGCGCCGCGCCCTGGCCGAACTGATCCGCGAACTGCGCCGCGGCTAGCCCGCGCCGGTAGCTCAGCCTGCGACGTTCATGTAGCTGAAATCGAATCTGCAGGCCGAAAGCATTCTTCGAAAGTCGTAGTTGACTCGCCGAAAATCGGTGCTGTAACGTGGTTCTCAGCACGAATCGACCTCCGTCACTTATTGGGTCGTTCGTAGCGGGGGAGCGGAGTCGTTTCAAGGAATGGAGCGACGTTCGCGCAGTAACGCACGGCTGGCCGTGCAAGCAGTTGCAGTACTTTGGGAACTACTTTTTCAAGATGGACACGGACGTTAGGCTGGCGCGCCTGCGCGCCTATCTCGCAGTCGATCCCTCCAATTCCGACCTGGCCTGCGAACTGGCCGATGCGCTGTTGGCGCTGGGTCGCCACGACGAGGCCCTTTCCACTCTCGACCGCCTGCCCGCCGAGGCGGCGATGTCGCCGGGCGTGCGTTTCCGGCGCATGCGCCTGGACCTCGCCGGCGGCCGCTATGGCGAGGCCGAGGCCTTGGCCCGGGCGCTGCTCGACGAGGGCGTCGATACGCCCACGCTGCGCCACGACCTGGCCTTCGCCTTGCTGTGCCAGCGCCGGGCCGACGAGGCCGAGCGCGAACTGGCCGAGGCCGAACGCCGCTTCGGCGCGCAGGCCGCGTTGGCGACGTTGCGCGCGCGCGTGGCGATGATGCTCGAACGCGGCGCGGACTCGGTCGAGTACGCGCGGCAAGCGGTCGCGCTCGATCCCGACGACGTGTCCGCGCAGGGCGTGCTCGCCCTGGCGCTGTTCGACGACAGCCGCTTCGACGAGGCCGGCCTGGTCGCCGCCTCGGCGCTGGCGCGCGACGCCGACCAGCACGAATCCCTGCTCGTCGCCGGCACCCTGGCGCTGTGGCGACAGGACGTGGATGCGGCGCAGGCCGCATTCGAACGCGGCCTGCGCCGGCACGCGAACTCCGGCCGCGCCTTGTCCGGCCTGGGCCAGGCGCTGATGCTGCGCAACCGCCTCGACGATGCCCGCCCGGTGCTGGAACACGCGGTCCGGGCGATGCCCGACCACATCGGCACCTGGCATGCGCTGGCCTGGACGCAGCTGCTGTCCGGCCGCCGCGACGACGCCGAAACCAGCTATCGCCAGGCCTACGCGCTGGACCGCAATTTCGGCGACACCCACGGCGGCCTGGCCCTGATCGACGCCTTGCGCGGCGATTACGACAACGCCGAGCAGGGCATCAAGCGCGCCCTGCGCCTGGACCCGAACGCGGTCACCGCGCGCTACGCCCAGACCCTGGTGCTCGACGCGCGCGGTCAGCACGACGCCTCGCAGACGCTGATGGGCGAACTGTTGCGCGCCGGGCCATCGGCCGCACCGATACCCGTGAGCGAATTCGCGGCACGCCTGAAGAAAACTCTCGACGCCAAGCACGCCTGAAGCCCGGGAGAAGGCCCTCATGGATGCCGATTACGCGATCCGTCTGCTGACGGAGACGCTGCTGGCCGCCGCCAAAATGTCGGCGCCGATCCTGCTGGCGACCCTGGTCGTCGGCCTGGCGATTTCGATCGTCCAGGTGGTCACCCAGGTCCAGGAAATGACCCTGACCTTCGTGCCGAAGCTGGCCGTGGTCATCGTCGTGTGCCTGATGATGGGCGGCTGGATGCTTTCGGTCGCCACCGAGCTGGCCAAGCGCATGTTCGAAGTGGCGGCGGGGCTGTAGCCGTGGACGCGATCGAACGCTACGCCGGCGCGCTGATCCTGGCCTTCCTGCGCTACCTGCCGGCGGTGGCGATCTCCGGCCTGTCGCCGCTGCGCTGGGCGCCGCCGATGGTGCGCATCGCCCTGGCCGCGGGACTGGCCTGGACCACGGTGCTGGCGCTGCCGGCCGAACGTTTCGCCGCGATGCCGACCCAGCCCGGCGGCTGGATCGCGGCGGCGGCCGTCGAACTGGCGATCGGCCTGGTGTTCGGCCTGGTGGCGATGATTCCGCAAGGCGCGCTGCACACGGCCGGCTGGCTGGTCGACGTGCAGGCCGGCCTGAGCGCTTCGACCTTGTTCAGCCCGGGCGCGCAGAACGACGTGCAATCGGCGCTGGGCACCGCGTTGATGCTGCTCGGCACGGTGCTGTTCTTCACCCTCGACCTGCACCTGGAGCTGTACCGCGCGCTGGTCGCCAGCGCGCAGGTGCTGCCGCTCGGCGGCGCCGGCGTGCATCTGGACGCGCCGGCGCTGTTCGGCCTGATCGGCAGCAGCTTCCTGCTCGCGCTGATCGCGGTCGCGCCGGTGGTGCTGGGCCTGTTCGCGGTCGATGTCGGCGTCGCCTACGCGACCCGCTCGATGCCGCAGGCCAACGTCTATTTCCTGATGCTGCCGTTGAAGATCGTCGCCGCGATGCTGCTGCTCGCCGCGACCCTGCCGTTCATGCCGGCGCTGATCGGCCGGTTGTTCCGCGACGCGTTCGCGCGCGCGCCGGCGTTGCTGGGAGGCTGAGCATGTCGCAGGGCGACCAGGACAAGACCGAAGAACCCACCGCCTACCGCCTGGAAGAGGCGCGCAAGCGCGGCGAGGTGGCCAAGAGCGCGGACGCGGTCGGCGTTTTGCTGATGATCGTGTTCGCCGCGGTGGCGGCGATGAGCGCGGCCTGGGTCGCCTCCAGCCTGGCGATGGCCGTGCGCCGCACGATCGAGCTGGCCGGCAACGCGCCGGCCTTGAACGGCTCGTTCGTGCGCTGGATCGCGCAGGTGTGGGCGCCGGTGTGGCAGGCGCTGACGCCGCTGGCGCTGGCGCTGGTGGTCGCGGCGGTGGCGGCGAACCTGCTGCAGACCGGGCCGATGTTCACCACCCATCCGCTCAAGCCCGACTTCAAGCGGATGAACCCGGCCAACGCGATCAAGCGCATCTTCTCCATGCGCACGCTGTGGGAACTGGGCAAGCTGACGGTCAAGAGCGCGCTGCTGGCCGGCTTGTGCGCGCTGTTCGTGTGGAAGGGGCGGGCGCTGGCCGAGGCGGTGGCGATGAGCCTGCCGCAACGCCTGGGCGCGCTGCTGCTGGCCGGCTTCGTCAAGGCCTCGGTGTACGTGCTGATGATCCTGGCGCTGGTGGCCGCGCTCGACCTGTTGTTCACCCGGCGCGAGTTCATGCGCAAGATGCGCATGAGCCGGCGCGAGCTGCGCGACGAGATCAAGCGCCGCGACGGCGATCCGCAGGTCAAGTCCAAGCAGAAGCAGCAACTGCGCGAACTGCTGCAGAAGACCCGCGCGCTGAGCCGGGTGCGCGAGGCCGACGTGGTGCTGACCAACCCGACCCATGTCGCGGTGGCGCTGCGTTACCGCCCCGGCCAGACCCTGGCGCCGGTGGTGCTGGCCAAGGGCGCCGGCGCGCTCAGCGCGCGCATCCGCGCGCTGGCCGCGCGCCACGGCGTGCCGGTGATGCGGGTGCCGCCTTTGGCGCGCGCGCTGTACGGCGAATGCGCGATCGACGCGATGGTGCCGGAGGCGCGCTACGCCGAACTGGCGCCGATCTATAAACGACTGTGGGCCGCGCGCGGCGGCGAGGCGGCGAGCGCATGAAATCGATGCTCGGACAACTGTGGACCGGCAAGCGCGATCTGGCCCTGATCGCGCTGGTGATCGGCGTGCTGGTGGTGCTGTTCGTGCCGGTGCCGGCGCCGGTGCTGGACTTCCTGCTGGTGACCAACATCAGCGTGGCGCTGCTGATCCTGCTGGTGACCTTCTTCACCGAGACGCCGCTGAAGTTCTCGACCTTCCCGACCATCCTGCTGCTGTCCACGCTGTTCCGCCTGTCGCTCAACGTCTCGGCCACGCGCCTGATCCTGGAAGGCGCCGACGCCGGCCGGGTCATCAACGCGATCGGCGAGTTCGTGGTCGGCGGCAACTACGTGGTCGGCATCGTCGTGTTCCTGATCCTGGTCGTGGTGCAGTACGTGGTGGTGACCAGCGGCGCCCAGCGCGTGGCCGAGGTCGCCGCGCGCTTCACCCTGGACAGCATGCCCGGCAAGCAGATGAGCATCGACGCCGACATGAACATGGGTCTGATCGACGAGCACGAGGCCAAGCGCCGGCGCGCCCTGGTCGAGAAGGAAGCCAGCTTCTACGGCGCGATGGACGGCGCGACCAAGTTCGTCAAGGGCGACGCCATCGCCGGCATCATCATCATCCTGACCAACATCGTCGGCGGCCTGGCGATCGGCATCGCCCAGCTCGGCCTGCCGTGGGGCGAGGCGGTGCAGCGCTTCACCCTGCTGACCATCGGCGACGGCATCGTCACCCAGATCCCGTCGCTGGTGATCGCGGTGGCGACCGGCATCATCATCACCCGCGCCGCGGCCGACGCCCAGCTGGGCTCGGAGATTCCCAAGCAGGTGCTGGCCAATCCGCGCGCGCTGCTGATCGTCGGCCTGGCGCTGATGGCGATCCTGCTGCTGCCGGGCTTCCCCAAGCTGCCGGTGCTGCTGGTGCTGGCGCTGCTCGGCGGCCTGGCGTTCATGAGCCTGCGCGCGCACAAGGACGCGACCGGGAAACAGGAGCAAGGCGAAGGCGAGGCCGCCTCGGAAACCCCGGCCGCGGCCGGCGACGAGGTCCAGCAGTGGATGCGGATCGAACCGATCGAGATCCGCCTCGGCGCCGAACTGAGCGAACACCTGACCGGCCCCGGCAGCGACCTGATCGAACGCTTCGGCACCTTGCGCAAGCAGTTCGCCCAGGACCTGGGCTTCCTGCTGCCGAAGATCCAGACCGGCCCGCGCGCGGAACTGCCGGCCAGCGGCTACGAGATCCACTTCCACGGCAGCCGGGTCGGCGCCGGCGAACTGGCGATCGACCGGGTGCTCGCGATCAATCCCGGCGGCGAGCGCGCCAGGCTCGAGGGGCCGGAAACGCGCGACCCGGCCTACGGCCTGCCGGCGCAGTGGATCGCCAGGGACCAGCGCCAGTTCGCCCGCACCGCCGGCTACACCCTGGTCGATCCGGACACGGTGCTGATGACCCACCTGAGCGAACTGGTCAAGCGCCAGGCCGCCGACCTGCTGACCCGCGCCGACACCGAACGCCTGCTGCAGCGCATGCGCGACCAGCACGCCTCGCTGCTCGAGGAACTGGTGCCGTCGGTGCTGAGCTATTCCGACATCCAGCGCGTGCTGCAGCTGCTGCTGCGCGAGCAGGTGTCGATCCGCCACCTCGAGGCGATCCTGGAAGTGCTGATCGACGCCGGCAAGACCACCAAGTCGGCCGAGGACCTGACCGAGCGCGTGCGCGAGCGGCTCGGGCCGATCATCTGCCAGCCGCTGCGCGACGCCCAGGGCGATCTGCACGTGCTGACCCTCGCGCCGGACGTGGAGCGCGCGCTGATGGCCAACCTGCGGCCGGGCGAGGCGCGCGGCGGCCTGTTCGCCGAGGTCGCCCAGCTCGACGGCTTCATGAAGAACCTCGCGCGCCAGGCCGAAACGATGATGAGCCGCAACCTGTCGCCGGTGGTGCTGTGCCCCTCGCCGGTGCGGCGCAGCCTGCGCGCCTTGCTGCACCGCTCGATGCCGTACGTGGCCGTGCTCGGCCTCAACGAGATCCCGGCGACCACGCCGGTGCGTTCCTTCGCCGCCATCCAGGTGACCTGAGCCATGTCCGATACCCTCCAGGCCGTCGCCCGCGCGCTCGCCGCCGACGTGCAGCAGCTGTCCGCGGTCGGCCACAACGTCGCCAACATCAACACGCCCGGCTATCGCGGCGTGCGCGTGCAGCCGGGTTTCGATCCGGCGAACTTCGACGCCGCGGGCGCTGCGCGCAACGGTTCGGCGCCGGCCGACGCGACCCCGCTCGGCGCCGACCCGCTGGCCGCGGACCGGACCCGCATCGACCAGCGCGACGGCACCCTGATGCAGACCGCGCGCTCGCTCGACCTGGCCCTGCAGGGCGAGGGCTTCTTCGCGGTCGAGCGCGCCGGCCGCAGCTTGCTGACCCGTTCCGGCGCGTTCCGCGTCGACGCCGACGGCGCCCTGGTCAACGCGGTCGGCGACCGCGTGCTCGGCGAGAGCGGGCCGATCCTGCTCGGCGAGCCCGGCGCGGCCGCGGGCCTGCGCGTGGACGCCAACGGCGAACTGTGGAGCGCCGACCGGCGCAGCCTGGGCCGGCTGGAGCTGGTCGCCGCCGCCGACGCCGCGGCGCTGCGTCCGGCCGGCGACGGTGCCTACGCCTACGAAGGCGAGCGCGGCGAATGGCGCGGCCGGGTCGTGCAGGGCGCGCTGGAGAGCGCCAACGTCGATGCGGCCGCCGAAACCTTGCGCCTGATCGAAACCACGCGCCACGCCGAATCGGTGCAGCGCGCCATTTCCATCTACGACAAAGCCATGGACGCCGGCATCAACCGGATCGGCGACAACTGAACCTGGAGACCGACAGATGATCGACGCACTCTATATTTCCGCCAGCGGCCTGCGCAGCGAACAAAAGCAGATCGACGTGATCTCCAACAACGTCGCCAATCTGCAGACGCCGGGCTTCAAGCGCGGCCGGGCCAATTTCGTCGAAGTCGCCGCGGCCGCGGTCGCGGCCGATCCGGCGCAGGCCGCCGACCCGGCCCAGGCCGCGCGCCTGGCGGCCGAATCGGCGGCCGGCAACGGCAGCCGGGTGCTGTCGACCTCGACCATGTTCACCCAGGGCGAACTGCGCGCCACCCGCGGCGTCTACGACCTGGCCATCGACGGCGCCGGCTTCTTCGAACTGAGCACCGACGACGGCCGCAGCGTCTACACCCGCGACGGCCAGTTCCGCCTCGACGCCGAAGGCGCGCTGGTGTCGATCCACGGCCCGCGCCTGACCCAGGACATCCGCATTCCCGAAGGCGCCAAGGACGTGCGCATCGACGCCAAGGGCGAAATCACCGCGATCCTGGAAGGCGAGAAGGAGCGCAGCCTGCTCGGCCAGATCGAACTGGCCGCGTTCGCCGCGCCCGACCAGCTGAGCTCGATCGGCGACAACCAGTTCCAGGCCGGCGACGCGGCCGGCGCGCCGGTCTACGGCCGTCCCGGCGAGACCGGCTTCGGCCAGTTGCAGCAGGGCCAGGTGGAAATGGCCAACGTGGAAATGATCGACGAGATGTCGGCCCTGGTGCTGGCGCAGCGCGCGTATCAGCTCAACGCGCGCGTGCTGCAGGCCTCCGACCAGATTCTCGAAACCATCAACAACCTGCGCCGCTGAGCCGCGATGAGCGCCTTCCTCCTGCTTCCGCTCGCGCTCGGCGCGGCCGCCGCGGCCGCCGCGCCGCCGGCGCAGACCGTCGCCGCCGAGCGCATCGCCGCGGCG
>NZ_LXSD01000459.1:0-2493 GCF_017168095.1 Lysobacter enzymogenes | reverse complement strand
CCGCCCGGCCCGCCGCGACCGAAACCGCCAAGCCGGCCGACGCCGCGCCCGCGGACCCGGCGCAGGCGCCGCAATTCTTCGCTTTCAGCATCGGCAAGCTCGCCGCCGCGGCGCTCAAGGACGGCGACATCGACGTCGCCAACGACGGCAAGACCTTCGGCGTCGGCCGTCCGCCCGCCGACGTGGCGGCCGTGCTCAGCGCCAACGGTCAGCCCACCGATGTCGTGCACCTGAGCCTCCAGCCGCTGCTGGTGCGCAGCGGCGAGCGGGTGTTGCTGTTCGACACCGGCGCCGGCAACGCTTCCTTCGCCCGCGCCGGCCGCCTGCCGGCCGCGCTGACGGCCAGCGGCACGACTGCGGACCAGGTCACCGACATCTTCATTTCCCACGCCCACCCCGACCACATCGGCGGCCTGCTGACGCCGGCCGGCGCGCTGGCCTTCGCCAACGCCGCGATCCACCTGTCGGCGCCGGAGTGGGCCGCGCTGCAGGCCGACAAAGACAATGCCAAGTTGGTCGCGGCGATAACGCCGAAGGTGCAGGCCTTCGCGCCGAACGCCGAACTGGTGCCCGGCACGGTCAAGGCGGTGGCGATCGAAGGCCATACCCCCGGCCACAGCGCCTATGAGATTTCCTCGGGAGACGAGCGCCTGCTGTATATCGGCGACGCAGCGCACA
Organism: Lysobacter enzymogenes; assembly: GCF_017168095.1. Lineage (GTDB taxonomy): Bacteria > Pseudomonadota > Gammaproteobacteria > Xanthomonadales > Xanthomonadaceae > Lysobacter > Lysobacter enzymogenes_D. The sequence goes on along the minus strand of NZ_LXSD01000459.1, from coordinate 1,815 downwards.
GTTCGATCGTTTCGGTGCAGCATCCGGAATGGACGATCCAGTTCGACGGCGATGCGCCCAAGGCCGAGGCCAGCCGCCGCGCCCTGCTCAAGCGCGCCGCCGACGGCAAGGTGCACGTTTACGCGGTGCATTTCCCGTTTCCGGGGCTGGGCCGGATCAAGGCCGAAGGCGACCGTTTCGTCTGGGTGCCGGACGCCTGAGCCGGGGTTGCCGCCGGCCGTTCGGCTGGCGGGCCTGCGCAGATCGCTTCGTGGCGGCGATACTGGACGCCGCGCACCGTCGTCGGCCCCGAGGGGCCGACGCGCCAGGAGAAGGCAGGATGATCCGAACACGGACCCGAACACGCAGCCGGCTCACCGCGACTGCGATGCCCGCGGCATTCGCCGCCGCGCTGCTCGCCGCCGCGGCCTTGCCGCTGTCCTCGTGCGCGACGGCGGGCGCGCAAACCAGCGTGTCGACCCGGGATGAAACCATGAAGACAGGAGTGGCGCCGATGCTGGAAGAAATCTATTCGTCTCGAAAGCCGGTGCGGTTCGAACAGCTCGACGTCAGCGAGATCGTGCTGCGGCATATTCCGCTGGGCACCGACAAGGCTGCGGTGGAAGCGCAGTTCAAGGCCGCGCCCGGCGCGAAGATCGTCGAGGACAGCCCCGCCGAGCTGGTGGTGCGCGACAACAGGGGCCAGGCCATGCTCGACCCGGACGCGCGCTCGGTGGTGATGACCTTCTCCTTCGACGCCGCCGGCAAGCTGGTCAAGGTCGCCGCCGTCCATCTCAAGAACCAGTAACGGAACCGGCCGCGCATGGACGAGAAGATCGAAGTCGGCTACCGCAATATCGGCTCGGTCGCGGGCAAGGACTATCACCATAAATTCCTGCTCTATACCGACAAGAACGGCGAACAGCACACCATCAGCGGCTGGACCGGCGAGGAAAGGCCCGGGCTGCCGTACGGGCGCATGCACGTAGAGAGCAATCTGCCCTACGACCGCACCAATCCCGACCATCCCGACAACCTCAACGCCAAGGGCCAGAAGCAGTACCGCGAGGAGATCGTCACCGGCCCGGACCTGTCCAAGACCTGGGACAAGATGGTCGCCGACGCGCAGAGCAAGAGCGACAAATACCCTTACGACCCGCAGGTGCAGAACTCCAACGCCCTGGCCGACAGCGTGCTGCGCGACGCGCAGTTGAAGGAGCCGACCCAGGACGGATTCTTCGGCCATTGGGCGCCGGCTTCGGGCCGCGCGCTGGACGAGTCGGTCAAGCCCAGCGAGCCGGGCCTTGGCAATTCCGGCCGCACCTTCAGCACCAGCGACGCCAGGCCCGATCCGCAGCGCGAAGGCCAGCTGCGCGCCGATCCGATGTTCCAGCAGGCGCTGGCCGGCCTGGACAAGGTCGGCCCGAACGCCGGGGTCTACGACAACCAGCAGGACAAGGAGCGCGTTGCCGGCGCGCTGGCGCTGCAGGCGCGCAAGGCCGGGCTGCCGCAGATCCAGGAGGTCGTGCCGAGCCAGACCAACGGCAACGTGTTCGCGGTGTGGAAGAACCCGGGCAACGAGGCCGATCTGCTGCGCGCCCACGTCGACCGCGGCGAGGCGGCGCAGCAGCCGCTGCAGGCGAATCTGGAAAAGCTGGAAACCGCCACCCGGCAGCAGAAAGAGCAACAGGCGCGGGCGCCGGAGCCGGCCCCGCAGCAGGCGCAGGGCGAACAGGAAGCGCCCAGCCGCGGTTCGCTGTCGCGCTGATCCGCGGCGCGGCGCCGCATCAACCTCGCCGGCGCGGTGCGCGCCGCTGCGCCGGCGGTTGCGCGCGG
>NZ_LXSD01000458.1:0-9616 GCF_017168095.1 Lysobacter enzymogenes | reverse complement strand
CGCCGCACGAGCGGCCCGGCCACGGCCACGGCGAGGATCCCGACCTGCACGTGCTGGTGCTGGGCCGGATCAGCGACGATCCCAAGGCCCATTACGAACAGCTCAAGCCGCTGCTGGACTACGTGGTGCCGCGCATGGCCGGGGTCGGCATCCGCGAGGGCCGCATCCTGATGGCCAAGGACGTGCAGCAGATGGGCAGCTATCTGCGCCGCGGCCGGGTCGACTGGGTCAGCGAGACCGCCGGCACCGCGATGCTGCTGCAGCAGCGCGCCGGCGCGCGGCCGCTGCTGCTGACCGAGCGCGACGGCGTCGGCCACTACCACAGCGTGTTCTTCGCCCGCCGCGACAGCGGCCTGCGCTCGCTCGACGATTTGAGCGGCCACAACGTCGCGTTCCAGCGGCCGTCCTCGACCAGCGCCTATTTCGTTCCCGCCGCGACCCTGCTCGAACGCGGCCTGCGCCTGGAAATCCTGCTGTCGCCGACCGACCGCATCAACCGCGGCGCGGTCGGTTATCTGTTCGCGCGCTCGGAGCTCAACATCGCCACCTGGGTGCACAAGCGCCTGGTCGACGCCGGCGTCACCAGCAACCTGGACTGGGACAACCCGCGCCGGGTGCCCGAAGCCTTCCGCCGCGACTTCGTCCAGATCGGCCGCAGCGACGACTACCCGCGCGCGCTGGAACTGGTGCGCGGCGACATGGACCCGAAGGTCGCCGCGCGCCTGCGCGAGGTGCTGCTGGACGCGGCCGCGGACCCCGACGCCGGCGAGGCGCTGCTGCGCTTCTTCAAGACCACCCGCTTCATGCCGGTGGATCCGGCCTCGCAGCGCGCGCTGGACCACATCGGCCAGGGCGTGGCGCGGGTGCGCGCGGAAGTCGAATGAAGAGGCTCGCATGAAGTCGCCGCGCGGCCTGCAGGCCAAGTTCCTGTCGATCATGGGCCTGGCCTTCGCCGTGGTCGCGGTGCTGATCCTGTTGCTGCTGCAGCGGCAGGAGCGGATCCAGAGCGCGGTGGTCGAGGTCAGCCGCGAGGCCATGCGCGACAGCTTCGTCGCCAGCCTGCGCCGCCACGGCGAGGGCGAGGTGGCCCAGCTCGCCGGTTCGCTGACCAATCCGCTGTACTACTTCGACCTCGACGCGATCGGCGAGCTCAGCCGCGCGGCGATGACCAACCCGGGCGTGCGCTACGTCGTGGTCTACGACGTCGAAGGCAACATCGTCCATGACGGCAGCGAGGAGATCCCCAGCTACGGCAAGCGCATGGACGATCCGCTCGCTGCGCGCATCGTCGCCGCGCCGGCGCTGCTGGGACAGTGGAGCGAGAACACCTTCGACGTGTCGGCGCCGATCAAGATCGGCCAGCAGCGCCTGGGCGGGGTGCGCGTGGGCTACGACCTCAAGGCCATGCGCGCCTACCAGGACAGCGCGCTGGAGGAGTTGCGCCGGCGCCTGGACGCGCTCGGCCGCCTGCAGCTGCTGTGGGTGGGCCTGCTGAGCCTGGGCCTGCTGGCGCTGGGCGCGGCGATGCTGTGGCTGATCCAGCGCTGGCTGGTCAAGCCGATCCGCGAGCTGGCCGAGGCCGCGCACACCATCGAGGACGGCCGCTTCGGCCAGTTCGACGATTCCGACGCGGCCCGCCACAACGACGAAGTCGGCGACCTGATGCGCGCCTTCAGCCGCATGAGCCAGTCGCTGGCGCGCCACGACCGCGACATCCGCCGCATGGCCTACACCGATTCGCTGACCGGGCTGTCCAACCGGCTGGCGTTCCGCGAGGCGCTGGACGAGCGCCTGCAGCAGTTCGACGGCGGCCGCGGCCAGCTGGCGCTGCTGTTCGCCGACATCGACGACTTCAAGCGGGTCAACGACACCCTCGGCCACGACGCCGGCGACGAGGTGCTGCTGCAGTGCGCGCAGCGCATCGCCCGCACGGTCGAACGAGTCGGCGGCGAACGCGCGCTGCTGGCGCGCTTCGGCGGCGACGAGTTCGTGATTTTGGTGGAAGGCAAGCCGCAGCGCCCGGGCGAGGCGCGCCAGCTCGCCACCCATCTGGCCGACGTGCTGGTGGCCGAGCTCGGCCAGCCGATCGCGGTGCACGAACGGCAGGTGTTCCTCGGCACCTCGATCGGCGTGACCCTGTACCCGGAGGACGCGTCCGGGGCGACCGCGCTGATGAAGAACGGCGACATCGCCATGTACCAGGCCAAGGTCGCCGGCAAGAATTGCTATCGCTTCTACAGCCGGGCGATGGACCAGGCGGTGGAGCGGCGCGTGCACCTGGAGCATGCGCTGCGCGGCGCCTGGGACCGCGGCGAGCTGAGCCTGGCGTACCAGCCGGTGTTCCGCCTCGGCGACGGCGCGATGGTCGGCGCCGAGGCGCTGCTGCGCTGGAAGCATCCCGAGCAGGGCCTGATCGCGCCGTCGGTGTTCATCGACGTGGCCGAGCAGAGCGGGCAGATCGAGACGCTCGGCCCGCAGGTGCTGCGCGCGGCCTGCGAGGACGCGGTGGCGTGGCAGCGCGCGCGGCCCGGCGCCGATCCGCTGTTCGTCTCGGTCAACGTCTCGCCGCGGCAGTTGCGCAACGGCGACCTGCCCAACGTGGTCGCCGCCTGCCTGCGCGAGACCGAGCTGCCGCCGTGGCTGCTGCACCTGGAGCTGACCGAGACCGCGGTGATCGGCGACGAAGTCCACGCCAGCGCGCTGCTGTCGCGGCTGCGCGCGAGCGGGGTCAAGGTGTGGCTGGACGATTTCGGCACCGGCTTCTCCGGCCTGAGCCACCTGCGGCGGGTGCCGGTGGACGGGGTCAAGATCGACCGCAGCTTCGTCGCCGACGTGCTGCGCGACCCCGACGACCTGGCCCTGACCACGGCGATCATCGCCATGGCCCATTCGCTGGGCGTGACCGTGGTGGCCGAAGGCGTGGAGAAGGAAGGCCAGTACGCGGTGCTGCGCGAGCGCGGCTGCGATCTGGCGCAGGGGTATTGGCTCGGGCATCCGGTGCCGGCGGCGGAGTTCTTGGCCCAGTTGCCTTGAAGCCAGGAGATAGCGGATAGGAGTTAGGAGATAGCGAAAAGCCGCTCTTGCTATCTCCTAACTCCTATCCGCTATCTCCAAGCTCAGCTTGTCTTGAGCCAACGCGATCCACTTCGCTAGGAGTTAGGAGATAGCGAAAACCCGCTCTTGCTATCTCCTAACTCCTATCCGCTATCTCCTAGGCCAACTTGTCCCGCGCCATCGCCACCCACTCCGCCACCGCCTGCACCAGGCTGCCCGACAGGATCCCGAACACCACCACCGCCGCCGCGCCCGCGGCCCAGGCGATCAGCATCAGCTTGCCGTCGCGTTCGAGCAGGGCGAAGGCGAACAACAGCAGCAGCGCGCCGAACAGGAAATTGGTGAACGGGATCGGCAGCGACAGCAGCACGCCGACCAGCACCACCAGCAGGCCGGTCAGCGCGCTGGCGGCGCGGCGGTCGAGCAGCGCGGTCAGGCGCGGGCTGACGAAGCGTTCCAGCCGGGTCAGCCACGGCGCCAGCAGGTTGCGGAACCGGGCCAGCGCGCTGCGGTGCGGGCCGCGCCGGGCGATGAAGCCCGGCAGCCACGGCCGGCGCAGGCCGATCAGCAACTGCAGGCCGACCAGGATCACCAGCGGCCCGCTGATCGCGCCGCCGACGCCCGGGATCGGGATGAAGGCGGGCAGGGTGGAGACGAACAGCAGCATGCCGAAGGAGCGGTTGCCCAGGCCGTTGAACACCTCGCCGAAGCGCACCGTCTGCTCCGGGTCGCCAGCGACGATGGCGTCGAGCAGGGCGCGGGTGCCGGCCTCGTGCGCGCCGGCCGCGTGCGCATCGCCGCGCTGGTGCGGGCCGCCGCCGTCGTCGCCGCGCGGCGTGCGGCCGGGATCAGCCGCTGGTGGCGTCATCGTCTCCGGACTCCGCGGGCTTGGCCTGCTGCGGCTGCAGCAGCAGCTTGTCGATGCGCGGGCCGTCCAGGTCGATCACCTCGATCCGCCAGCCCGGCCAGGCGAAGTGCTCGCCCACGTGCGGGATCCGGCCGAAGTGGGCGATGACCATGCCCGCGGCGGTGTGGAAGTCGTGCTCGTCCTCGTTCGGCAAGCGGCCGCCGCCGATGGTTTCGCGCAGTTCTTCCAGCGGCAGCGCGCCGTCGACCAGATAGCTGCCGTCCTCGCGCTGCACCACCGGGCCCGGCTGGTCGTCGGATTCGGCGGTCTGCACGCGGCCGATCACCGCGCCCAGCAGGTCGTTGACGGTGATCAGGCCGGTCACGTCGCCGTACTCGTCGACCACCAGCGCCAGCGACTGCTGTTCCTCGCGGAAGATCTCCAGCAGCTTCAGCGCGTGGGTGGATTCGGACACGAACAGCGCTTCCTTGAGCTGGCCGAACAGGTCCGGCACCTGGCCCTGGACCAGCTCGGCCAGCAACGACTTGGCCTCGAGCACGCCGAGCACGTCCTGGTCGCTGCCGCGATAGACCGGGAAGCGCGAGAACGGCGACTCGCGCATGATCGCCAGGTTGTCCTCCAGCGAGGCGGCGGCGTCGAGCCAGGCGATGCGGGTGCGCGGCGTCATCAGGCTGTCGGCGGTGCGGTCGCCCAGGCTCAGCACGCGGTTGACCATCTTGCGTTCGTCGGCGTCGATCACGCCCTGCTCGTGGCTTTCGCTGACCAGCAGGCGGATTTCCTCTTCGCTGATCTCGCTGCGTGCGTCGTCCTTGATCCCGAGCAGGCGCAGGATGAAGCGGTTGATCGTGCCCAGCACCAGCACCGCCGGCTTGGCCGCGGTGGCCAGGCCGTTGAGCACGATCGCCACGTTGCTGGCGATGCGTTCGGGATTGGTCAGGGCCAGGCGCTTGGGCACCAGTTCGCCGAAGATCACCTGGGCCGAGGCGATCAGCACCACCGCGGTGCCGATGCCGAGGGTGTGGGCGTAGCGGGTGGCGTCGCCGGGCAGCAGGAAATCGAACCAGCCGGCGATGATCAGGCCGATCGACTCGCCGCCGAACAGGCCGGTGAGGATGCCGATCAGGGTGATGCCGATCTGCACGGTCGACAGCAGGTTGTCGGGCTGCTCGGCCAGCGCCAGCGCGGTGCGCGCGCCCTTGCTGGTCTCGGCCATCTGCTTGAGCCGCAGCTTGCGCGAGGTCATCAGCGCCATCTCCGACATCGCGAAGAACGCGTTGAGCACGATCAGGGCCACGACGATCAGAAGTTCCAGCATCGGCAGCGCCTCCTGTGGCCGGCGGACCGGGATACGGTCGATTCACGGAAAGGGGCGCAGCGGTGCAGGGGGGCCGGCATAGCGCGGCCGGGCGGCGGTTTTGGGTCGTCGTCCATTGTGGGAAGCGTGAAAGGAAGGGTCGCTGCGGTCGCCGCACGGGGCGGGAACGGGCGGGGCCGATCTTAGCAGGCCCGCGCGGCGCCCCTTCGTGAAAGGGCGGCGGGTGCGCGGAACCGCCAACTCGGTGCGGAACCGTACCGACCTGGGGGCGGGCGGATGGCGGGTCAAGGTGGGCGGGCCGTCGTCAAACCGTCATAATCGCGCCCGCACGCCCCGCGCCGCTTCCCGGCCCGGCCGCGCGCGGCGCCGGCCCGGCCGGTCGCCGACCCCTTTCGAAACCGCCGGAGCGCGCCCCGCGACCGGCCCAGAGGCTCCCCGCATGTTCTCCCTGCAGACGATTTTCGGCCAAGGCAACCAGTTCTACACCCTGCTGGAGGAGGCGGCCGTGGCCGCCCACGACGCCACCCGGGCGCTGCACGAGATGCTCAAGGCCTCCGACCGCCAGCCGGCGCTGGACGCGTTCAAGCTGGCCCGCCAGCGCGAGCGCGAGACCTCCGACAAGATCAGCCAGGAGCTGGTCGACAGCTTCATCACCCCGATCGAGCGCGAGGACATCGAGGCGCTGTCCTCGGCGCTGTACAAGATCCCCAAGCAGGTGGAGAAGTTCGCCGACCGCTACTCGCTGGCCACCCGCCACCTGGAGCACATCGACTTCGCCCCGCGCGCGGCGATGCTGGAACAGGCCGCCAGCGTGGTGGTGAAGATGGTCCACCAGCTGCGCCACCTCAAGCTGGAGCCGATGAAGGCGCTCAACGACCAGCTGCGCGCGCTGGAGAACGAGGCCGACCGCCTCATGCTGGAGCTGTACCGCGACATCTATTCCGGCCAGCTCGACAACCTGCAGATGTTCCTGCTCAAGGAGTTCTTCGAGATCCTGGAGAAGGCGATCGACCGCTGCCGCGAGGCCGGCGTGGTCGCCTACCAGATCGTGCTGAAGAACTCCTGAGGCGCGCGCGATGCTTACGCTCGTCCTGGTGGTCATCCTGGCCGCGTTGATCTTCGAATACGTCAACGGCTTCCACGACACCGCCAATTCCATCGCCACGGTGGTGGCGACCAAGGTGCTCTCGCCGATGCAGGCGGTGATGCTGGCGGCCTCCACCAACCTGATCGGCGCGCTGTGGGGCACCGCGGTGGCCAAGACCATCGCCTCGGGCCTGATCGACGCCGGCGTGGTCGAAGTCGGCTCGCAGCTGCTGCTGTGCGCGCTGCTCGGCGGCATCATCTGGAACCTCATCACCTGGTGGCTGGGCCTGCCGTCCTCGTCCTCGCACGCGCTGATCGGCGGGCTGTGCGGCGCGGCGATCGCCGCGGCCTCGAACAACTGGCACGCGGTGGTGTGGTCGCATCCGGCCGAGCCGATCTGGAAGAGCGCCGGCGTGCTGTGGAAGGTGGTGGTGCCGATGTTCACCTCGCCGATGCTCGGCTTCGCCGCCGGCTTCCTGGTGATGGGCGTGCTGTTCGCGCTGATCTCGGCGATGGCCGCCAGCGGCGGCGTGCTGCGCCGGATCGCGCGGCCGCGCTGGGTCAACGGCTTCTTCGGCAAGGCGCAGCTGCTCAGCGCCGCCGGCATGGGCTTCGCCCACGGCATGAACGACGCGCAGAAGACCATGGGCATCATCGCCCTGGCGCTGATCAGCGCGCAGCAGGCCGGCACCCTCGACAACCTGCCGGGCTGGCTGGCGTTCCTGCACCCCTCGCCGGGCGCGATCGCGCACAACGACATCGACACCTGGATCAAGCTGACCTGCGCGGTGGTCATGGCCGCCGGCACCGCCGCCGGCGGCTGGCGCATCATCAAGACGCTCGGCCACAAGCTGGTCAAGCTGCACCCGATCCACGGCTTCGCCGCCGAGACCAGCGCCGCCTCGGTGATCATGGCGGCCTCGTCGCTGGGCATCCCGGTCTCGACCACCCACAACATCTCCGCCGCGATCATGGGCGTGGGCACGGCCAAGCGCTTCAACTCGATCAAGTGGACCGTGGTGGAGAAGATGATCTGGGCGTGGATCCTGACGATTCCGGCGGCCGGCGGCATCGCCTACGGCCTGTTCGAGGCGATGCGGTTCTTCGGCTGGATCTGAGCTCCGGCGCAGGATGCGAAAAGGCCCGCGATTCGCGGGCCTTTTCTTTTGTGGGAGGGCCTTCAGGCCCGAAGCTTTTCTTTCGGTTCGCCGCGGACTGAGCGAACAGCATCGGGCCTGAAGGCCCTCCCACAAAATAAGTCCACTACAAAAAAGCCCTCCCGCGCAACGGGAGGGCTTTGCGGGACCAACCGACGGCTCAGAGCAGATCGCCGTTCGCCGACAGCACCCGCTCCATGCGGTCGCCGACGCCGCCGATCTCCAGCACCAGGCGTTGCAGCTCGGCCGCGTCCAGGGTTTCCAGCGGGCGGTTCTCGCACAGCTGCAGGTAGGGCACGCCGTCGAGGTTGCCGATGGCGAGGTAGCCGACGTGGCTTTCCCAGTTGAAGGCCAGTGCGCGGCGCGCGTCCAGGCCGGTGGTCGGGGCGATCGCGGTGCTCACGCGCAGGAAGCCGCGGCCGTCGTCGTCCTCTTGTTCGGACAGGAAGATCGACTGGTGGCGGGTGCCCTGTTCGAGCGACAACTCGACGCAGATCACGCTGTCGTGGACGGACAGGCGGAACCCGGCCTGGCTGAGGTGCTTCTGGATGTGGGCGAACTGCATGGGGGGCGACTCCTGCGCGCAACAGCGCATATGCTACCGCGATGGACAGCGAAACTGCCGCCAGGCGCATCCTTGCCGCGATCCGCGCGATTCCCCGCGGCGAAGTCGCCGGTTACGGCGAGGTCGCGCGGCGCGCCGGCCTGCCGGGCCGCGCGCGCCTGGTCGCGCGCCTGCTCGGCCAGAACGAGGATCCCAAGCTGCCCTGGCACCGCGTGCTGCGCTCGGACGGGCGCATCGCGTTCCCGGAAGGCTCCAAGGGCTGGCGCGAACAATCCCAACGCCTGCGCGCGGAAGGCGTGAAGGTCGAGAACGGCCGGGTGCGCGGCCAGCGCGCGGCGCCGACGATCGACGAGCAGATCTGGGGGCCGGCCGATTGAGGCGGTGCGATCGAGGCGGTGCGATCGAGTCGAGCCGGTTGAACCCAATCGATCGGGCAGGGCCCGGGGAATTGCGGCCGGACGCCCAGGCCGGTAGCGGCCGCTGCGCGAAATCGCAGGCCGAGCCGAGCGGCCGGGCGAGCGCATGCTGCGAGCGAACCAAGGTCCGACCGGCGCGGTCGCCGGAGCTGCGCGACAACCGCGAGTACCGGATCGCTGCGTTCTCGGGAGCGGGCCGCGGCCCGATCGCCCCGTCGCTGTCGCATTGCCCGATACCGCCGCGACCGCCGCCGCATTCCGATCTGAACGGCCGGCGCGATCTGCACGCCGCGCTCACCTCGCCTCGCAGCCGGCGCGGCTACCATAGCGCCCGGTCCGAGGAGTCGCGATGTTTTCCAGGCTTTTTTCCAGCATCCCGGCGGTCACGCGCAAGCTGCTGATCGCCAACGTAGCGGTATTCCTGTTGCAGTCCATCGCCGACGCGAGCGACGCCGCCCGCGCCTGGCCGCTGTGGTTCGAACTGTGGCCGTGGGTGCCGCCGCAGTTCGAGGTCGACGGGCCGGGGTTCATGCCGTGGCAGCTGATCACCTCCGGCTTCATGCACGGCGGCCTCGGCCACCTGATCTTCAACATGCTCGCGCTGGTGATGTTCGGCTCGTCGATCGAGTACGAATGGGGCGCGCGGCGCTACGCGATCTACTACTTCGTGTGCCTGCTGGGTTCGGCCCTGCTGCAGCTGGCGGCGGCCACCTTCGCCATCTTTGATGGCCAGCTGATCCTGACCCTGGGCGCGTCGGGCGCGATTTACGGCCTGCTGCTGGCCTACGGGATGATGTTCCCGAACCGCAAGGTGACCTTGCTGCCGTTCCCGATCGTGCTCAAGGCGCGCACCCTGGTGATCGTGTACGTGGCCGCGTCGCTGTTCTACGGCGTGTTCACCACCGGCACCGGCGTGGCCCACTTCGCCCACCTCGGCGGCATGATCGTGGGCTGGTTGCTGATCCGCTGGTGGCGGTCGCGCCCGCCGCGCGGCGGCAGCGGCGGCCCGCGCCGCGACCTGCGCGCGCAAGCGCTGCGCGAGCGGCGCAAGGCGTCGAAGCTGCGGGTCGTGAAGTAGGCCACGGCAGCTACCTGTAGGAGCGGCGCGAGCCGCGACCGCGACAACGCACCCACGACGTAACGTGCGCAGTAGTT
>NZ_LXSD01000457.1:0-3880 GCF_017168095.1 Lysobacter enzymogenes | reverse complement strand
CGGGCGGCGCGTCGGCCGCCGCGGCGGCGCGCTCAGCCCGCGGCCAGCGCGGCCAGCCGGTCGGCGATCCAGCGTTCGGCGAAGCCGTCGAGCTGGGCGTTCTCCAGGAACCCGCAGTGGCCGCCCCACGGCGCCACTTCCAGGCGCGAATGCGGCGGCAGGCGCAGTTCGCGGAAGCCCGCCAGCGGGATCACCGGGTCGTCGGCGGCCATCAGGATGCTGGCCGGCACCTGCAGCCGCGACAGCCGCTCGCCGGCGATCGAATAGCCGTCGAAATAGCGGTCGAGGGTGCCGAAGTCGGTGTGGCGCTCGACCATCCACTGGGTCAGCGGACGCATGCGCAGGCCCAGGGTGCGGTCGTCGAAGTCGTGCACGCCCGGGAACAGCTCGCGCTTGCGCGCCAGCGAGCCGCGCCACTTGCGCTCGAAGTACCACAGGTACATCGGCAGACCGACTTCCATCTGTTCCATCGTCCGCGCCGGATCCAGCACCGGGCACACCGCCGCCGCGTGCGCCAGCGGCAGGCCCACTTCGGACGCGCGCAGCGCCAGGCGCAGGGCGAAATTGCCGCCGAGCGAATAGCCGGCCACCGACAGCGGCCGCAGCGGGAAGCGCGCGGCCACTTGCTGCGCGGCCTGCACCACTTCCTCCAGGCGGTTGGAGTGGAACAGGCCTTCGTTGAGGTGGTGGGTGTCGCCGTGGTCGCGGAAGTTGAGCCGGAACACTTCGAAGCCGCGGCCGAGCAGGCGCGCCGCGGTCAGCCGCATGTAGTTGGAATCGGCGCTGCCTTCCCAGCCGTGCAGCAGCAGCACCAGCCCGCGCGCGGTGGTGCCGGGCACCGCGCTGTGCAGGCCGAGCAGGCGCACGCCGTCGGCGGTTTCCAGCAGATGCCGTTCGGTGCGCGCGCCGGCCGCGGCCAGACGCCGCTCGGCGTTGCGCCGGCGCAGCGGGCTGGAGCCGAGCACCGACTGGACGTGGGCGTTGCGCAGCCAGCGCGGCGGTGCGTAGTCGGATGCGGTCAGCATCGTCGCCTCAGCCCGCCATCGCCTCGACGATGCGCTGCCGCGCCAGTTCGGCGATGCGGCGGCGGCCGTCGGCTTCGCCGGGGCCGATCGGCGTGAGGAAATGCACTTCGGCCAGCCGCCCGGGTTCGCCGAGCAGGCGCAGGAAATTGGCGAAGAAACTCTCGCGGTCCTGGAACGCGACCACGCGCTGGGCGTCGCCGCGCTCGCCGTAGCGCAGCGCCACCGGCTGCACCGGCACCCCGGCCTCGACCGCGGCCATGAAGATGCGCGCGTGGAACGGGCCGATCTCGCGGCCGCCGCGGGTGCCGCCTTCGGGGAACACGCCGACCGAGCGGCCCGCGCGCAGGCGCGAGAGCATTTCGTGCAGCACCCCGCCGAGCGATTCGGTGCTGCCGCGCGAATGGAAGATGGTGTGGCCGCGCGCCGCCAGCCAGCCGACCACCGGCCAGCCGGCGATCTCGCGCTTGGCGACGAAGCCCATCATGCGCTGGCTGTGCAGGATCTCGATGTCGACCCAGCTGACGTGGTTGGCGACGAACAAGGTCGCGCCGGCCAGCGGCGTGCCGATCCGGCGCAGGCGGAAGCCGAAGATCCGCATCAGCCCGGCCGACCAGGCGCGGATCGCGCGGTGTTCCACGGTTTCCTCGCCCCAGGGGATGCGGGCGGTGGGCAGAGTGATCAGCAGCAGGACCAGCGGCAGGTGGACGAACACGTGCCACAGCAGCAAGGGCGTACGGATCAGGTAACGCAGCGCGCGCGCGGCCGACGCGCCGGTGGGCGCGACCGCGCCGGCGTGGGGAGGCGGCGCATTCATTGCGTGCACGATACCGAAGCGCCGCCGCAGCGGCCAGCGGCTTTTGGCGGAACGCCGCATCCGGTCCGGCCGGGACGCGGCGGCGTTTAAATTTCGACCGGACCGGCGCCCGGCGTTTGAAACGCCCGCGCCGCCCGCAGCGACGGATTTTCCCTGTGGGAGGGCCTTCAGGCCCGATGCTCTCGGCTCAGGTCGCTGCCATCTGGGACAACAGCCTCGGGCCTGAAGGCCCTCCCACAAAAGCCGCTCCCGCCAGAGTTCCGCAGCAGGCCGGCCCCGCCTGCGCAGGGCCGGCCGGGCGGCCTCAGTTGGCCTCGACCGCCGCCGCGCCGGCGCCGCTGCGCTCGCGCAGGCCGACCTTATGCCCGACCTTGGCGAAGAACAGGATGTACAGGTAGCACGGCACCATCAGCGCCAGGAACACCGCCTGGAAATCGAAGTGCTGCTTCAGCACCGCGTACAGCTGCGGCACCACCGCGCCGCCGGCGATGCCCATGACCATGATCGCCGAGCCGGTTTCGGTGTGGCGGCCCAGGCCGCGGATGCCGAGCGGGAAGATCGCCGGCCACATCATCGCGTTGGCGAAGCCGAGCGCGGCGACGAACAGCACCGACACGTAACCGTGGGTGGCGAACGCGCCGATGCTCAGCAGCACGCCGAGCACCGCCGACCACGACAGGTAGCGTTCCTGCGAGATGAAGCGCGGGATCACGATCAGGCCGACGATGTAGCCCAGCAGCATCCCGCCCAGGGTGAAGGAGGTGAAGAACTTGGTCTTGTCCAGCGGCAGGCCGAAGCTGTGGCCATAGGTGCCGATGGCGTCGCCGGCCATCACTTCCACGCCGACGTAGACGAAGATGCACAGCGCGCCGAGCCACAGGTGCGGATAGCCGAACAGGCTGCGGCCGGCGCCGCCCTGCTCGGCGCCGCTCTTGTTGACCTCTTCGCCGCGCAGTTCCGGCAGCGGCGAGAACAGCACGCCGACGGCCAGCAGCGCGAGCAGGCCGGCCATCAGCAGGTAGGGGCCGTGGATGTTGGCGGCGAACTCGTTGAGCACCTGCTGCCTGATGGCCGGATCGGCGCCCTTGACCTGCTCGGCCAGGTCGCCCATGCCGTGCAGCACCAGGGTGCCGAGCACGATCGGCGCGAGGATGCCGGCGATCTTGTTGCAGATGCCCATCACCGCGATGCGCCGGGCCGCGCCCTCGATCGGGCCGAGGATGCTGATGTAGGGATTGACCGCGGTCTGCAGCACCGCCAGGCCCGCGCCGATCACGAACAGGCCGCCGAGCGCGCCGGGGTACCAGCGCTGGGTGGTGAACTCGCCGAACAGCGCCGCGCCGATCGCCATCACCATCAGGCCCAGGGCCATGCCGCGCTTCATCCCGGTGAAGCGCAGGATCGACGAGGCCGGCAGGGCCAGGAAGAAATACGACAGGTAGAACGCCATCGGCACCAGGAAGGCGCCGACTTCGTCGAGCTCGAAGGCGAGCTGGGCGAAGCCGATCAGCGGGCCGTTGAGCCAGGTGACGAAGCCGAACACGAAGAACAGCGCGCCGATGATCGCGATCGACATGAGATAGCGCGGCGGCGCGCTGGCGTTTGCAACCGACATGAGACATCCCCTCCCAGGGCAGGCGGGAGACGCCCGCCGCGTGCGCCTTGCTCCGGTTGACCGGCACGACAAGCGTTGGCCCAACGTTGTCACAACTGCCGGCGTCCTGCCAACCGGGACCGGCCGAATCGGCTGAAACCCGCGCCAGAACGTGATCTCCGGCGCGCGTCGCGATGTTGCGCCGCATCAAGAAAAGCGCGCCGGACGGCACGGTTTGGGTCCGTCGATGACGGTTTTGCGGAGTCTTGTTGACAACGTTGTCAGAGCGGGTGCAGTCTCGGCGCCGCCAAGGGGAACGCTCAAGGGCAGCCGTGGAGGGCGCATGCAGTGGGACGGGCTGTGGGACACCGGACAATCGCAGCAGCGGCGGCCGCAACGCGGGCGCCCGCGCCGCATGAGCGCGCGCGCCGCCGGCCCGACGCGGGG
>NZ_LXSD01000456.1:0-12267 GCF_017168095.1 Lysobacter enzymogenes | reverse complement strand
TCGCGCGGCCGGCGAGCCCGCCCGCGCCGGCCCGGCGGCGGCGGTTTGCGCCCCGGCCCCGCTTTCAGGCAGAATGCCGCCCCTCCGGCAGCGATCCGTCCGCCCCGTGCGAACCGGTCCCCGCTGCCGCGACCGTCCTATGGTGGCCCCGTTGGCGCCTCCGCGACGATAGATCGAAAATCCCGCCAGGGCCGGAAGGCAGCAACGGTATCGGTCGATTCGGGCGCCGGAGTCACGCTTGCGGGGCCGCCGCCTTTTTGCCCGCCGCAAACTCCGCGCGGCGGCGACGTTCGCGCCGGCTCTCTCCTGCGCACGGAACAGAAAGCCGACGCCTTCGCGTGCCGGCAGCGAGCTTACCCAGCCCGCTCCCGCGTGCGGCAGAAGGGTTGGGGCGAGGGCCCGCCGCTACGGCGCCACCACCGCCACCGCATCGGGCTCGCGCCCGGTCGTCCAGTACGCCACCGGCTTCCAGCTCGCCCGGTCGATCACCGCGATCTCGTCGCCGCCGCTGATCGCCACATACACCCGCGGCCGCACCGGATCGGCGACCACGCCGATCGGCAACGCCGCGCGACCGAGCATGGTGTCGCGATACGCCCTGCCCTCGCGGCTCAACGCGACCGTCGCCAACGGCCGCTTGCGCTGCGCGTCGAACACCGACAGCGTCGCCGCGCGCGCGTTGCTGACCAGGGCCTGGCGGCCGTCGGCGGTGAACGCGACCCGGATCGGAAACCCCGGGCTCGGCAAGGTGCGCAGGATCGCCAGGGTCTGCGGCTGGTGCACGGTCACCGTGCCGGCCTCGCGATTGGTCACCCAGACCTCGCCGCTGCCCGGCCGCACCGCGACGCCCTCGGCGCCCTTGCCCGCATCGACTTCGGCGGTCTTGCGGTTGCCGGCCAGATCGATCCGGCTGAGCGTGCCGCGATCGACCTTGGTGACGTAGGCGCTCTTGCCGTCGCCGTCGACCGCGACCATGTGGCCCTTGCCTTCGCCGAGCGCGATCTCGGCGACGATCCTGGCGCGGGCTACGTCGATGCGCAGCAGGTGCTGCGAGGCTTCGGTGGTGGCCAAGGCTTCGCGCCCGCCGGGCAGAAAACGCAGCCCGTGCGGCCGGCCGTGGCGGCCGAGGTCGACGGTCCGCGGCGGCGCCTTGCCGCGCAGATCGAGCACGCTCAGGGTATTGCCGGCGCTGTCGCTGCCGTAGTTGGCGACCAGCGCGGTGCGGCCGTCCGGCGCAACCACGATCTCGTGCGGCGCCTTGCCGGTGGCGAATTCGCCAAGCTTGCGGCCGTCGTCCAGCGACAGGCGCCAGACGGTGTCGGCGGACTTGTTGCCGACCAACAGCTCGCCGGCCATCGCCGGCAGCGCGGCGCACAACAGCAGGGGCAGGCACAGCGAACGCAGGCGCATGGCGGGGATTTCTCGATCGGGACCGGTGTTCGACGCTACCGGATCGCGATGGCGCGGGCATGTGCCTTGGCGGGGGCGCGGGCCGATGTACGTCGCGACGGGCACGAAAGCGTCGGGACTGAAGTCCCTCCCACAACAGCCGTCGCGGGCGGAACCCAGTCCTGGCGCGTCTTTGGGAATGCTCTAGTCCCGCCGCCTTGCTGGAAGCGGCTTCAGTCCCGAGCTTTGGGTGAGAAGGACTTCGCTTTTGTGGGAGGTGGTTCGCTTTTGTGGGAGGGGCTTCACTGGGAAGAGGTTCGCTCTTGTGGGAGGGACTTCAGTCCCGATGCGATCCTCTCCGACCCGGTTCACCCCGCCGCCGGCGGCTCCGGATGCAGCCAATCCGCCGCGCCGTCCGCATAGCGCTCGTGCTTCCAGATCGGCACCCGCGCCTTGGTCTCATCGATGATATAGCGGCAGGCCGCGAACGCCGCGTCGCGATGCGCCGCGCTCACCCCCACCCACACCGCCAGCTCGCCGATGGCCAGCTCGCCCACGCGATGCACGCAGCGCGCATCCACGATCGCGAAGCGTTCCAGCGCTTCGGCCAGCACCTTCTCGCCCTCGCTGAGCGCCAATTCCGCATAGCTCTCGTAACGCAGCCCGAGCACGGCGCGGCCGGCGTGGTGGTCGCGCACCCAGCCTTCGAAGCTGGCGTAGGCGCCGGCCTGCGCGCTGAGCAGCGCCGCGCGCAGCGGCGCGAGCTCGAACGCGGTCTCGGACAAGGCGAAGCGCAGCGTCGGTGCATCCGTTCGCGTCATCGTTCAGCCTCCCGAGACCGGCGGAATGAAGGCGACCTCGCTGCCCGCGCGCGGCGCCTCGTCCCAGCGCGCGAACGCGCCGTCCACGGCCACGCGCAGGCGCTCGGCAGGCAGCGCGAAACCGTAGCGTTCGCGCAAGGTTTCGTACAGGCCGCGCAAGTCGCGCGCATCGGCCTCGACCGATTCGCTGGCGGTGCCGGCGGCATCGCGCAGGCTGGCGAAATACAGCACGGTCAGCCGGCTCATGCGCCCTGCCCCGCGACGCCGAAGTCGCGCTTGCCGCCGCGCTTGCCCGCCAGTTGCGCCGGCCCGATGACGATGGCGTGCGACAGCGCCTTGCACATGTCGTAGACGGTCAGCGCGGCGACGGTGGCGCCGGTCAGCGCTTCCATTTCCACGCCGGTGCGGTGCACGGTGCGCACTTCGCATTCGATCGACAACGCGGTGTCCGTCGCCCACTCGACGGCGAACCGGCAGGCGTCGATCGGCAGCGGATGGCAGAACGGAATCAGCTCGTGGGTGCGCTTGACCGCCATCGTGCCGGCGACGATGGCGGTGTCGATCACCGCGCCTTTCTTGCTCTTCATGCCGCCGGCGCGCAATTGGGCCGCCACCGCGGCGGGAAAGCGCACCCGGCAGCGCGCCAGCGCGGCGCGCGCGGTGACCGGCTTGGCGCTCACGTCGACCATCGCCGGACGGCCGTCGCGGTCGAGGTGGGTGAGCGCCGCGCCCGCCTTGGACGCGCCGGCGTCGTTCGTGCTCGCCTTGTTCGTGCTCGCCTTGTTGGTGCTCGCTTTTGCGGATTTCAAATCGCCAGACTCCAATGCAGCGCGTAGCCAGGTTCGCGCGGGCCGTACAGGAAATGCAGGACGCGCCGCCGCCCCTCGGGCCGGGTCGCCTTGGACGAGGCGTGCAGCAGCAACGGCCGCATGATAAGCAGATCGCCGCGGCGCGCGGTGCATGCGGTCTCGCCTTGCGCCGCGCGCAGGGCCGCGGCGGCGTCCGCGTCCAGGCGCCCGTGGCGGTGCGAGCCCGGCACCACGCGCAGCGGGCCGTCGCCGGCGCCGCAGTCGTCCAGGTGCAGGCGCACCGCCAGCAGCCGCTGCAGCAACTCCACCGGCGGCTGCACGAACGTCCCGCCCTGCTTGCGCGACCAGGCGCTCAGGCGGGCGTCGTCCACCTGCGCGGCGACCGGGATCGACAGATCCTGATGCAGCGTCACCTTCCAGTTGCGGCCGGCGCTCTTGCGGAACAGCGTGCATTGCACCGCGACCGCATCGGCCGCGAGCAGCCCGGCCGCGCTCAGGCGCGCGCGCAGGGCCGCCGCGAGTTCGCCGCACCACGGCTCGCGCAGCAGTTCGCGGTCGCCGGCATCGTCCTGCGCCGCCGCGTTCACCGCCGGGCGGGCGGCCAGCGCTGCGACCTCGCCGGGATCGAGCGCGTCCGGCCACAGCGCGAAGCCGCGTTCGTTCAAGGATTCGAGCATCGCCATCGCCGTCGCGCGCCCCGATCCGACGGCCTCAACCGCCGATCAGGAACATCTCCACGTGCCGCTGCGGCCGCGGCGCGTCGGCTGCGCGCAGTTCGCTGTAGCGGTCGTTGCGGCCGCTCCACAGCGCGGCCACGCGCTCGGTCAGCGCGTCCTCGCCCTGCGCCAGCGCGCCGCGCAGGTCGCTGCCGGCGGCGGCGAACAGGCAGGTGTAGAGCCGGCCGTCGGCCGACACCCGCGCGCGGTGGCAGTCGCCGCAGAACGGCGCGCTGATCGAGGACACGAAACCGACTTCGCCGGCGCCGTCGCGATAGGCGTAGCGCGAGGCGACCTCGCCGCGGTATTGCGCATCCAGCGCGCGCAGCGGCCAGCGCGCGTCGATGGCGTCGCGCAGTTCCTGCGAACTCACCACGCCGCGCGGATCCCAGCCGTTGCAGTTGCCCACGTCCATGTATTCGATGAAGCGCAGCACGTCGCCGCTGCCGCGGAAATGCTCGGCCAGCGGCAGGATCTGGTCTTCGTTGACGCCGCGCTGGACCACGCAGTTGATCTTCAGCGGCCCGAACCCGGCCGCGCGCGCGGCCTCGATCCCGGCGAGCACCTGCGCGACCTCGCCGCGGCCGCCGGACAGGCGCCGGAACAGGTCCGGGTCGAGCGCGTCCAGGCTCACCGTCAGCCGGCGCAGCCCGGCCTCGCGCAAAGCGCGCGCCTGCCGCGCCAGCAGCGAACCGTTGGTGGTCAGGGCCAGGTCGTCGAGGCCGTCGATCCGGCTCAGACGCGCGATCAGCTCCGGCAGCCCCTTGCGCAGCAGCGGCTCGCCGCCGGTCAGGCGCAGCTTGCGCACGCCGACGCGGACGAAGCCGCGGACCAGGGTTTCGATCTCGTCGAAGCTCAGCCGCGAGGCCGCGTCCAGGCCGTAGTCGTCGGCCACGCGCTCGGCCGGCATGCAGTAGGGACAGCGGAAATTGCAGGCCTCGATCAGCGACAGCCTCAGGTCCCGCAACGGCCGGCCGCGGCGGTCGAGCGGACCGGGCGCGGCGAGCGGGACGAGGCGGTCGGCAGCGGCATTCACGAAGGCGGCACCTGTGCGGCAGTGGGGTCGGCCAGGTCGATGGCCTCGCCGGGCCTGCCGACACGATACCCCCGCGCGGCCAGCGCGTCGCCCTCCTCGCGGCTGGCGTAGTGATACAGGACACAGCGTTGCAGCAACGCCGGCGGATATTCGCGCTCCAGGTCCTCGATCCCGCTGTGCGAGGGATTGCCGTGCAGCGCGCAATCGTGCGCGATCAGCTCGCCGTCGTCGGCGAACCGGGCCAGCATTTCCGGGATCGGCCGGGTGTCGCCGGTCCATACCGCACTGCCGCGCAGGCGCAGGCCGAACGCGCTGTCGGGCCAGTGGTGGCGCACCGGGAATGCCTCCATGCGCACACCGCGGTGCCAGAAATGGCCGCTGACCGGCACCAGCTGGAACGCGTCCCAGAAATTCACCCCGCCTTCGGCCAGCACGTTCGGGTAATCGGCCACGCGCTGCTGCAGCAGCGGCACCAGCGGCGCGGGGATGTACAGCCGCGGCAGCCGGCCGCGCCGGGCCTCGTCGAAATAGTGGGCGACGAACAAGCGCTCGAAGCCGGCGATGTGATCCATGTGGGCGTGGGTGAGGAACACCGCCTCGGGCATGCGCCCGTAGTGCGCCAGGAACGCGGTCAGGCCCTCGCCGCCGCAATCGATGGTGAGCCAGGGCTCGCCGTCGCGCTCCAGCGTGGCCATCGCCGATCCCAGTTCCACCGCCGACGCATTGCCGACACCGTGCAGACGCAGCCGCCAAGTCATTCCGCCCCCTCGCAACATCCGATCGCCCGGCGCCTGCGCCGGGATTTTGATTGATTCGCCGCCCTGTCCCGGGCCGCTATCTAGTAACCACGTTCCCAGGCGCGGTCATAGGCCGTGCGCAATCGGGCGAAGTCGCGCTCGACCTCCGCGACCGGCCGCTGCCCGCGCAATTTCAGCAGCGAGCGCTTGAGCCGGGCGAGATTGCGCTCGCGCCAGCCGGTGGCGGGGATGCGGAACTGGCCGCGGTCCAGGTCGATCACCCAGCCGCGGCCGGCCGGGTCGAACAGCAGGTTGGTGGCGTTGAGGTCGGCGTGGTCGAGCCCGGCGCGGTGGCAGCGGGCGATCAGCCGGCCGGTTTCCTCCCACGGCGCGCCGTCGCCGGCGACCGCGGCGCGGTCGGCCAGCGAGCGCACGCCGTCGAGCCGGGCGACCAGGATCGCGGCGCGGTAGCGCAGCCCCTCGCGCCGGTACAGCGCGGCGATCGGCGCCGGCACCGGCAGGCCGCGGCGCGCGGCCTCGCGGGTCAGGCGGAATTCGGCGAAGCTGCGGGTGCGCTCGCCGCCGCGCCACCAGTACAGGTCGCGGTTGAAGCGCGCGACCAGCCCGCCGCGCAGATAGCGGCGCAGCACCGCCTGGCCGAACGGCGCATCGACGAACCAGGCTCCGCCGCGGCCGCCGCTGTCCACCGGCCGCGCCTGCGCGCCCCAGTATCCGGGCGTAAACCAGTCCGGCGCGGCTTGCTGCACCCGTGCGCGGTCGAACAGAATCGCTCCGTAGCCGCTGTCGTCGCGGTACGGCGTCAGTCCCTCGGCGGCGTCATAACCCGTCATCCGTCCGAGTCTAACAAGTCACGTGAACCAATCGACCCCGAACCGTCCGACTTTGGCGCCCGCCCCCCGCCTGTGCCTGCTGCGCCTGTCCGCGCTCGGCGATGTCACCCACGTGGTGCCGCTGGTGCGCACCCTGCGCCGGGCCCGCCCGCAAGCGTCGATCGCCTGGATCATCGGCAAGGGCGAGCGCCGCCTGCTCGAAGGCCTGGACGGCGTGGACTTCATCGAATACGACAAGAAAAGCGGCTGGGCCGGCATGCGCGCGCTGCGCCGCGGCCTGCGCGAGCGCGGCCTGCCGGGCGGCAAGTTCGACGCGCTGCTGCAGATGCAGGTGGCCGCGCGCGCCAACCTGCTGTCGGCGTTCGTGCCGGCGACGCGGCGGATCGGCTACGACCGCTCGCGCTCCAAGGACCTGCACGGCCTGTTCGTCAACGAACGCATTCCCGACCGCCCCGGCATCCACGTGCTCGACGCCATCGGCAGCTTCTGCGAGCCGCTGGGGCTGCGCCAGACCGAGGTGGTGTGGGATCTGCCGGTGCCCGAGGAAGCGCGCGAATGGGCGCGGGCGCAGTGGCCGGTCGACGCGACGCCGACGCTGCTGATCTCGCCCTGCTCCAGCCACACCCTGCGCAACTGGCGTCCCGAGCGCTACGCCGCGGTCGCCGACCACGCCGCGGCGCAGGGCTGGCGGGTGGTGATGTGCGGCGGCCGCAGCCAGCTCGAGCGCGACACCACCGATGCGATCCTCGCGGCGATGGCCCATCCCGCGCTCGACCTGGTCGGCAAGGACACCCTCAAGCAATTGCCGGCCCTGCTCGAACGCGGCCAGTTGCTGATGACCCCGGACTCCGGCCCGATGCACATCGCCAACGCCATGGGCACCAAGGTGCTGGGCCTGCACGCGGCCAGCAACCCGGCGCGCAGCGGCCCCTACAGCGACCTGCGCTACTGCGCCGACCGTTACGACGACGCCGCGCGCAAATACCTCGGCAAGCCCGCGGCGCAGATCGCCTGGGGCACCAAGATCGAGCACGACGGGGTCATGGACCTGATCGAAGTCGAGGACGGCATCGCCGCGTTCGAACGTTATCGCGCCGACCATCCGGGGCGCTGAGCCGCGCCGGCCCGACCGCCGGGCGAGAGGCTCGAGTCCTCTCCTGAGCACCGCCGAGCCTTCGCGCCCCATCTCACACAAAGAATCCGCACGCCACCGCATGCCCCCGCTTTCGCTCGACCGACTCATCGCCGCCCTCGGCGACGGCGCCCGCTTCGATTACCTGTGCTTCTGGGGCCACCGCGACCGGCCCGGCCGGGTCGGCAAGGGCTGCCTGAGCCAGTGGTACCCGGCCGCGTTCGAACTCGACGGCGAACGCTACGCCAGCGCCGAGCACTGGATGATGGCCGGCAAGGCGCGCTTGTTCGGCGACGATGCCATTACCGCGAAGATCCTCGCCAGCGACGATGCGGCCAAGGCCAAGGCCCTGGGCCGCAAGATCGCGGGCTTCGACGAGACCCTTTGGGCCGCGCACCGCTACCCGCTGGTGGTCGCCGGCAACTTGGCCAAGTTCGCGCAAAACCCGGCCCTGGGCGAGTTTCTGCTCGGCACCGGCGAACAGGTGCTGGTCGAGGCCAGCCCGGTCGATGCGGTCTGGGGCATCGGCCTGGCCGCCGGCCATCGCGATGCGACCCGGCCGACGCAGTGGCCCGGGCTCAACCTGCTCGGTTTCGCGCTGATGGACGTGCGCGCGCAACTGGCCGCGCGCGGCTGAGGCTCACGGCGGCGCGGCCGCGCCGTCCTCGCCGCGCTCGATCCGCACCCGCCGCCACACCGACAACTGGGTGCGCTGGCGGCGCCGCTCGCGGTAGACCGCGGCGACCAGGGCCAGGGCGATCGCCGCGCAGGCGATCGCCACGCGCCCGCCGCTCCAGTCGGCGACGCCGCCGGACAGCGCATCGATCAGCACGAACACGAAGCACGCCGCCGCGGCGTTGCAGCTCAGGCTGCACAGCACCTTCATCCGGTCCAGGGCGGCGCGCGATTCGGGCGCGACCGCTTCCAGGTATTCGCGCAGGCGCCGGTCGGCGTCGTGGAACTGCGAGGCGGTCATGGTCGCGGCCGGCGGCAGTTGCAGGCCTTCGTCGCGGCGCAGGCGTTCGCCGAGGAACTCCAGCGCCGGCGCCCAGGCCCGGCGCAGCCGCGGCCAGACCACGGCCTGGGCGAAGGTATAGACCAGCCGGCCGAGCGGGCTCAGCGCCAGGCCCAGCACGTAGGCGCCGGCCAGCCAGGTGGGCAACACCAGCTCCGGCGCCTGCGCGCGCAGCGCGTGCAGGCCGCCGGGGTGGCGCAGCACCAGCGCGGTCAGCAGCAGCCCGCCCGGGCACAGCCAGGCGAGCAGATCGTCGTACAGCCAGGCCGCGGCCGAGCGCGGCCGCGCTGGCGCGTCGTCCTTGCGCGCGGGGCTCATGGCCGAACGCAGCTCAGACCGGGCCGGTGCCGTAGTCCTGATAGGACTTCTCTTCCACGTAGGTCGAGCCCAGGGCCTGGTTGATCTGCTTCTTGACCCGCGCGCGCACGTCGTTCTCGACATACACCGAACGCGCCAGGGCGATGAACTCGTCATCGAACTCCTGGCGCTTTTCCTTGACCCGGATGTCGTCCTCGATGACCCACAGGCGCTCGTTGACCGCCTTGAGCTCGGCGCGCAGGCGCACGATGTCCTGGCCGGCGGCCGGATGGGCCATCCAGGTGCGTTCCAGCGCGCTCAGTTCGTTGCGCACGTTGGCCAGCTTGGCTTCGTCGCTCATGCGCTCGGACTTGATCTGCAGGATCGCGATCTTGTCGAGCAGCTCGCCAAAGGACACCGGGACCAGGATTTCGGACATGGGCGCAACCGCCTGAATGCATGGGGGGACGGCTAGTGTAGCCCCGCGCCGGCCGCGCCGGCTTTGCGCGCGGCCGCCGGGCGCGGGCGCCACGCGCGAAGGCGCGGCATGAGGACGAATCGTGTGCGGACGCTTGCTCCGTCGCGCGACAGCCCGTAACATACGCGGCTCGACTGCACCCGGAGAGGTGGCAGAGCGGTTGATTGTACCTGACTCGAAATCAGGCGTACGTTTATAGCGTACCGGGGGTTCGAATCCCCCCCTCTCCGCCAGATTCAAGCGCAACGGGCCCCTCGCGGGCCCGTTGCGTTTTCCGGCTCCGGCACGCGCACCGCCCTCCCCGCCACCGGCTCCGCCCATGCGCTACGCCATCGCCGATCGCGAGTTTTCGGCGGACCACGGCGGCCATGCGCCCGCATCGGCGGCTTTGCCGGAACGGGCAAGTCTCGCAATCGCGGCCTCGACGTGGCAGTTTTGAAACGCGACGCATGCACACACGGCCTTCATCGGCGCTCATGCATGAAGCGCAGAACGGATCACGCTTTCTTGCCACCCGGCCGCTCGCTCGCGATGATTCCGTATACCTCTTCAGTGGCGATCCCGACGACGCGAATGGCATGACCGGCAGATGATCGAATTCGGACACCTCACGCACGTCGGCCTGCGCCGCGAACTCAACGAAGACACTTATTACGGCGACAGCGAGCTGGGCTTGTGGCTGGTCGCCGACGGCATGGGCGGGCACGAGTACGGCGAGGTCGCCAGCGCGCTGGCGCGCGAGGTGATCGTGCGCGAGGTGCGCGGCGGCGCGGCGCTGGCGCAGGCGATCCGGATCGCCGACGAGGAGATCATCCGCACCTCGCGCCGGCGCAACGACACCCTGCCGATGGGCACCACCGTGGTCGCCGCGCGCATCAACGGCAACCGCTTCGAAGTGGCCTGGGTCGGCGACAGCCGGGTCTACCTGTGGCGCGACGGGCACCTGGCCCAGCTCTCGCAGGACCACAGCTATGTGCAGGAGCTCATCGCCAACGGCGTGATCACCCACGAGCAGGCGCGCAGCCATCCGCACCGCAGCGTGGTGACCCAGGCGCTGGGCGTGACCGACCCGCGCAACCTCAACGTCGAGACCATGACCGGCGAACTGCGCCCGGGCATGCAGTTGCTGCTGTGCAGCGACGGCCTGACCGAGGAAGTCGACGACCGCGCGATCGCGCGGGTGCTGGCGCACCACGACTGCAGCGCGCAGGAGTGCGTGGATTCGCTGGTGGCCGCGGCGCTGGACGGCGGCGGCTCGGACAACATCACCGTGGTGTTGGTGCGCAGCCACTGAGGTTTCGCGGTCGCGGCTTGCGCCGCTCCTACAGGGAGCCCAGGCAGGAAGCGCTGGCGCATGGACTCCCTGTAGGAGCGGCGCAAGCCGCGACCGCGCCACTTCGGGCGCGAACGCAACCCCGGCGGTACCGCGTCGGGCACAAGAGCATCGGGCCTGAAGGCCCTCCCACAAGAGCGCCGGGTCCGGCAGCGAGCCGCTCTTGTGGGAGTGCCTTCTTGTGGGAGGGCCTTCAGGCCCGATGCTTTCGTTTCAGATCGCCCGAACTCAGCCCTCGGCCGCAACCGCCACCGGCGGATCGATCAGATCCCACACGCATTTGCCGGCCTTCTTGCGCAGCTTCTCCAGTCGCGCCTGATGCGCGGCCAGCTCGTCCGCCGGCACCACCACGCGCGGACGCGGCGCGCTCAGGTCGACCTGCACGCTGACCCGCTGCGCCTGCGCCGTGGCCGCGACCGGATCGCCGAAGCCGATCTCCTCCTGGCCCGAGGTCAGCGCGATGTAGACCTCACCGAGGATCTGCGCGTCGAGCAGCGCGCCGTGCAGCTGCCGGTGCGAGTTGTCCACGCCCAGGCGCTTGCACAGCGCGTCGAGCGAATTGCGCTGGCCGGGGAAGCGCTGGCGCGCCATCAACAGCGAGTCTTCGATGCCGGTGACGTGGTCGGCGAGCTTGCCGTACTGCGCGCCGCAGATCGCCAGCTCGTTGTTGAGGAAGCCGACGTCGAAGGCCGCGTTGTGGATGATCAGCTCGGCGCCGCGGATGAACTCCAGGAACGCCTCGACCACCTGCTCCATCGGCGGCTCGTTCGCCAGCCGCTCCAGCGACAGGCCGGTGACTTCCTGCGCGCCGGCCTCGAAGTCGCAATCGGGCTTGATGTACTGGTGGTAGGTGCGGCCGGTGGGGCGGCGCTCGACGAACTCGACGCAGCCGATTTCGACCACGCGGTTGCCGCGCTCCCAGCTCAGGCCGGTGGTTTCGGTGTCCAGGATGATTTGACGCATGGGGCGATTGTAGCGAGGAGATAGCGGATAGGAGTTAGGAGATAGCGAAAAGCGAACCCGGAGACTCGCTTTCGCTATCTCCTATCTCCTATCCGCTATCTCCTGCCTCAGGGCCGGTACGGGCGCAAACGCTCGGCCTGCAAGCGCGCCAGCGTATCCACGCGCTCGTTCTCCGGATGCCCGGAATGGCCCTTGACCCACTTCCAGTCGATCGAATGGCGCTGGCTGGCCAGGTGCAGGCGCTCCCACAGGTCGCGGTTCTTGACCGGGTCGCCGCCGGCGGTCTTCCAGCCGCGCCGGACCCAGTTGCCGATCCATTCGGTGATGCCCTGGCGCACGTACTGCGAGTCGGTGGTCAGCACCACCTGGCACGGCTCGGTCAGCGCTTCCAGGCCCATGATCGCGCCCATCAGCTCCATCCGGTTGTTGGTGGTGTCGGGCTCGCCGCCGGACAGTTCGCGCTCGTGGCCCTTGTAGCGCAGCAGCGCGGCCCAGCCGCCGGGACCGGGATTGCCGAGGCAGGCGCCGTCGGTGTGGATGGAAACGATCTTGTCGGCGCCCGGGTCGGTTCGGCTCACGCAACGCTACTCATGGAAAACGGCCGCGCATTATGGCCCGTCCGGCCGGCGCGCGGCGGCGCGCGCTCAGTCCCTGCCGTGCTCGCGCTCGCGCGCGGCCGCGGGCGCGCCG
>NZ_LXSD01000455.1:0-11393 GCF_017168095.1 Lysobacter enzymogenes | reverse complement strand
GCGCGCACCCGCGCGACGGTGTCGTCGAGCCAGCGCTGCGCGGCGGCGGCGTTCGCTTCGTCGGCCACCGCCAGCGCCCAGGCGCGGCCGGTCGCATGATCGAAGGCGAGGAAGCGGCGCGCGCGCATCCACACCGCGTCCGGCGCGGCGGCGAGGTGGCCGCGCTCGCCGTCGAACAGCGCCTTGGCTTCGTAGCCGAAATAGCCGACGTAGCCGCCGCGGAATTCGAACGGCAGCGGCGCGTCGACGGCGGCGACCGCGTGCGCGAGTTCTTCGCGCATCCGCGCCAGCAGCGCCCGCCCGGCCGACAGCGCCGCGTCGTCGTCGCCGATGCGGTAGCTCAGCACGTCGTCGGGCTCGGCCGCGCCCATGAACGAGCAGCCGGCCTCGTCGGCGACCTGGCTGTCGAGCCAGAACGCATGCGGCGCGTGCGCGTAGCACTGGGCGAACACGGTTTCCGCGTCGGGCGCGGGATCGAGCGGGCGCAGCCACGCGCGCAGCGTCGGGGTCGATGGCGAGGCCGGCGCGGACGGCTTGGCGAGCGCCGGCTCGGCCGCTTCGCGCCAACCCAGCGTCGCCGCGCCGCGATGGCGGCGCACCAGATCGCGGAAATTGCCGATCATCGCCAGCCCGTGCTCGCTCAGCACCGACTCGGGATGGAACTGCACGCCCCACTGCGGCCGCTGGCGATGGCGCAGCGCCATGATCACGCCGTCCTCGCTGTGCGCGCTGGCTTCCAGCTCCGGCGGCAGCGGCGCGGCGGCGATCAGCGAGTGATAGCGGATCACCCGCAGCCCTTGCGGCAGGCCGGCGAACAGCTCGCGGCCGTCGTGCTGCAGCCGCGCCGGGCGCCCGTGCACCGGCTCGGGCGCGTGGGCGATGCGGCCGCCGTGGGCGTGGGCGATGGCCTGGAAGCCCAGGCATACCCCCAACAGCGGCAGCCGCGACTCGGCGATGGCGCGGCGCGACAGGCCCAGGTCGGCCGCGCGCACGGCGCTGCCGGGCCCGGGCGAGACCACGATGCAGTCGTAGCGCGCATCGGCCTGCAGCGCGTCCCAGTCGGCCGCGTCGTTGCGCAGCACCTGCGGCGCCTGGCCGAACGCGCGGCCGATCAGGTCGGCGAGGTTCCAGGTGAAAGAGTCGTAGTTGTCGATCAACAGGCAACGCATGATCGGCCTATTGTCGTACAAAGCCGCGCGCGCGCGGCGGCCCGGGCGACGCGGCGGCGCTCAGGCCGGGCGCGGCAGCCAGACCAGGCTGAGCACGCCGCCGTCGGCGTCGAAACGGTAGTGCGCGCCATAGCGCTGTCCGCGCCGGACCTGCGCGGCGAGGTCTTCGGCGCAGACGAACTCCAGCCGCTGCGCGCCGGTGCGCGCCAGCCGCATCGCCTCGAAGCCGAACAGCCGCCGCACCTGCGGGAACAGCGCCTTGTACAGGCTCTCCTTGGCCGAGAACACCGCGGCCAGGCCGGCGGCCGGGTCGTCGAAGCCGGCCTGGATCAGCGCGTGCTCGTCGGCGTCGACCACCACGCCGCGGATCTCCGCCGCGCGCTGCGCGTCGAGCGGCCGTTCGATGTCCACGCCGAGGCCGAGCGTGTCGGCCGCCGAAACGGCCAGGCACAGCGCGCGATCGCCGGCGTGGCTGATCGAAGCGACCACCCCGTCCGGCCACACCGGTTCGCGGTCGCGGCCGATCGGAATCGTCGCCGGCGCCGCGCCGAGCCGCGCCAGCGCGCGGCTCGCGCAGACGCGCCCGGCCAGGAACTCGCTGCGGCGCTTGGGCACCGCGCGCACGAGCTGCGGCGCGAACGCGATTGCGTGGCGCGCGAACAACTCGTCGCGGTAGCCGGCCAGATCGAAACGGCAGGCGTGTCCGGCGAAGCGGCGGCCGAAGGCTTCGATGTCGATATCGCCGGCTTCGCGCAGGAACGCCGGTTCGCCGCCGGGCGGATCGGGACGAATGGCGGCCGGCGCGTCTGCGGTCATGATCGCGAGGATGAGGAAGAGGCGGCCAGGATCGCACAGGCCTTGCGGCGGCGCCGGTACGGCGGTCGCGGGATGGCCGGCGACGGGGATTTCCTGCGTCTCTTGCGAGTTCGCGGCGTCTCGCCCAACCCGTCATTCCCGCGAAGGCGGGAATCCAGAGACTTCAGAGCCATGTCGCGATGAAGCCTTGGATGCCCGCCTTCGCGGGCATGACGGTAGGTGGGTTGCGAAGGCGTTTCTTTCGGGTTCGCGACGCCACTCCCACTCCGTCACCCCCGCGAAGGCGGGGATCCAGAGACTTCAGAGTCCTGTCGCGATGAAGCCCTGGACGCCTTCGCGGGCATGACGACACGACACCCCGCAACGAAGAACGGCCCGCACGAGGCGGGCCGTTCGTTGCCGCACTGCTGCGCAACAGGATCAGTTGACGTTGGCCGCGCTCCAGGCCCGCGCCAGCGTGTTGTACTCGGCCGAGTTCGCGCCGTACAGCTCGGTGGCCGCCGCCAGCGTCGCCGCGCGCGCCTGCGGGTAGGTGGTGTTGGAGGTGAACTTGGTGGTCAGCGCGCGATACCAGATCTTGCCGAACTTGTCGCGGCCCATGCCGGCGATGGCGGTGTCGCCGTTGCACACCAGCTGCGCCGGGGTCAGGCTGGTCCCGGCCGGCACCTTGGCGCCCTCGATGGCCAGATAGGCCACGCGATTGCCGACGCCGGAGGTGTAGTGCGGATCGTGCGCGCCGCCGGCGCCCTGGCTCGGGTCGAAGCCGCCGGCCGGGTAGCAGTTGAACGACTTGCCGTCGGCGGCCTGGTTGTACATGTCGCGGAACGCCGCGCCGTTGGCGCGCATCACCTCGCCGATGCGGTAGTCGCCCGGATCGCGCGCATTGTTGGCATAGAACTCCACCAGCGTGCCGAAGATGTCCGAGGACGCTTCGTTGAGGCCGCCGGCATCGCCGGAGTAAGCCAGCTTGGACGTCGCCGCGGTGACGCCATGGGTCATTTCGTGGCCGGCCACATCCAGGCCGACCACCGGCCCGACGTTGCGCGAGGCGTCGCCGTCGCCGTAGAACATCGACTTGACCAGATCGACGTAGGCCGCGTTGGCGCCGGTGGTGGCGCCGGTGGAAGTCTTGAAGTTGGTGTGCGCGTAGCTCTTCACGCCCTTGCCGTCGCCGGCCAGGCCGCTGCGGCCGTGCACGGTCTTGTAATAGTCCCAGGTCACGCCGACGCCGTAATGGATGTCGACGGCGAGCGTGGCGCGGTCGCTGAGCGCGTTGTTGCCCCAGGTGTTGTCGGTATCGGTGAACAGGGTCGCGCTGGAGGTGGTGGAGAAGATGTCGAACAGGCCCGACACCACCCCGCCCTTGGCGTCGTACACGCTGCCGCTGCCGCGGGTGGTGTCGATCAGGTCGAACTTGGTCGCGCTCTTCTGATCGGTGGAGATGCTCAGGTCGCCGTAGTAGAACGACTTGCCGGCGCCGGTCGCGGCGGCGGTCTGGATCAGGTCCTGGGCATCGAGCACCTTGCCGCTGGCCGCGTCGACGTAGTACTTCACCAGGCCCGAATGCGCGCGGGTGTCGGCGCCCTGCAGGGTGACTTCGTACGCGAGCACCGGCTGCCGGCCGCGCGCGTAGACCACCAGTTCGTTGGAATACACCTTGTCGACGCGGCCGGCGAAGCGCGCGCCGGCCTCGACCGCGGCGGCGTCCGCGCTCAGGCGCGGCGTCAGCGACGGGCGCTGCTTGCTGCGCAAGGTCAGCAGCGCCGAACGCAGCTCGCCGCCCCGGCTCTTGAGCACCACGTCGCCGCCGATCATGCGCAGGCCGCGGTAGCGGCGGTCGAAACGCACGTGCTCGGTGCCGTCGGCATCGACCAGCGCGTCGCGCGCTTCGAAACGGTCCTGGGCATCGCCCTGCAGCGCGCTCAGGTGGCTGGCGACCAGCCCGCGCGCCTGGTCCATCGCCAGCGCGCGCGCGCCGGCCTGAGCCGGTTGCGCCGCCGACGCGGCGGGCGCCGCGACGATCGCGGCGACGGCCAGGGCCAGGCCCAGGCGCTTGGGTGCGTTGGAATGCGAAGTCATCCGTGTATCCCCTCAGAAAGTGACGCAAGCGCCGGTGCGGCCGGCGAACCGTGGCGGCGTCGCGCGCCGTCGCGATCAATCTTGGGTCGGCGATGGTGCAGCGGCGCCGATGCGCAAGCGCGAATCGCGCGAAAAATTGCAGAGGGGTTTCGCAGTTTCCGCATTCGTCATATGACGCGGAAACGTTCATGGAATCGGCGCGATTCGCGAATTGCGAACTGGATACAACCCGGTTTCTTCCGCAACCAAGTCGCTGCGCGCGCATGCGCTGCGGACGTATGCGCAACGCTTCACAGAGTCATGCACGTACAAGCCGCAAAGCGCGACGCTGCGGCGACAGCGGATGAGGCCGCACGATCGAACGGCGACCGCGTCGCCGAGCGCGCGCGGCCGACACGGGAGGAGATTCAAGACTGCGCGGCGCCCATCGACCCGGCGCCGCGCGCTCAGTCCTCAAGGATCGCGTGCGGCACGAAGCGCGAACTGTCCTGGGTGATCGGGCCGGCGTCCTCGCGCAGGCCCATGCCGGCGGCCTGGTCGGCCACCACCCAGCTGCCGATCAGCGGATAGTTCGGCTCGCCGTCGGCGCCGTCGAAGCGCGGCAGCGGATGCAGCGCCTGGCGGATGGTCGGACCGTCGTCGTAAGGGCCGTCGCTGCGCAGCCGCTCGCCGTCCAGGCCGACCAGTTCGATGTTGGCGCCCTCGCGCGAGAACAGCGGCTTGCGCACCCAGCCCGGCGCCAGTTCGGCGGCGCCGTCTTCGAAGTGCGCTTCCAGCAGATTCGGATGGCCGGCGTGGCGTTCCCACAACAACGGCAGCACGCCCTTGTTGCTGAGGATCGCCTTCCACGCCGGCTCGATCAGCTGCACCCGCGATCCGGCCAGCTTGGGCCCGTATTCCTCGGCGAACATCCACTCCAGCGGATACAGCTTGAACAAGGTGCGGATGACCCGGTCGTCGCCGTCGGTGAAATAACCTTCGCGGCTCAGGCCGATGCCTTCGATGCTCAGTTCCAGCGTGTCCACGCCGGCCTGTTCGGCGCAGTCGCGCAGGTAGCGCACCGTGCCCTGGTCCTCGAGCGAGCCTTCGACCGCAGCGAAATGCACCGGCGTGGCGATGCGCCCGTCGCGCGCCAGCGCGCCGAAGGTTTCGATCAGCAGTTCCTGGATGCGGTTGTACTGGTCGCTGCCGTCGCCGAACACGCCGCGGGCGATGCTCTGCTCCAGCCACAGCCATTGGAAATACGCCGCTTCGTACAAGGACGTGGGCGTGTCGTAGTTGAGTTCGTACAGCTTGGCCGGGCCGCGGCCGTCGTAGGCCAGGTCCATGCGGCCGTACAGGTGCGGCTCGCCGCGGCGCCAGGAGTCGGCGATCCAGTCCCAGTACTCGCGCGGGATCGCCAGGCGTTCGAGCAGTTGCTCCGAGCCGACGACCTCGTCGACCAGCGCCATCGCCATGTCGTGCAGCTCCTGGGTCGGCTGCTCGATGTCGTCCTCGATCTGGCGCAGGCCGAACGCGTAACAGGCGCGCTCGTCCCAGTACGGCGCGCCGTCGATGGTGTGGAAACGGAAACCGAGCGATTCGGCCTGTTCGCGCCAGTCCGGGCGTTCGGGTACGACGATGCGTTTCATGCGCTCTCGCGAAAGTGGAGGATCAACCGCCGAAACCGCGGCTGCTGCTGGAGCTGCTGCGGCCGAAGCCGCCGCGCGCCGCGGCGCTGGAGCCGAAGCCCGCGCGCGAGACGGTGACCGCGCGCGCCGGCAGCGCGGTGTCGCCGGCCTTCTTGCCGTAGACGGTGCCGCTGTAGGTGCTGATCTCGCGGCCGTCGGGCTTGCGGTAGCCGCCGCTGCGGTAATCGCGGTACAGCGGCGAGACGCCGCCGATGTGGTAGTAGCGGTTGCCGCCGCTCATCAGCTGCGAGGCCGCGTAGCCGAGCAGGAAGCCGGTCATCGGCGGGATGTAGGTCGGCTGGGCGCCGGCGGCCGCGCCGTTGAGCGGCGTGCAGGCGCCGAACTGCTGGTTGCACTCCTGCTCGCTCTGGAACCGCGGCGCGAGCTTCTCGTGCTCGACCAGGGCCTGCGAATAGGCCTTCTCGCATTCCTCGCGCGAGATCTCGGTCTGCACCGAACATTCTTCGCGCGAGGTCAGGATCTTGCCGCTGGGATCGTCGTCGCAGCCGGCCAGCAGCGCCGGCGCGGCCACCGCCATCAGCACCAGGCGCAGGTTGCGCGAGCGCTTGCCGCGCGGCGCGTCGTCGTGGGCGTTCGTGGTCATGGCGTCGCTCACGGGGTCATCGCGGCGGCGTTGATCAGGCCGACGCTGACCGACACGCCGGCGTAGAACACGCCGGCGCCGACCTGGCCGTCGGTGATCTGCTGCGACAGCTTCGGCGCGACCAGGCGCGCGATCAGGTAGGCGAACACCTGCACCACCACCGCCGCCGCGCCCCAGATCGCCGCGTCGACCAGGCTGACCGAGTTGGAGATCGCCGAATGCAGTGGCAGCGCCAGCCCGACCAGGGTGCCGGCGAAGCCGGTCGCGGCGGCGGCGTTGCCGGAGCGGATCAGGCTCAGCTCGCGGTGCGGGGTGATCATCGACACCGCCAGCGCGGCCAGGATCAGCACGCCGATGCCGGTGCCGGCGTAGGCGAGGAAGTTGAGGAAACTGTGGGCGTTGATCGGTGCGTCCATGAGAGGAGTCCTTGTCTATTGCGGGCGCTTGAGTCGCGGGCGCTTCAGGTGATGTCGAGATCGGCGGTGTTGAGGTCGATGCCGAGCGCGTAGGTGACGACGAATTCGCTGGGGCCGTAGTCCTCGGCGGTGACCAGCAGGAATTCGTCTCTGTCCAGCTCGGGAATCTCGCGCCGGTACAGCATGGCGTAGTGGGTCAGGTCGTCGTCGCGCCGCGGCGGGTCGTGGCGGTACAGCACCTCGTCGTAGACCACCGGCGGCACCCGCTCGGCCACATCGTCGCCGAACTCGCGGAACCAGGTGCGGCCGGCGTATTCGATCGACGCCGCGCCCAGGTGCGGGCTGTCCTGGATGAAGCGCTTGAACGCAGCCTGGTTGGCCGGGTTCACGGTGTCGTTGAAGACGAAGGCCTTGATGCCCTCGACCTGGCCGTTGGCGGTGCTGACCTGCAGGTAGGCGTCGTCGTCGAGATAGAACCGGTGCAGGGCATGGCCGCCGCCCAGGTCGATGTGGCCGTAGCAGGGAATGCCCTGGTGGCCTTCGGGCAGGCGCAGGATCCAGGCCTGCGGGTTGGCGCGGAAGGTCAGCGTGTCGAACGCGACCCGCCCGTTGATGCGCAGCCCCAGCGGCAGCTCGTGCGCGAACGGCAGCGCGGGCCTGGCGTCCCCGCGCTTCTTGCCGCCGAACAATCCGTCCAACCAACCCATCGCGATGACCTCGTCGTTCGTCTGTGCGTGTGCGCCGCTTCAGGCCGCCGCGAGCGCGGCCCACGGCAGGCGCGCGCCGTCGATGCGCGCGTCGGCAAGGTAATACAACAAAGTACCCGGCGCGATCTCGACATGATCGGGCGGATTGAGCACCGGCGCGGCGGTGCGGCCGTCGCGGTAGCCGATCCACAGCGCCGCCTGCTGGCGGAACGCCGCCGCCAGCAGGCCCGCGCGCACCGGTGCGGCGGCGTCGGGCACCTGCAAACTGAATTGGGTCGGACCGCCCGCGCCGAGCCATTCGCCGGCCACCAGCGAACTGCCGGCGTCCTGCGCGGCGCGCGCGATCACGTCCACGTGCAAGGGCCGCGTGCATTCCACATGCGGGTAATGGCTGCGCACCAGCTGCGCCACCGCTTCGGATTCGAAGTGGGCGACGATGTGCGCGGCCGGGCGGTGCGCCATCACCGCGAACACCGCCGCCAGCGAGCGGTCGTCGTCGGCCGCGTGCACGATCACCCGCGCCGCGCCGCCCAGCGCGGCGCGCGCGTACTCGCCGCAGTCGGCGTAGGACTCGACCGCGACGAAGCGGATCTGGTCCGGCAGCGGATTCTCGGCCACGCCCTCGGCGACCAGGACGATGCCTTCGTCGTCGGTATGCGAATCGGCCAGCAGCAGCTGCACCAGCCGCTGCGATTCGCGGCCGTGCCAGCCGATCAGCACGGTGTGGCCGCGCAAGTCGTCGTAGCTCATCTTGCCCACCTGATGGCGTTTCCAGAAATGCAGCAGGCCGGCGCTGGTCTTGGCCAGGATCGAGGCGAACAGGGCGATCGCGCCGGGCATCACGAACAAGGCCGCGACCCAGCGCCCGGCGGCGCTGCCCGGCGAGAGATCGCCGTAGCCGATGGTGCTGGCCGTGGTCACGTAGTAGTAGACGAACGCGTCCCAGCCCAGCAGCTTGGCTTCGCCGGCCCAGGCCAGCAGCAGCCAGGTGCCGGTCATGTGCAGCGCCAGCGCGGCGGCGACCACGCCCCAGCTGATCCGGCGCAGGTGGCCGCGCAGGCTGCGGTAGAGCTTGCCCAGGACGATCATGGCGCCGGTCCGCGGCGTGGAGCGCGCTGCTTCAAGTCCCTTTCCTCCGGCGGCGCTTGGTGCGCCGTCGCGTGTCGTTCATCGACGGCCGGCGCAGGCCGCAGTGGCGATCGGCGAGGTTCGGTTCGCCGTAGTTGAGTTGTCGCGGTCGCAGCTCGCGCAGCTCCTACAGTCGGAGACGAAACCGGCCGCAGCCCCTGTAGGAGCTGCGCGAGCTGCGACCGCGACAACGAAGCTACGGCGCAACGCCCGTCGCGCCGCAACCTCGGCGATCCGCGCCCGATGCGAACGCTGCGCAGCGGCGACCCACGGCCGCCGCCGCGCACGGCGGCCTCAATCCTTGCGCTCGACCTGGTCGGCCTGCTTCACCTCCGCCGCCGGCAGCGACAGCGGCTCGTGGCTCAGCTGCTGCACCGGCTTCTCGCGGAAGCGCTCCAGGATGTTGTCGACGCTGGTCGATTCCGGCAGCAGGCCGGCCGCTTCCAGGCGCTTGTTCAGATCGCCGTCGCCGCTTTCGGATTCCAGCTGCGCCGCCGCTTCCAGGCGCGCGCCGCGTTCGGCCTGGCGCTGCTGGATGCGCTCGAGCGAGTCCAGCGCGGTGGTGACCTTGCCGTTGGCGCCGGAGTGGCGCGAGGCGACCGCGGTCTGCGCGCGCTGCACCGCTTCGGTGGCCTTGACCGTGTCGACCTGCTGCTTGACCCGCGCCAGCTTGCGCTCGGTGGCGCTGATCGCGGTCTTGAGCTGGTTGATGCTGGCATCAAAGCTGGCGATGGCCTGCTCGTCGTTCTTCAGGTCGGTCTCGACCGCCGCCAGGCGCTCGGCCACCTCGCGCGCGAGCTGCTCGTTGCCCTGGCGCAGGGCGCCGGCGATGTAGGTCTCGTACTCGGCCTTCTTGGCGAAGCGGTCCTTGCTGCGGTTGGCCTGCAGCTGGCGCTGGGCCATGACCTTGGTCAGCTCTTCCTTGGACCGCGCCAGCTCGGTGCCGGCGTCGCGGATCTCCTGGTCGAGGATCTTCAGCGCGTTGGCGTCGACCACGGCCTGGCCGGCCTCGTGCGCGGTGCCGCGGAACAGGGTCAGGATTTTCTGCAGGATGCTCATGCGCTCACCAGGTAGGACTTGAGGGCTTCCACCGCGTCGATCGCGTTGTCGGCCAGGGTGCGGATTTCCAGCTCGATCTGCTCGGCGCTGGAGTCGGGCGCCATCTCGCCGAACACGATGTAGACGTCGCGGTCGTTGATCGTGGTCAGGCCCAGGTTCGACAGCGGGTTGATCGGGTTCAGGCGCAGGCAGGCCTCGTTGAAGCCGTGCGCGTCGCGCACCTGGCTGGATTCGACCAGCGGGGTGGAGACGAAGATCTCGCGGTCGGTCAGGGCGATGGTGATGCCCAGGTCGCCGCTCTCGGGCAGGGTCACCTGGATCGCGGCGTCGGCGGTGGGCACTTCCTCGACGTTGTGCGCGCCGAAGGTGGCCTGCAGGCGGGTGATCAGTTCTTGCGTGGTCCAGCGGGACATACGGGCGGTCCTTGTGGGGTGTCCTTGGAAAATCTTCGGAAAGCGCGGCGCGTGCGGGTGGCGAAGGCACGGCGCGGGCCGCGCGTCCTGGCTCGCCGCGATCATCGTCCGTGACCGTGCTCATGGAACGGGAAGGTTATAGGGGCGCCCGCGGGCCGGCGCAAGGCGCACCGGTCGCCGCCCCGCCTCCCCGTGGACGACGCAAAGCCAACGGCGGCGGGCGTTTGCGCGCCGCGCGCCGGGCCGGTCCGCGACGATCCGCGCAGGCCGGGCTTTGGGCTAAACTGTCCGGCGGAACTACCCGACCGGCATTCCCGGTCCGCGAATCCGCCCCAACCGGCGGAGGGCGGACCGTCCTAGGGCGGGTCCGTGCAGCGGTCGCGCCGAACCCCGGTGGCGGCCACGTCGATGGCTCGATGCGCCCCCGGCGGGGGCGCACGCAATAGGTGGACCGTGCGCAATTACGACCTGGAATTCCTGAAGAAATTCTCGATGGTGATCGGCTTCCTGATGCTGGTGACCCTCGGCCTGATGATCGCGGCCTATTTCGTCCACAAGCAGTTGCCGCAGGAAATCGATCCGCGCGCGGCCCAGCGCACCGAAAACCGCATCGCGCCGACCGGCGCGGTCTACGCCGGCGCCACCGGCGCGGCGGCGCAGCAGGCGGCGGTGGCCGCGGCGGCGGCCAAGGCCGCCTCGCAGGTCGCCTACGGCGGCACCAAGGACGGCAAGGTGATCTTCGACAGCCTCTGCGCGGGCTGCCACAAGTCCGGCGCCGGCGGCGCCCCGACCCTGGACGCCTCGCACTGGGCGGCGCGCATCCCGAAGGGCAAGGACACCCTGCACAAGCACGCCATCGAGGGCTTCACCGGCACCTCCGGCGTGATGCCGCCCAAGGGCGGCAACCCGGCCCTGACCAACGAACAGGTCAGCGCGACGGTCGACTGGATGCTCGACAACATCAAGTAAGCGGCGCCGAGCCGGCCGCTGCCGCGGGCGTCGCCCGCGCCGACCGCGCTCGCACCGACACGAGAACGCCGCCTGCGGGCGGCGTTTTCATGTCCGTCGCCCCCGTGCCCGCGCTTGCCCGCGCCGGCGCGCGAACGCAGCCCGGCGCCCTGCCCCGCCCGCGGCCCCGCAGCCACCCTCGATGCCGCCACACGGCACACGACGGGCCGCAACGCGGCTGCGGATAATGGCCGCTCTTTCCGCCACGCCGAGCCCGCCATGACGCGCATCCGCCCCGCCCTCGCCTTCGCGCCCTGCCTGCTGCTGGCGGCCTGCGCCAGCGCGCCGCATGCCGGGCGCGGCGCGGCCGGCGCGGGCACGGTC
>NZ_LXSD01000454.1:0-3049 GCF_017168095.1 Lysobacter enzymogenes | reverse complement strand
CGGCCGCGCCCAGGCGCTGCGCGCGCACCCGCGCTTGCGCGAGGCGTTGCTGCAACAGGTTCACTTGCGCGCGCGCCTGCGCCAGCCGCGCTTCGGCGATGCGGTCGTCGGCGCGCGCGGCGGTGGGGTCGAGCGCGGCCAGTTCCTGGCCGGCGGCGACGCGCTGGCCTTCGCGCACCGGCACCCGCGCCAGCACGCCTTCGGCGGCCATGCCGAGCTTGAGCAGGCCGCCTTCGACATCGACCCGCCCGCGCGCGACCGCGGCGAAGCTCGATGCCGACGCGGTGGCCGGCGGCGCGGCGGCGCGCGCGGGTTGGTCGCGGCCGCAGCCGGACAGGGCCGACGCCAGCGCGAGGCAGAGCAGCAGCGGCGCGGGGCGGTTAGGGAGTCGGATCATCGCGGCCCGGGGGAGAAGAGGAAGGAAGAGGAGGAAGCGGCAGGTCGGCGCCCGGATCGCGCCGGTTGCTGAGGATGCGGCCGTCTTC
Source organism: Lysobacter enzymogenes (assembly GCF_017168095.1). GTDB lineage: Bacteria > Pseudomonadota > Gammaproteobacteria > Xanthomonadales > Xanthomonadaceae > Lysobacter > Lysobacter enzymogenes_D. The sequence continues at coordinate 2,564 of NZ_LXSD01000454.1, read as the reverse complement.
CATGGTCAGAAGACGGTCGGCGTGGCCGATCAGGCGCGGATCGTGGCTCACGCACAGCACCAGGGTGCGGTGGCGGCGGGCGATGCCGTGCAGGATGTCGATCACGATCTGGCCGTTGGCGGCGTCGAGCGAACTGGTCGGCTCGTCGGCGAACAGCAATGCCGGCTGCTTGGCCAGCGCGCGCGCGATCGCCACGCGCTGCTTCTCGCCGCCCGACAGCTCGGCCGGGCGCAGGTGCGCGCGCCGCGCCATTCCGACCTCGTCCAGCGCCGCCAATGCGCGGGCGCGGCTGTCGGCGCGGCTCAGGCCGAGGTAATGCAGCGGCAGCGCGACCTGTTCGGCCGCGGTCAGCGCCGGGAACAGGTTGAAGCCCTGGAACACGAAGCCGGTGTGGTGCAGGCGGAAGGCTTCCAGCGCGCGCAGGCCGAGCGCGCCGAGATCCTCGCCGAGCGCGCTGACCCGGCCCTGGTCCGGGCGCTGCAGGCCGCTGAGCACCGACAGCAGCGTGCTCTTGCCGCAGCCCGACGGGCCCGAGATCAGGGTCAGCTCGCCCGGATGGATCTGCAGCGAGATGCCGTCGAGCACCGTGCTGCGCACGCTGCCGGACAGGAAGGATTTGACGATGCCGTGCGCGACCAGCCCCGCCGCGGCATCGGCGATGTGGGACGCGGGCGGAGCGTGCAGCGCGTTCATCGCAGCAGCACCGCGGGATCGGCGCGGCGCAGGCCGCGCAGGGCCGACAGGCCCGACAAGGACGCCAGCACCATCACCACCAGCATGCAGATCGCGGTCACTTGCAGATTGAACAACACCGGCACGTCGCGCGCGCGCGCCAGCGCGATCAGCGCCAGGCCCGCGACGGTGGCCACCGCCACCCCGATCGCGCCGACCCACAGCGCCTGCTCCAGCACCACCCAGCGCAGCGAGCGCATGCCGATGCCGAGCGCGTTCAAGGTCGCGTATTCGCGCACCGAGCCGTTGACCGCGGCGACCAGCGCCTGGCTGGTGATGACCGCGCCGACCAGCAGCACCACCGCGGCCAGGAACAGCACGCCGGCGCCGGCGCCGGTGTCGAACATCCAGAACAGCACCGCCTGGCGGGCGAAATCCGGCGCGGTCCAGGCCTCGAAGCGGCCGAAGCCGGCGGCGCCGGCGCGCAGTTGCGCGATCACCTGCGGCGCCTGCGCCGGGTCGTGCAGGCGGGCGACGAAGTACGCCGGCCACGTCGCGTTGCCGCCGCCGCCCTGCAAATGCCGCGCGGTCTCCAGCGAGGCGACCACGTTGACGCCGCCGAGCGCGCGCAGGCCCGAGCTGGCGCCGACCACGCGCACCGGGTGGCCGTTGAGATGGGCGCGCTCGCCGATGCCGACGCCGAGCTTGTCGAGCTCGGCGCGATCGACGATCACGCTGTCGGGCAGCGCCAGCCGCTGGCGCAGCTGCGGCGACAGCGCGCGCGAGAACATCAGCCCGTCGCGGCCGATGTCGATGCCGGACACGTACACCGACACGCCGCCGGTGTCCTTGGCCGGGCCGCGCCAGTCGGCGTCGAGCCAATAGAAGGGTTCGACCTTGGCCACCTGCGGCTGCATCAGCAGCAGCGATTGCAGGTTCGGATCCACCGGCCGGCCCTGGTCGACGCTCTGCGTGCCCGGGTAGCCCAGCCACAGATCGGCCGACGACCCCGACACGTACACGCTGGCGCTGCCGAAGATGCCCAGCACCAGCGCCGCCTGCAGCAACAGCAGCAGGCTGGAGAAGCCGATCGCCAGCACCGCCGGCAGGAACCGGCGCCATTCGTAGCGTAAGGTCTGGCGCGCCAGCGAAGTCATCGGCGCGCCTGGCTTGCGATCGTCGTGGACGCGGCCGGCGGCGCCTGCGCGGCGACATCGGCCTCGACCCGGCCGAGCCGCTCTTCGGGCGCGGCGCCGAGCGCCTTGTACAGCGCGATGTAGGCCTGGGCGCGGTCGCCGCGCGCGGCGTTGAGTTCCAGCGCGGCCTGGTCGCGTTCGATCCGGCTGCCGGCCAGTTCCAGGTCGCCGCTCAGGCCCAGGCCGCGGCGCACCTGCTGCATCTGCGCCGAACGCGCCAGCGCGTCGAAGGCGCGGCGGTCGGCGTCCTCGCGCTGGCGCTGCTGCTCCAGCGCCGCCAGCGCCGATTCGGTTTCCGCCACCGCCGCCAGCACGGTCTTGCGGTAAGCCAGCGCGGCCGCTTCCAGCTCGGCGCCCTTGGCGTGGGCGCGGGCGCGGCGCAGGCCCCAGTCGAACAGCGGCACGTCGATGATCGGGCCGGACACGCCGATGCCTTCGGTCTCGGTGCGGCGATGCGCGGTGACGTTGACCGACCACTGGATCGAGGTGCCGAACGCGAGGCGCGGGTATTGGTCGGCCCGGGCCAGGCCGAGGTCGGCGGCGGCGCGCAGCACGCCGGCCTGGGCCAGGGCGATGTCGGGACGGGTGCGCAGCAAATCGGCGGGGGCGCGGTCGATCGCGGCCAAGGCCAGCGCCGGACGCGCCGGGCCGTCGCGCCACTGCGGGTCGGGCTCGGCGCGGCCGAGCAGCAACGCC
>NZ_LXSD01000453.1:0-5124 GCF_017168095.1 Lysobacter enzymogenes | reverse complement strand
GCGACCGCACGCTGCCCGACTCGGCGCCGCTGCGCGCGGCGCTGCGCGAAGCCCTGCTGCACGCCGCCGCCGACGGCCCCGGCGCGATGAGCGCGAGCGAATTCGTCTACCGCTGCTTCGCCGAAAACCCCGCGCAACCGCGCGGCCGCCTGGCCCCGAACCTGCCGGCCGCGACGCCGCCGGCATCGACGTTCCCCGAACTGGACTGGCCGGCCTTGTGGCCGCAGATCGGCGCGTGGCTGCGCCCCTCGCGGCGCGACGCGCTGGGACTGGCCGCCGACGACCCGCTCGCCGCCGGCCTGCACGCCGACGCCGAAGAGTTCGAACAAGCCCTGAGCCAAGCGCGCCAGCGCCTGGGCCTGATGGAACGCGGCAACGCCTTGCTGGCGCTGGCCGGCCCGCGCCTGCCCAACCCCAAATGCGTGCGTCTGCGCGAACTGGAACTGTCGCCGTCGCTGCAGCCGCTGGCGCTGTAGCCGCGGCGGTTGGGTTTCGCTGCGACCTGAAGCTCCGCGGTCGCGGCTCGCGCCGCTCCCGCAGGCGGATCGCAACCCTCGATCGAGCCCTGCAGGAGCGGCGCAAGCCGCGACCGCGGCAATGCAATTGCGACGAACGCGACCCGCAGCCGACGTCGCGGCCCGGCGCGCGCACGATTTCGCCGCGACCTGATGCCCCGCGGTCGATGCTTGCGATCTACCTGTAGGAGCGGCGCGAGCCGCGACCGCGACAATGCAACTGCGACGAACGCAACCCGCAGCCGGCGTCGCGGCACGGCGCGCACGCGATTTCGCCGCGACCTGATGTCCCGCGGTCGCGGCTCGCGCCGCTCCTACAGGTAGATCGCAAGCATCAGCCGCCTCGCGTGGCAACGGCGTTCTTTACGGCGCGGCCTTGCCCGCCGCCTGCGCCTGCGCCCGCTCCAGCACCAGCAGCGGGTCGATCCGCACGTCGAACCAGTTCATGCCCCAATGCAGGTGCGGCCCGGTCGCGCGGCCGGTCGCGCCGACCGCGCCGATGGTCTGGCCCTGGGCGATGCGGTCGCCGACTTTCACGTCGATGCGCGAGAGGTGCAGGAAGTTGGAGCTGATGCCGTGGCCGTGATCGAGCAGCACGGTGCCGCCGGTGAGGTACAGGTCCGGCGCGGCGAAGGTGATCACGCCGGCGGCCGGCGCTTTCACCGGCGTGCCGGTCGGCGCGGCGATGTCCATGCCCGAATGGCCGGAGCCCTTCTGGCCGTTGTAGACGCGCTGGTTGCCGAAGCGGCCGCTGATGCGGCCCTGCACCGGCCACTGGAACGGCTGGGCGAAGTCCGGGCGCTCGTCGTCGCGCGCGCGAGCGGCGGTCACCTGCGCCTGCTCGCGCTCGATCCGCGCGGCGATGTCCGGCGGCGGGTTGACGGTCTTCGGCGGAACGCCCTGGATGTATTCGGTCGGAAAATCGCGCGGCGTCACCGTAATCGCCGCGCGCTGTGGCGCGCCGCCCGGGGGCTGCACCTCGACGCTGAGCGTACCGCTGGCGTCGCGGCCGACGCCGAACACCACGCTGCCGTACGGCGTCACCCGCAAGGTCCGGCCGCCATAGCGCACCACGCTGCCCGGCGGCACCTTGCCGATCACCATCGAGCCTTGCGGCACCGAGGCCGGAAATACCGTACGCGCATCGGCGGCTTGCGACGGCGCATCGGCGCCGTCCGGAATCGTGCCGGAAGCGACCACCTGCGCCGATGCCGCCGGCGCCGCGGCCGCCAGCAACAGCGCGGCCGCGTACATCGTAACCCTCATCGCGCGAACGCCAGGCGCTGCCCGTTCGGCGCGCCGACCAGCGATACGCCGTCCCAGGCCAGTTGCCCGTTGACCCAGGTCGAGGCGATGCGGCTGCGGAAGGTGCGGCCTTCGAACGGCGACCAGCCGCACTTGGACAGCACGTCCTCGCGCGCCACCGTGTAAGGCGTGTCGTCGATCAGCACCAGGTCGGCGAAATAGCCTTCGCGCAGGAAGCCGCGCAGCTCCACGTCGAACAGCTTGGCCGGCGCGTGGGCGAACTTGTCGACCACCTGCGCCGTGCTCAAGCGGCCTTCGTGCACCAGCTCCAGCGCGGCGTTGAGCGCGAACTGCACCAGCGGCAAGCCGCTCGGCGCGGACGTGTACGGGCGTGCCTTTTCTTCCAGCGTGTGCGGCGCGTGGTCGGTGGCGAGCACGTCGATCACGTTCTCGGCCACCGCGCGGATCAGCGCCTCGCGGTCGGCCGGATCCTTGATCGCCGGATTGCACTTGATCAGATGGCCGAGCTTTTCGTAATCGCCGCGATCGAAGCGCAGGAAGTGGATGCAGGTTTCGGCGGTGATGCGCTTGCCCTCGATCGGGCCGGGCTGGAACAGCGCCAGTTCGTCGGCGGTGCTGATGTGCAGCACGTGCAGGCGGGTGTTGTGCTTGCGCGCCAGCGAGATCGCCAGCTCGGTCGATTTCTTGCACGCCTCGCGCGAGCGGATGTCGGGATGGAATTGCGCCGGGATGTCGTCGCCGTACTTCGCCTTGTAGCGGGCGAGTTCGGCGTCGATCATCGGCGTGTCTTCGCAGTGGGTGATGATCGGCGTGGGCACGTCGCGGAAGATCGCGTCCAGCGTGACCGGATCGTCGACCAGCATGTTGCCGGTGGACGCGCCCATGAACACCTTCACCCCCGGCGCGCTGCGCGGATCCAGCGACTGGATCGCGGCGAGGTTGTCGTTGCTCGCGCCCAGGTAGAAGCCGAAGTTGCCCCAGGCGCGGCCGGCGGCGCGGCGGTATTTGTCTTCCAGCGCGGCCGCGTCCAGGGTCGGCGGGCTGGTGTTGGGCATGTCCATGAACGTGGTCAGCCCGCCGGCCACCGCCGCGGCCGATTCGGTGGCCATGTCGGCCTTGTATTCCATGCCCGGTTCGCGGAAGTGGACCTGGTCGTCGATCATGCCCGGCAGCAGGCGGCGGCCGCGCGCGTCGATCACGGTCTCGCCGGCGCGCGCCGACAGGCCGGCGCCGATTTCGGCGATGCGATCGCCGTCGATGCGCAGGTCGCCGTCGTATTCGCGTCCTTCGTTGACCAGGCGGGCGTTGACGATCAGGGTCGATGGCATGAGCAGTGTCCGGAAGAGTCGGGGGAGGCGGCGGCGTGTTCGGTGCCGGGCACCGGGTCGTAGCCGCCGGGATGCAGCGGATGGCAGCGCGCCAGCCGCTTGAGCGTGAGCCAGCTGCCCTTGAGCGCGCCGTAATGCGCGATCGCCGTCATCGAATACGACGAACAGCTCGGGTGGAAGCGGCAACGCTGGCCGAGCAGGGGGCTGATCCAGCGTTTGTAGCCGCGCAGCAGGACGAGGAGGAGGCGGGCGATCACGTTTCCTTAATGCCGGCAACGGTAGTGACGGTGCGGGGAAGGGCGCGCGGTAAAGCCCCGCGCCGGGACGTATTTTACGCTTCCGGCGGGCGTGTCGCGGACCCCGCGCGGCGCGGTTGCCGCGGGTGCCTCGGCAGGGTATAACAGCGCGCTTTCCCCAAAACAAGGCAAGTGCAAGACGAAGGTCCGCCGCGGCGCGAAACGCGTAGCCGTGCCGTCCGGGCCGGGCGAAAACCGGCATTGCGCCGGATTTCACTTGCGGTCATCGAACGCATGTGCATTTGATGGCCGGGTGGGTCATGCTTGGCCCGCGATGCCGCCGGACCGCGTCCGTCGGCGCCCTCAGGGAATAGAAGGACAAGCCTGTCGTGGCAGTGAAAAAACCTGCGAAGAAGGCCGCCAAGGCCGCCAAGAAGACCGTCAAGCCGGCTGCGAAGAAGGTTGCCAAGCCCGCGCCGAAGAAGACGGCGGCGAGCAAGCCGGCGGTCAAGAAGGCGCCGGCCAAGGCGGCGGCCAAGAAGGTCGCGGCCAAGCCCGCCGCCAAGGCGGCGCCGGTCAAGGCCGCTCCCGCGAAGAAGGCGGCGCCGGCCAAGCCCGCGGCGAAGCCGGTCGCAGCCAAGCCGGCCGCCAAGCCGGCAGCGACCAAGGCCGCTGCGCCGGCCAAGCCCGCCGCGGCGGCCAAACCGGTCGCAACCAAGGCGACGCCGGTCAAGCAAGCTGCCGCCAAGGCCGACCTTAAAAAAGTTGAAGCGAACAAGCCTCAAGCTGTGAAGCAGCCGCCTGCGCCGAGCGCACAGCGAACCCCACCGCAACCTGCCAAGCCGGCCGCCCCGGCGTCCGCGAAGCAGGCCGAAAGCATCTCCGACAAAAGCAAGAACACAGTGACCCAGACAGCATCCAGCAATCCTCCCGCCGGCAAGCCCGCGGCCGCCGCGGCCCGTCCGGCCGGCAAGGTCGCCGTGGCGGTGACCACCAAGGCGCCGTCCTCGCCCGCGCCGAAGACCAAGGTCAAGGTCGTTCAGTACAAGAACGATCCCGCGACCGGCCGTCCGATCGTGCCGGAGGGCTACAAGCCCACCTCGGACGAGGAATACATGAACCCGCTGCAGCTCGAGTATTTCCGTCAACGCCTGCTGCAATGGCGCACGGATCTGGTCGAGGAATCCAAGCAGACCATCGAGAACCTCAAGGACGAAGTGCGCGACGTCGGCGACGAGGCCGAGCGCGCGACCCGCGAGACGGAGAACTCGCTGGAACTGCGCACCCGCGACCGCTACCGCAAGCTGATCAGCAAGATCGACAGCACGCTCAAGCGCGTGGACTCGGGCGATTACGGTTTCTGCGTCGATACCGGCGAAGAGATCGGCCTGGACCGCCTCGAGGCGCGCCTGACCGCCGAGCGCACCATCGACGCGCAGGAGCGTTGGGAGCACATGCAGAAGCAGATGGGCGACTGAGCCCTGCGTTTGCGCCATCGCGACGAAAGCCCGGCTTCGGCCGGGCTTTTTCGTTTCGGCGCATCGAGGCCGGGCCGAGGCTGCCCTGTGGCCGTGCCGAGGCCGCGCTGAGGCCGCTTCATTCGCAGCAACGCCCGCGGCAGTGCCCGCGGCAGCGCCCGCGTTTCCCCCAAGCCGTCATCCCCGCGAAGGCGGGGATCCAGGGCTTCACCGCGGCATGACTCTGAAGTCTCTGGATCCCCGCCTTCGCGGGGATGACGGGGTAGTGCACGCTGCGCGCCGCGCCGCGCCGCGCCGCGCC
>NZ_LXSD01000452.1:0-671 GCF_017168095.1 Lysobacter enzymogenes | reverse complement strand
CGCAGGTGGGCGAGCTCCAGCGCGGGCTGGTCGCAGGCCAGCACCAGCACCGCGCCGTCGAAACCGGCCAGCGCGCGCGCCGCCGCGGCCAGGCTCGCGGCCATGCCGTCCTGCCAGTCGGGATTGAGCACGATTTCTACCGCCAGCCCGTCGAGTTCGCCGCGCAACGCGTCGGCGCGCGCGCCGAGCACCACCACGGTGCGCGCCGCGGCGCTGGCCAGCGCCAGCCGCGCGCCGCGGCGCAGCAGGGTTTCGCCGTCGCGGCGCAGCAGTTGCTTGGGCCGGCCGAGGCGACGGCTGGCGCCGGCGGCGAGCAGGACGGCGGCGAACCGCACCGCTCACGCCCCGCCGTGGCGATGGCGCTGCAACTGCGCGGCCACGCTCAGCGCGATCGCTTCCGGCCCTTCGCCGCCCAGGGCCAGGCCGATCGGCGAATGCAGGCGCGGCGCCAGCGATTCGCGCGCGCTCGCCGGCAGCACCCGGAACAGGTCGTCGCGGCGCCGCTGCGGGCCGAGCAGGCCGACGAAGCCGATCGCCTGGCCGCTGTCGCCGCCGAGCTGCTCCAGCGCCTCGCGGTCGAGTTCGAAGTGGTGGTGCATGACCAGCGCGGCGTCGTGCGCGCGCGCGGTCGCCAGCGCCTGCGCGGGCGCGCGGGCGACCGCGTGGTCGGC
>NZ_LXSD01000451.1:0-6374 GCF_017168095.1 Lysobacter enzymogenes | reverse complement strand
GCGGCGCCGGCGGTCGCGGCCGCCGCAGCGCCGGTGCCGGCCGCGGCCAGCGCGGGGCAGGGCGATGCCTTGGCCGCCGAAGTGGTCAAGGCGCTGTCGGCCTTGGTCATGGACATGCTCAAGCTCGGCGCCGATGAACTCGACCTCGACGGCATCCTGCTCGACCTGGGCTTCGACTCGATCGGCCTGACCGGCTTCGCCAACGCGATCAACGAGCGCTATGGGCTCGACATCAACCCGGTACTGTTCTTCGAATACCCCTCGATCCGCGCCATCGCCGGCGCGTTGACCAGCGAGCACGCCGAGGCGGTGCGCAAGGTTCATGCGACGGCGGGCGCGCCCGTCGCCGCCGCGCCGGCTGCCGTGGCTGCGGTCCGCAACGAAGCCGCATCCGCGCCGACGCCCGCGTTCGCGGGCAAGCAATGGCAAGCCCCGAGCGCACCGGCCGAGGCCGCGGCGGACAGCGCCGCCGCGCCGGGCTTCGCCCGCGAAGAGCGTTTCGTGCGCGAGCCGATCGCCATCGTCGGCATCGCCGGCACCTTGCCGCAGTCCGACGACCTGCACGAGTTCTGGCTCAACCTGGAACAAGAGCGCGACCTGGTCACCGAGATCCCGCGCGACCGCTGGATCTGGGAGGACGTGCACGGCAATCCGCTCAAGGAAGCCAACAAGTCCTACTCCAAGTGGGGCGGCTTCATGCGCGAGGTCGACAAGTTCGACCCGCTGTTCTTCGGCATCACCCCGCGCGAGGCGGAGATGATGGATCCGCAGCAGCGCCTGTTGATCCAGGCGGTGTGGAGCGCGATCGAGGACTCCGGGCACAAGGTCTCCGACCTGTCGGGCACCCGCACCGGCCTGTTCGTCGGCGTCTCGGCCAAGGACTACATCGACGTGCTGGCCGAGCACCAGTCCACGCTCGACGGCTATTCGGCCTCGGGCAATTCGCATTCGATCCTGGCCAACCGCGTCTCCTACCTGTTCAACCTGCGCGGCCCCAGCGCGCCGCTGGACACGGCGTGTTCCAGTTCGCTGGTCGCGCTGCACCGGGCGATCGAGTCGATCCACACCGGCAGCAGCGAGATGGCCATCGTCGCCGGCGTGCAGGTGATGTTGACCCCGGTCGCGCACATCTCGCTGAGTTCGGCCGGCATGCTCAGCCCCGACGGCCGCTGCCGCACCTTCAACAAGGACGCCAACGGCTACGTGCGCGGCGAAGGCGTCGGCGCGGTGCTGATCAAGCCGCTGGCGCGCGCATTGGCCGACGGCGACCCGATTCACGCGGTGATCCGCGCCACCGCCGAGAACCACGGCGGCCGCGTCACCAACCTTACCGCGCCCAACCCCAAGGCCCAGGCCGAGCTGCTGGTGGAGGCCTACGACAAGGCGCGCATCGATCCGGCCACGGTCGGCTACATCGAATGCCACGGCACCGGCACCAGCCTCGGCGATCCGATCGAGATCCAGGCGCTGAAGAAGTCCTTCGCCGACCTGTACGCGCGCCACGGCCGCGCCGCGCCGGCGCAGCCGCACTGCGGCCTGAGCTCGGTCAAGACCAACATCGGCCACCTCGAACCGGCCGCGGGCATGGCCGGGCTGCTCAAGGCGCTGCTGGCGATGCGCCACGGCAAGATCCCGGCGCTGCTGCATTTCGAAGAGCTCAATCCCTACATCGATCTCAAGGGCAGCCCGTTCTACATCGCCGACCGCACCGTCGACTGGCCGGCGCCGCGCGACGCCAGTGGTGCGCCGTTGCCGCGCCGCGCGGGCGTGAGCTCGTTCGGCTGGGGCGGCGCCAACGCGCACGTGGTGCTGGAGGAACACGCGCGGCCCGAACGCAGCGACGAGACGCACGCGCCGGTGCCGGTGCTGCTGTCGGCGCGCGACGGCGAACGCCTGCGCGAGTACGCCGGCAAGCTCGCCGCGCATCTGCGCCGCGAGCCGGCGCAGCGCTGCGATCTGCGCGACCTGGCCTACACCTTGCAGATCGGCCGCGACCCGATGAACGAGCGGCTGGCGCTGATGGCGGCGTCGCGCGAGGAACTGGCGCAGAAGCTGCAGGCCTTCGCCGACGGCGGCGAGGCCGCCGGCCTGCGCCACGGCCGCGTCGCCCGCGGCAAGGACGAGGCCGGTTTGCTCGGCGACGACGAAGACATCCGCCGTTCGGTGATCGCGCAACTGGTCGCCGCCGGCAAGTGGGAGCGCGTGCTCGAACTGTGGGTCAAGGGCCTGGATCCGGATTGGGCCACGCTGCATGCGGCCGGCGCCTTCGGCGCGTTCGCGCCGCGGCGGTTGAGCCTGCCGACGTATCCGTTCGCGCGCGAACGCTGCTGGATCGACACCAGCGCCAAGCCGGCCAAGCCGGCGTCGGCGCCGGAAACGGCGACCGCCAAGCCCGCGCAGGAACCGGCCCAGCACCTGTTCTTCCATGAGCGCTGGCAGGCGCTGGGCCCGGCGCCGGCCGAGCCGGCGCGCGCCGCGCCGACCGTGCTGGTGTTCGGCGACGACGCCGACTTCGCCGCCTGCGGCGACGACGCCGCACTCGCGCACGCCGTGCCGGTGCGCCGCGGCGAGGCGATGCGCGCGCTGCAGCACGGCTACGAATGCCGCGAAGGCGACGCCGAGCAATTGCAGTCCCTGCTGAGCGCATTGCCGGCGGGCGAGGGCGAGGCGCTGGAGATCGTGTACGCCTGGTCGCGCGGCCGCGGCGAGGCCGGCGTGCGCGATCTGTTCGCGCTGTTCACCGCGATCAAGCACAGCGGCCGCGCGGTATCGCGGGTGGTGCTGGTCGGCGACTACGATCCGCGCCGCGCCGAAACCTGCTGGGACTACGCCTGGATCGGCTTCGAGCGCTCGCTCAAGCTGCATCTGGCGCGCACCGCGATCGCCCTGGTCTATGCCGACGACGGCGCGCTCGATGCGGCCCAGGCCTGGCGCGCCGGCGTGCGCGGCGGCGCGCTGTGGCGCCGCGGCGGGCGCTGGCTGCAACTGTCCTACGCCGCGCACGAGCTGCCGGACGAGCCGGCCGCGCCGCTGCTCAAGCATGGCGGCGGCTACCTGATCACCGGCGGCTGCGGCGCGCTCGGCCAGCTGTTCGCACGCCATCTGGCGCGCGAAGCCAACGCGCGCCTGCTGCTGACCGGGCGCAGCCCGATGTCCGAACGCATCCAGGCCCAGCTCGACGAACTGCGCGCGCTCGGCGCGATCGATGCGGTGTACCACGCGCTCGACCTAGGCGACGAAGCGGCGATGGCGGCATGGCCGCAGACGCTGCCGTTCGCGCTGTGCGGCGTGCTGCACGCCGCCGGGGTGGAATCGCACAGCGCGTTCTTCGAAAAGAGCGCGGCGGACCTGGACGCGGTGCTGCGGCCCAAGACCGTCGGCAGCGCCGCGCTCGACCGCGCCCTGGCCGCGCAGCCGCTGGATTTCGTCTGCTACTTCTCCTCGTCCTCGGCCATGCTCGGCGACTTCGGCGCCTGCGACTACGCCATCGCCAACCGCTACCAGATGGCCTACGCCGAACATCGCCGCGGCAGCGGCGCGGCCGGCCGCACCCTGGCGATCAACTGGCCGCTGTGGGCGCAAGGCGGCATGGGCGCGGCCGATCCGGCGCAGACCGCGGCCTACCTCAAGCGCACCGGCCTGGAAGCGCTGCGCAGCGAGGACGGGCTGGCGATCTGGCGCGCGCTGCTGGGCGAGGAGCGCGGCCAGACCTTGGTCATGGCCGGGCAGCCGGGCAAGGTCGGCGCGCTGCTCGACCGGCTCTACGGCCTGGCGCCCGGCGCGCGCGGCGACGGCGGCCGCAGCGAAGTGCAGGCGCTGCTCGGCGGGCTGAGCCGCAACGCGCCTGCGCCCAGCGCCGGCGAGCTCGACGCGCAGCGGCTGCAGGCGCTGCGTTCTCTCATCAAGGCCGAGCTGCTGGGCCTGCAAGCGGCGGGGAAATGACATGAGCGTGGCAGTCAGCGCCGATGTGCTCGGCCAGGTGCGCCGGATCGTCCAGGACACCATCAAGATCTCCGCCGACCGGCTCGACCTGGACGCCGAATTCGTCGAACTCGGCATCGACTCGATCATTGCGATGGAGCTGATGGAAGGCCTGTCGCGGCACTTCGCGATCAACTTCACTCCGGCGCAGTTCCTCAACGTGGCGACGGTGCGCGAGCTGGCCGCCTACATCGAAGGACTGGCGCCGGCCGCCGCCGCGCCGGCCGCCGCAGCGCCGCGCGTCAGCGAGACCGCAACGCCGCGCGCCGCCGAAACCGCGGCGGCGGCCGATCCGCTGCGCGCCTTGCTCGATTCGGTCAAGCAGCGCCACGCCATCGACCTGACCGGGCGCCGCTTCGATACGCTCGACCAGATCGTCGATGAAATGGTCGAGCACCATCTCGACCACTGGCTGCCGCGCTTGCCGCAACACACCGCGCAACCGGCCGCCCAGGCCGTCGCAGGCGCCGGCGAAGTCGCCATCGTCGGCCTGAGCTGCCGCTTCCCCGACGCGCCCGACGCGGCGGCGTTCTGGGACAACCTGATCGCCGGCCGCAACAGCATCCGCGAGATCCCGGCCGAGCGCTGGGACTGGCGCGCGATCTACGCCGAGCGGCCCGCGCCGGGCAAGAGCGTCTCCAAATGGGGCGCGCTGATCGAGGACGCCGACCGCTTCGACGCCGCTTTCTTCGGCCTGAGCGCGCGGGAAGCTCGGTTGATCGATCCTCAGGAGCGCTTGCTGCTGCAGGAGGCTTACCGCGCGATGCAGGACGCCGGCATCGACCCGGCCCGGCTGGCCGGCAGCGCCACCGGCGTGTTCGTCGGCTACGAATACGCCGAGTACGAGCAGTACCTGCGCCGCAACATGGAGCGCCTGCCGGGCCTGGTCTGCAGTTCGTCGAGCCCGAGCTATTACCTCGCCAACCGCCTGTCGTATCTGTTCGACCTGCGCGGCCCCAGCGAATCGGTCAACGTCAACTGTGCGTCCTCCGCGCTGGCGATCCATCGCGCCTGCCGTTCGCTGATCGACGGCGAAAGCGAGCTGGCGCTTGCCGGCGCGGCCTGCCTGCATCTGTTCGGCGACGATTACGTCACCGCGTCGCAATACGGCCTGCTGTCGCCGGACGGTCGCTGCGCGGTCTTCGACGACGGCGCCAACGGTTTCACCCGCGGCGAGGGCGTGGGCGTGGTGGTGCTCAAGCGCCTGGACCGCGCCCGCGCCGACGGCGACCGCATCTACGCCACCATCAAGGCCAGCCGGCTGCGCAACCGCGGCCGCGGCGCCTCGCTGTCGGAAGTGAAGTTCGACGCCATCGCCGATGCGGTCGGCGGTTGCTACGCCCAGGCCGGGCTGAGCCCGGCGCAGATCGATTACGTCGAGCTCAACGGCTACGCCAAGAAGTGGGCCGATTCGTTCGAGTTCGAAGGCCTGCGCCAGGTGTTCGCGGCGGCGCCGGCGGGCAAGACCTGCGCGCTGGGCAGCCTCAAGGGCAATATCGGCCATCTGGAGCCGGCCAACGGCGTCGCCGGGCTGATCAAGCTGGCGCTGTCGATGCACCATCGCGCGTTTCCGCCGACCATCACCCGCCAGCGTCCGAGCAGCTTCATCGATCTCGACGACGCGGCGCATCCGCTGTATCTGGCCGAACGCCGGATCGGTTTCGACGAGATCCGCCGTGCGCCGGGCACGCCGGTGCGCGCGGGCCTGAGCTCGTTCGCCGACAGCGGCGTCAATGTGCATTTGCTGGTCGAGGAACATCTCGAGCAGCACGTTCCCGCGGCCGCGGCCGCCGCGCAGTTGCTGGTGCTGTCGGCGCGCGATGGCGAACGCCTGTGCGCGGCCGCCGCCGAACTCGCCGCGTTCCTGGAGCGCGAATCCGCGCCGGCGCTGGATGCGGTTGCGCGCACCCTGCAATGCGGCCGCGAAGCGATGCGCCACCGCCTGGCCTTCGCCGCCGCCGACGCGGCACAGGCCGCAGCGCTGCTGCGCCGCTACGCCGCCAGCGAGGACCACGCGGCGGCGCGGACCGGCCTGCAGCGCGAAGGCCTGTACCGCGGCGATGCCGCCGACGACCGCGCGCACCCGCTCAGCGGCGTGATCGGCGCCGACATGGCCGCGCTGGCGTTGCAGCAAGGCCGCGCCGACGGCGACTGGAGCGCGGCCGCACAGCTGTGGGCGCACGGCGTGGCGGTGCCGTGGCAGCGGCTGTGGCCCGATGCCGCGCCGCGCATGGTGTCGCTGCCGGGCTATGCGTTCGCGCGCGAGCGGCATTGGATGGATCTGCCGGAAGCCGGCGTCTCCAGCGCCGACGAGGCCGCGTCCGCACCGGCGCCGACGCCCGCAGTCGCGGCGATCGCATCGGCGCCGCGCTGGCGCTTCGCCCGCGCCGGCA
>NZ_LXSD01000450.1:0-6470 GCF_017168095.1 Lysobacter enzymogenes | reverse complement strand
TGGCTGGCCGCCGGCGCGCTGGTCGCCGCCATACTGGCGGGCGGGTCGGCGCTGTGGCGCGCGCACCGCGCCCAGCCGCAGGCGCCGGGTAGCAGCGAACTGACCGGGCTGCTGCTCGATCCGCAGCTGTCGGAAATCAGCGGCCTGGCCGCCTCGCGCCGGCACCCGGGCGTGCTGTGGATGCACGACGACGGCGGCAACCCCGAGCGCCTGTTCGCGGTGGCCGAGAACGGCGACCGCCTGGCCACCTTGCGCATCGAAGGCGCGATCAAGACCGACTGGGAGGACATGGCCGCCTTCGAGCTCGACGGCCGCCATTACCTGCTGATCGCCGACACCGGCGACAACGGCGGCCTGCGCCGCAGCCTGCAGCTACACATCATCGAAGAGCCCGAGCGGATCGAGAACGCGCGGCTCAAGCCGGCCTGGTCGATCGCCTTCCGCTGGCCCGACGGCGCGCGCGACTGCGAGGCGGTGGCGGTGGACGTCGCGCGCAAGCAGATCCTGCTGATCTCCAAGAAGCGCCAGCCGCCGGAGCTGTTCGCGCTGCCGCTGATGCCGGCCGGCAACGCGCTGCAGACCGCGAGCAAGCTCGGCGCGCTGGCGGGCATTCCCGCGCCGGACGCGCAACTGCGCCAGTCCAACCCGTTCCGGGCCAGGATCCAGGGCCAGGTCACCGCCGCCGACGTCTCGCCCGACGGCCGCACCCTGGCGGTGATGACCTACCGCTACCTGCTGCTGTACCCGCGCCAGCCGCAACAGGACTGGGCCCAGGCCGTAGCTGGCCCGCCGCGGGTCAGCGAACTGCCGTGGCTGCCGCAGGCCGAAGCCCTGGGCTGGTCCGCCGACGGCCGCTTCCTCTACGCCACCGGCGAGTTCATCCCCGCGCCGCTGTACCGCATCGCCCCGTAAGCGGCGAGCCTGCGCGCCAACCGGCTTCCCTCCTGTAGGAGCGGCGCGAGCCGCGACCGCGACACCTCGCCTGCGCCGAAAGCCCCGACGCGAGCGGACACCCCGCAGTCGCGGCTTGCGCCGCTCCTACAGGGGCTTCGGGCCGCCACGCGGCAAGCTTTCGGCCGACCAACGGCAGCTGACGATCTGATATCAATCTGATATCACTATCGCCCAGAACCCCAAGGACGAGTCGCCATGAAAGAGAACCCCTCCCAGTCCCTCCCCGGCATTCCGGTCCTGCTCGCCCTGCTGCTGGTCGCGGCCGGCTGCGGCTACGTCTTCCTCGCCAGCGCCGCCGCCGGGCCCGGCGCCATCACCGTGCTCGCGGTCCTGGCCGGCCTGCTCGCGGTGTTCTGCCTGTTCGGCCTGTACATGGTCGAGCCCAACCAGGCCGCGGTGCTGAGCCTGTTCGGCAAGTACGTCGGCACGGTCAAGGACAACGGCCTGCGCTGGAACAACCCGCTCTACGCCAAGCGCAAGGTCAGCCAGCGCGTGCGCAACTTCGAGAGCGGCAAGCTCAAGGTCAACGAACTCGACGGCAGCCCGATCGAGATCGCCGCGGTGATCGTCTGGCAGGTGGTCGATTCGGCCGAGGCGGTCTACAACGTCGACGACTATGAAACCTTCGTCCACATCCAGTCCGAATCGGCGCTGCGGGCGATGGCCACCAGCTATCCCTACGACCAGCACGAGGACGGCCAGTTGTCGCTGCGCAGCCACGCCAACGAGATTTCGCAGCACCTGAAGGAAGAGCTGCAGGAGCGCCTGGCCGACGCCGGCGTCAACGTCTCCGACGCGCGCATCAGCCACCTCGCCTACGCGCCGGAAATCGCCCAGGCGATGCTGCAGCGCCAGCAGGCCAACGCGGTGATCGCCGCGCGCACCCGCATCGTCGCCGGCGCGGTCGGCATGGTCGAAATGGCCCTGGCCGAGCTGCAGAAGAACGGCGTGGTCCAGCTCGACGAGGAGCGCAAGGCGCAGATGGTCAGCAACCTGCTGGTGGTGCTGTGCGGCGAGCGCGGCACTCAGCCGATCGTCAACACCGGCAGCCTGTACTGAGGAGCGCGCGATGAACATGCCCAGCAACGAATTCATGCTGCCGGCGGTGATGTTGATCAGCGGCGTGCCGATCCTGGTCGCCGCGGTGCTGGTCGCGCGCGGCAACCTGCAACTGATCAACGGCCTGGACCCCGCGCGCCTGCGCGATCCGGCCGCGGCCGCCTCGCGCTTCAGCAAGCAGCTGGCGATGGTGGCGATCTCGATGTTCCTGGCCGCGCTGGGCTTCTACTGGAGCCACGGCGACCAGACCCGCACGATGTGGGTGACCATCGCGCTGCTGGTCGCGGTCAACGGCGTGGCGGTGGCAATGATCGTGACCATGGCCAGGCTCAAGCGCGACTACCTGGCGCCGCGCGACGACCAGCGGACCGGCCGGCGGTGAGCGAGAAGAAGGCCTATCCGCTGCGCATCAGCGCCGAGGTGCTCGCCGCCGCGCAGCGCTGGGCCGACGACGAGTTGCGCTCGCTCAACGCCCAGATCGAATATGTGCTGCGCGACGCCCTGCGCCGCAACGGCCGCCTGCCGCGCCAGGAGCCGCCCCCCGCCGCCCCCGAGGAAGACGCATGAGCCAGCCGTGGATGCACCTCGTCATCGAACTGACCTACAAACTGTTCGAAGCGCCGATGCGCGAACGCATCCAGGAAGAGCTCGACCGCCAGGGCGCGCAGGGCTGGGAACTGGTCGCGGTGGAACACGACCCCGGCGTGCTCGGCACCCGCCTGTACTTCAAGCGCCCCGCCTGATCGACACCCGCCCGGGCCCGCTGCGGGAGCGGCGTAAGCTGCAACTGCGAAAGCGCGGCTACGACGAAACGTTCGCGGTGGGTCGGTTGGCGCGGTCGCGACTTGCGTCGCTCCTACAGGGGCTCCGGCCGGTTTCGTTTCAGGCTGTAGGAGCTGCGCGAGCTGCGACCGCGAAAGCGCGGCTACGGCGAAACGTTCGCTGTGGGCCGGTTGGCGCGGTCGCGACTTGCGTCGCTCCTACAAGGGCTCCGGCGGGTTTCGTTTCAGGCTGTAGGAGCTGCGCGAGCTGCGACCGCGAAGCGACCGGTCGCGGTGCCGCCGCACGCGCCCGCAGCCAACAGCGCGCTCGCCCCCGCAAACGGCAAAACCTCGCCGCCCCGCGGTTGGCACCCCGCCCCCCGCGCGCTACCCTGCGCGCATGCGCGGACCCGGCCACGTCCTGATCAACACCCCCGACATCGAACTGTGGCCCGGCGGCCTGCTGCGCGCGCGCAGCAACGCCGACGCCCGCGCCCTGGCGCGCGCGCGCCACGTGCTGCGGCGCAAGCGCGACGGCCGCTTCCTCGCCGCCGACCTGCCCGAAGGCGTGCTGCCGCTGGTGCACCGGCTGATGCGCGAGGACGGCATCGACGCCGCGCTGGACGCGCTCGAACGCAGCGTCGAGTACCGCCGCGAAGGTCTGGTGCGGGTCGCCGAACTGCCGCTCGGCCGCCTGGAAGAACGCCTCGACGCGCTCGGCCTGGACGCCCACGGCTATGAAGCGCGCACCGGCCTGGCCCTGATCGCCGAACCCGACCGCCTCGCCCTGGCCGGCTTCGACCGCTACCGCCGCCCGCTGTGGCTGCACCCGGCCGCCGCGCGCGCCTGGACCCACCTGCGCGACGCGGCGCGGCGCGACGGCCTCGTGCTCGAAGCGATCTCCGGCTACCGCAGCCACGATTACCAACTGGGCATCTTCGAACGCAAGCTCGCGCGCGGGCTGCGCATCGACGACATCCTCACCGTCAACGCCGCGCCCGGCTACAGCGAGCACCACAGCGGGCTGGCGCTGGACATCGGCGCGCCGGGCGAGCCGCCGGCGGAAGAGTCCTTCGAACTCACGCCCGCCTTCGCCTGGCTGCGCGAGCGCGCCGGCGGCTACGGCTTCGCGATGAGCTATCCGCGCGACAACCCGCACGGCATCGTCTATGAGCCGTGGCATTGGCGTCATTCGCCGGCATGAGCCGGCGCGCGACGGAATCGGCCGGCGTGCGGCGATGAGCGCTCTCGCGGTCGGCTGCGCCGAAGCCGGCCGCAATGCCGCGGTGGATCCGCGGCTCGCTGGCGCGGACGGCGCAGCGCGATGAGCGCCGGATTCGTCTGCATGGACCGCTGCCAACGATGAGCGCAGACGAAACCACGCGCCACAGCGACGCGCGCATACTCGACGCCTGGCGCGAGAACGCCGCGCCATGGACGCAGACGGTGCGCGCCCAGGCCATCGAAAGCCGTCGTTTGGTCACCGACCGCGCCATCCTCGACGCCGCCGTGCGCCTGCGCCCGCGCGACGCGCTCGACCTGGGCTGCGGCGAAGGCTGGCTGACCCGCGCCCTGCGCGACCGCGGCATCGCCGCCGACGGCATCGACGCGATCGGCGAACTCATCGACGCCGCGCGCCAAGCCGATCCCGATGCGCCGCCGCAGCGCTACGCCCGGCTCAGCTACGAAACCATCGCCGCCGGCGCCTTGAACGCGCGCTACGACCTGATCGTGTGCAACTTCTCCCTGCTCGGCGGCGCCGCGGTCGACGCGCTGCTGAGCGCGCTGCCCGCGCTGCTGCGCGACGGCGGCCACGTACTGATCCAGACCCTGCACCCGTCGAGCGCCTGCGGCGACGCGCCCTACATCGACGGCTGGCGCGACGGCAGCTGGGCCGGCTGCGACGGCGCCTTCGGCGAACCGGCGCCGTGGTACTTCCGCACCCTGGGCAGCTGGTTGAAGGTCGTGCGCGAAAGTGGGTTGACGTTGCGCGAACTGGAGGAGCCAGTGCATCCGGTCACCGGCCAGCCGGTGTCGCTGATACTCGATGCAGTCGGCGCGTAACGGAATGGGTTGGCGGAACCGCGCGCGCCCTCGCTGCGCCAATCGTCCGCAACGAAAGTTGCGCCGCAGCTGCGCTTTCGCAGTCGCAGCTCGCGCAGCTCCTACAGTCTGAAACGAAACCGGCCGGAGCCGCTGTAGGAGCGACGCAAGTCGCGACCGCGCCAAACGATCCACAGCGAAAGTTTCGTCGTAACTGCGCTTTCGCGGTCGCAGCTCGCGCAGCTCCTACAGCCCGAAACGAAACCAGCCGGAGCCCCCTGTAGGAGCGACGCAAGTCGCGACCGCGCCAATCGACCCACAGCGAACGTTACGCCGTAGCTGCGCTTTCGCGGTCGCAGCTCGCGCAGCTCCTACAGCCCGAAACGAAGCCCGCCGGAGCCCCTCTAGGAGCGACGCAAGTCGCGACCGCGCCAATCGACCCCACAGCGAAAGTTGCGCCGCAGCTGCGCTTTCGCGGTCGCAGCTCGCGCAGCTCCTACAGCCTGAAACGAAACCGGCCGGAGACCCTGTAGGAGCGACGCAAGTCGCGACCGCGCCAGTCGACCCCACAGCGAAAGTTGCGTCGTAGCTGCGCTTTCGCGGTCGCAGCTCGCGCAGCTCCTACAGTCTGAAACGAAACCGGCCGGAGCCCCTGCAGGAGCGACGCAAGTCGCGACCGCGCAGCCACCGGATCGCGCCGCAAGCGCGACCGCCGCAAGCGCTTACCCCTGCGAGCGATTCACCGGCTTGGCCGCCCCTTCGGCGATATCGGCGATCCGCCACAGGTACAGGCTGGCGTAGGTGCGGTACGGCCCCCAGCGCTCGCCGATCTGCGCCAGAACCTTCGGCGCCGGCATCGCCTCGAGCGTGTCGACGTACTGCGCGCCCTTGCGGATGCCCAGGTCGTCCACCGGCAGGATGTCGGGCCGGCCGAGGCGGAACATCAGCATCATCTCCACCGTCCAGCGGCCGATGCCGCGGATCGGCACCAACGCGGCGACGATGGCGTCGTTGTCCATGTGCGCCATCGCGCGCAGATCGGGAATCTCGCCGCGGGCCTCGCGCGCGGCGAGGTCGCGCAGCGCCAGCAGCTTGTTGCCGGACACGCCGCAGGCGCGCAAGGTCGCGTCGTCGCAGCGGCCCAGGGTGTCGTGGTGCAGGCGCGCGCTGCCGATCGCGGCTTCCACCCGCCCGACGATCGTCGAGGCGGCCTTGCCGCTGAGCTGCTGGAACAAGATCGCGCGCGCCAGCGCGTCGACCGGATCGAAACGGCCGCGCCAGCGCGGATCGTTCGGGATCGGGCCGTTCTCGAGCCGGTCGACCCGCTTCATCCACGCGCCGAGCCGCCGGCAGGCGCGGCTCAGATGCGCGTGCGCGGCCTGCGCGTCGAACCCGCGGACGTGGCGCGGCATATCAGCGCCGCACCGCGTCGACGGCGTAGCCCAGCCACGCCAGGATCATCAGGCTGCCGCCGTAAGGCACCCACCGGGTCGAGGCGCCGAAGAAGTGCGCCGCGGCCAGTCCGCCGGCGAACACGATCGCGCCGAGCAGCAACGCGGCCAGCAAACCGCGCGTCGCGGCGCGCCGCGCCGGCGGCGCCAGCGCGGCCAGGGCGATGCCGTGGCCGAAGGCGAACACCGCGGCGGTCTGCAG
>NZ_LXSD01000449.1:0-276 GCF_017168095.1 Lysobacter enzymogenes | reverse complement strand
CGCGCCGACGGCGGCCCAGGCCGCGCCGCCGCCCGTCGCCGCGCGCGCAAGGCCGAGGAAATCCCGCTGGCCGGCCTGGATCGGCGTGGCCGCCTCGCTGTGCCTCGCCGTCGGCGTGGCCTGGCAGCTGCGGCCGCTGGACAAGGCGCCGCAAGCGCTGAGCGAGGCGCAGATCGCCGAGGATCGGGCCATGCCGGCCATGCCGGCCGCGGCGCCGACGGCCTCGAGCGCGCACGACGCAGCGGCCGATGCGGTCGCCGCGCCCATGCCCTCCGG
>NZ_LXSD01000448.1:0-41499 GCF_017168095.1 Lysobacter enzymogenes | reverse complement strand
CGGCCGATTCCGCCGCTCGCCGCCGCGGCCGCCGCGGCGCCGGCGGCCGTCGCCGGCGCCGGGGTCAACATCCTGGGCTATCTGCGCGGCCAGTTCGGTCTGGCCGAGAGCGCGCGCATGTATGCGCGCGCGCTGATCGGCGCCGGCTATCCGGTCGCGTTGTTCGACGTGTCCATCGCCATTCCGCACGGCGTCGACGACCGCAGCGTCGATGCCCATATCGGCGAGGGCACGCCGCATCCGACCAGCATCGTGTTCGTCAATCCCGATTACCTCCAGCCCGCGCTGGCGCACATCGGCGCCGAGCGCTTGCGCGGCAAGCGCCTGATCGCGTGCTGGTTCTGGGAGCTGCAGGACATTCCGCACGACTGGCTGGAGTCGATCGACCTGGTCGACGAGATCATGGTCGCCTCCGAGTTCGTCAAGGAAGCCTTCGAACGCGTCACCGACAAGCCGGTGTTCCGGGTGCCGCTGCCGCTGAGCCCGGTGCCCGACAGCGGCCTGCAGCGCAGCGATTTCGGCCTGCCCGAGGACGCCTTCGTGTTCCTGTGCAGCTTCGATTTCAATTCGTGGGTGGACCGCAAGAATCCGTTCGCGGTCATCGAAGCGTTCCGGCGCGCGTTCCCGGACGCCGGCGACAACGTGCGGCTGATGGTCAAGACCAGCAACGCGCATCGCCATCCGGACAAGTTCCTGCGCCTGCTGACCGCCAGCGCGCAGGATCCGCGCATCGTGGTGCGCGACGAGGTCATCGACCGCGCCCACGTGTGCGCGCTGCAGCGCTGCGCCGACGTCTACGTGTCGCTGCACCGCGCCGAAGGCTTCGGCCTGGGCCTGGCCGAGTGCATGGCGATGGGCAAGCCGATCATCGGCACCGCCTGGTCGGGCAACCTGGATTTCATGGACGCCGACAACAGCTGCCTGGTCGGCTACCGGCTGGTGCCGGTGGGCGAGGGCGAGTACCCGCATCCGCAGGGCGCGCACTGGGCCGAGGCGAACGTGGACGAGGCGGCGGCGCACATGCGCAAGCTCGCCGGTTCGCCGCAGTTCGCGCGCGAGCTCGGCGCGCGCGCCAAGCGCGACATCGAACAGCGGCTGAGCCCGGCGCTGGCGGCCTCGTTGCTGGCGCAGCGCCTGGACGCGCCGCCCGCAACCGCGCGCGGCGCGAGCGCCGATGGAGCGCAACCATGACGCCGGCGACCTTGCAGTGTGCTGCGCGCGCGATCGTTTACTCCGGTTACATCACGGGTGGCTCTTATGCGTGAACTCTTCCTCGCCATCTGGCGATACCGCTACTTCATTGCCTCCTCGGTGCGCAACGAGCTGCGCGTGCGCTTCATCCGCAGCAAGCTCGGCGGCCTGTGGATGGTGATCCATCCGCTGATGCAGGTGCTGATCTTCGCCCTGATCCTGTCGGAAGTGCTGGCGGCGAAACTGCCGGGCATCGACAACAAGTACGCCTACGCGCTGTACCTGATGGCCGGGATGATGAGCTGGAACCTGTTCGCCGAAACCATCGGCCGCTGCCTGACCTTGTTCGTCGACAGCGGCAACCTGATGAAGAAGATGGCGTTCCCGCGAATCTGCCTGCCGCTGATCGCCGCGGGCACCTTGCTGGTCAACAACCTGCTGCTGCTGGCGGCGGTGTTCGCGGTGTTCGCGGCGCTGGGCCATTACCCGGGCGCGGAAGCGCTGTGGCTGCCGGTGCTGATCGCGCTGAACCTGCTGCTGGCGATGGCGCTGGGGCTGGTGCTGGGCGTGTTCAACGTATTCATGCGCGATGTCGGCCAGGTGGTGCCGGTGATCCTGCAGGCGCTGTTCTGGCTGACGCCGGTGGTCTACAGCATCACCGTGCTGCCGCAGGCCTACCAGGCCTGGTTCAAGCTCAATCCGTTGTACCCGCTGGTGACCAGTTACCAGAACGTACTGGTGTTCAACAAGCCGCCGCTGTGGACCGAACTGGGCTGGATGGCGCTGGTGGCGGTCGGCGTGGCGATCCTGGCGCTGTTCCTGTTCCGCAAGGCCAGCCCGGAAATGGTGGACGTGCTATGAGCGGCGAACTGCATGTGCGTGCGTTGGGCAAGGCCTACCGGCGCTGGGGCAGCGAATGGCTGCGGGTGCTGTCCTGGCTCGGCGTTCCGGTGGCCGCGGCCGAGGAGCACTGGGTGCTGCGGCACGTGGACTTCAGCGTCAACGCCGGCGAGAGCGTGGGCATCGTCGGCCAGAACGGCGCCGGCAAGAGCACGCTGCTGAAGCTGATCACCGGCACCGCGCGGCCCACCGAGGGCAGCGTGACCTCGCGCGGCCGGGTCGCGGCGATCCTCGAACTGGGCATGGGCTTCAACCTGGATTTGACCGGACGCCAGAACGCCTTCCACTCCGCCGGCCTGATGGGCCACGACCAGGCCTCGATCGCGCAGCTGATGCCCGAAATCGAGAGCTTCGCCGAGATCGGCGAATACTTCGACCAGCCGGTGCGCACCTACTCCAGCGGCATGCAGATGCGCGTGGCCTTCAGCGTCGCCACCGCGGTGCGCCCGGACCTGTTGATCGTCGACGAAGCGCTGGCGGTGGGCGACGCCTACTTCATCCACAAGAGCTTCCAGCGCATCCGCGAGTACCGCAACGCCGGCACCACGCTGTTGATCGTTTCCCACGACGCGGCGGCGATCCAGTCGATGTGCGACCGGGCGATCCTGCTCGAGCGCGGGCGGGTGCTGCTGGACGGCAATCCGCAGGAGATCTTCGACTACTACAACGCGCTGATCGCGGAGAAGGAGAACTCCACGATCAACGTCGAGCGCCAGGAAAAATTCGTCGCCACCCAGTCGGGCACCGGCGAGGCGGCGTTCGAGTCGGTGCAGTTGCTCGACGCGGCGGGCAACGAAGTCGAATACCTCTCGGTCGGCGCGCCGGTCACCCTGCGGGTGCGCGCGCGCGCGCACCGGGACATCGACGGGCTGGTATTCGGCTACATGCTGCGCGACCGCCTGGGGCAGGCGGTGTTCGGCACCAACACCCATTACACCGGGCAGGAACTGCGCGAGGTGCGCGCCGGCGAGCTTGTCCAGTTCGACGCCGCTTTCTCGATGGACGTAGGTGCCGGCACCTACTCGGTGTCGTTGGCCTTGCACAGCTCGGAAACCCACCTGGTCAACAACTACCAGTGGAAGGATCTGGCCCTGGTGTTCACCGTGGCCAATGCCGACAAGGTCAAGTTCGCGGGCGTCGCCTACCTACCGCCGAGGATCGGCATACAGCAGTTCGGAGCCGATGGCTCGCGGCGCGTCCAGGCCGCGGTGCCGCAGGCCTGACGGAAAACGAATGCGCGCGGTGAGCGCTCGCCAACGATGCGGGTGCAGTGCCGGCAGCGCTCCAGAAAGGGGTTCAGTGTGAAGTTAGATGCCGATTCGATCATGCGCGAAGTGCGCGAAGGGCTGCAGGACCGCGCCGCGGGGGCGCCGCGGTCGGGTGCTGCGGGCCTGGTGCGTTTCGACGAGGGCGGGCGCCGCGCCGAGCGGAGCCTGGAGATCAAGGAATCCTATGTGCTCGCCGAGCTGCTGGCCTTCTCGGATCGCACCTTCGTCGAGAACGCCTACCTCGCGATCCTGCGCCGCCCGGCCGACGAACACGGCCTGAGCACCCGCCTGGCGCAGCTGCGCGCCGGCGCCATCAGCAAAGTCGGCGTGCTCGGCGATCTTCGCTGGTCGGCCGAGGGGCGCTCGCGTGGGGTCCACGTCGACGGCCTGCTGGTCCCGTTCACCTTGAGCAAATGGCGCCGCCGGCGCCTGATCGGGCCGGTGATCGGCTGGCTGCACGGGGCGTTCCGGCTGGGCTCGGTGCAGCAGCGCATCGACAGCGTCGACGCCAACCGCACCCGCCAGGCCGACGAGCTGGACGCGATGCTGTCCGCCGCCACCAGCGAGCTTCACGGCCGTATCGCACGCCTGGAATCTACACTCGGCGACGGCGAGAGGGTCAAGAAGCGCCAGCACGCGTTCGAACGCTCGCTGGATCCGCTCTACGTCGAATTCGAAAAGGCCTTCCGAGGGCCGATCGAGCTGATCAGGGAGCGGGCCATGCCGTACATCGAAATTCTCAAGCAGGCCGGGGTGGGCGGCGCGCAGGCGCCGGTCCTGGACCTGGGTTGCGGCGACGGCGACTGGCTGGCGCTGCTGGGCGAGCACGGCATGATGGGTACCGGCATCGACTCCAACACCACCTTCCTCGAACGCTGCCGTTCGCGCGGGCTGAAGGTGATCGAGGGCGACGTGCTCGAGGAGATCCGCAAGCTCCCGGACGCTTCGTTCGGCGCGGTCACCGGCATGCACATCGCCGAGCACCTGCCGTTCACGGTGCTGGTCGAACTGCTCGACGAGTGCGCGCGGGTGCTGGTCCCGGGCGGCGTGATCGCGTTGGAGACGCCGAATCCCGAGAACATCCAGGTCGCGGCGCTTTACTTCTACAACGACCCGACCCACCGCAATCCGCTGCCGCCGCAGACCCTGCAATGGCTGGTGGGCGCGCGCGGATTCGGCGACGTGGAGATCAAGCGCTGGACCATCGCGCGAGATCTGTACGCGCCGGAACTCGTCGGCGACGACGTGCCGGGCGCGATCGCGATCAATTTCCTGCTGCAGCAACAGCGCAACGCGCCTGACTACGCCGTGATCGGGAGGCGCGCATGACCGCTGCGACGCGGCGGCTGTTGGTCACCGGCGGCAGCGGATTCGTCGGCGGCCACGTTCGCGCGGCCTGCGCGCCGGGCGGCGCGCTGGCGGACTGGGAATTCGTGGCGACGCCGTCGGGCTGGGACATCCGCGACGAAGCGGCGGTGCAGCGCGTCGTCGCCGAGGCGCGCCCCGACGCGGTCCTGCACCTGGCCGCGCAGAGCTTCGTGCCGCGCTCGTTCGAGAATCCGCGCGAGACGTTCGAGATCAACGTGCTGGGCACGCTGAACCTGGTGCGCTCGCTGACCCGCGGCGGTTTCGCCGGGCGCATGGTGTTCGTCAGCAGCGGCGACGTCTACGGCCGCGTGCCCGAAGAGGCGCTGCCGGTGAACGAGGACTATCGGCCGCAGCCGCGCAATCCCTACGCCGTCAGCAAGATTTCGGCCGAAGAGCTGTGCCTGCAATGGAGCCGCTCGGAAGGCCTGGACGTGATGATCGCGCGTCCGTTCAACCACGTCGGCCCGGGCCAGGACGAACGCTTCGTGCTGCCCGCGCTGGCCGCGCAGGTGGTGGCGATCGAGCGCGGGCGCCAGCCCGCGGTGATCGAAGCCGGCGATATCGACGTCACCCGCGACTTCACCGACGTGCGCGACGTGGTCGCCGCCTACGCGGCGATGCTCGGCCGCGGCCGTTCCGGGGCCACCTACGTGATCGGCTCGGGCATCGAGCGGCGGGTCCGCGACCTGCTGGCCGAACTGTGCGCGCTGGCGAAGATCGACCCGCGGATCCACCAGGACGCGGCCAGGCTGCGCCCGGCCGAGCAGCGCCGGATGGCCGCCGATTCAGCCGAGCTGCTGCGCGATACGGGCTGGGCGCCCACCATCGCGATGAACGCAACCCTCCTCGACATACTTGAAGAAGCAAGGGCAAAACATGAGCAATAACAAGGCAGCACTCATCACCGGCATCACCGGCCAGGACGGCGCGTACCTTTCCAAGCTGCTGCTCGACAAGGGGTACGAGGTGAACGGCGTGCTGGCGCGGCGCAGCACCGATACCTTGTGGCGCCTGCGCGAGCTCGGCATCGAAGGCGAGGTGCGCCTGCTCGACGGCGACCTGACCGACCTGTCGTCGATGATCCGCGCGATGCAGGCCTCCAAGGCCGACGAGGTCTACAACCTGGGCGCGCAGAGCTTCGTCGGCAGCTCCTGGCAGCAGCCGCTGCTGACCGCGCAGGTCGACGGCGTCGGTGCGCTCAACGTTTTGGAAGCGGTGCGCATCGTCAATCCGCAGGCGCACTTCTACCAGGCTTCGACCAGCGAGATGTTCGGCCTGATCCAGGCGGAAATGCAGGACGAGAAAACTCCGTTCTACCCGCGCAGCCCCTATGGCGTGGCCAAGCTGATGGCGCATTGGGCCACGGTCAATTACCGCGAGAGCTTCAAGATCCACGCCTCCAGCGGCATCTTGTTCAACCACGAATCGCCGCTGCGCGGCATCGAGTTCGTCACCCGCAAGGTCACCGACGCGGTCGCCCGGATCAAGCTGGGGCAGCAGAAGGAGCTGCGCCTGGGCAACGTCGACGCCAAGCGCGACTGGGGCTTCGCCGGCGACTACGTCGAGGCGATGTGGCTGATGACCCAGCAGGCAGAAGCCGACGACTACGTGGTCGCCACCGGCCAGACCACGACGGTGCGCGACATGTGCGAGATCGCCTTCGGCCACGTCGGCCTGAAGGTCGAAGACCACCTGGTGATCGACCCGAATTTCTTCCGTCCGGCGGAAGTCGACGTACTGCTCGGAAACCCGGCCAAGGCGCGCGCCAAATTGGGCTGGGCGCCCAAGACCAGCCTGCAGGAACTGATCACGATGATGGTGGACGCCGATCTGCGTCGCCTGCGCAAGTAAGCCGGTCAGGAAGGGAAGCTCGAGGATGCGAATCACCATCGATCTGCAGGCGTGCCAGACTGAGTCGCGTTTCCGCGGCATCGGCCGGTACGCCATGGGGTTGACCAAGGCGTTGTTGGCCGGCCGGCGCGAGCAGGACGAGTATCTGCTCGGCGTCGACAAGACCTATCCCGCGACGATCGGCGATATCCATCGCGAACTGGAGCCGGTTGGGGGTTATGCCGGCCTGCTCGGCTACGCCTATCCCGGACCGACCCGCGCGCACGGGCCGGAAGACACGCTGCGGCCGGCTGCCGAAGCGTTGATCCGCCAACGCTACAGCGCCGTCTCGTCCGACCTGATCCACGTCAACAGCTTGTTCGAAGGTTACATAGAGCACGCCGGCGGGCTGGGCCAACTGGCGCAGATGCCCGGCACGGTGAGTTCGGTGACGTTGTACGACCTGATTCCGGAACTGTTTCCGCAGCTGTATCTGTCCAACGCCGACCAGCGCTGGTGGTACCGGCGCAAGCTGTTGGATCTTTGCCAGTTCGACGTGATCCTGTGCATCTCCGAGGCGACCAAGGCCGATGCGATCCGGCTGTTGGGCATTCCCGAGGAAAAGCTGGCGGTGATCTACGCCGGCGTTGACGAGCACTTCTTCGAAGCGCCCGCGGCCGATCAGGGCGCGGCGGTCAGACATCAGTTCGGCATCCGCGATCGGTTCGTGCTTTACACCGGCAACGGCGACGTGCGCAAGAACCTGCGCGGCGCGGTCGAATCCTTCGCCGCGGTGCCCAAGGCGCAGCGCCGCAGCGTGCAGCTCGTGCTCAATCAGGTCGGCGACGAGCGCGCGGTACGCCAGGCAGCCGCACAAGCCGGCCTGAGCGCCGAGGACGTGGTCATCACCGGTCGCATCAGCGATCGCGCGCTCAAGCAGTTGTTCCGCGCCTGCGACGTTTTCTTCTTCCCGTCGCTGTACGAAGGCTTCGGCCTGCCGGTGCTGGAGGCGATGGCCTGCGGCGCGCCGGCCATCGCCGGGGACAACTCCAGCTTGCCGGAGGTCGTCGGACGCAAGGACGCCTTGTTCGACGCGTCCTCGGTGGCCGATTCCGCGCAATGCCTGGCGCGCGTGCTTGGCGACGAGGGATTGCGCGCCAGCCTGCGCGAAACCGGCCCGCAGCGCGCGCGCGAGTTCACCTGGGAGCGCACCGCGCAGTTGACCCGCGAGGCCTGGGGCCAAGCGGTCGAGCGCCGCGCGCGCCGCGACGCGACCGTGCCGGTAGAACGCCGGCTAAAGGTTGCGCTGGTGACGCCGATGCGGCCGGAGCAGACCGGCATCGCCGATTACATCGCCGAGCTGCTGCCCGCGCTGACCATGCGCATGGACGTGGACATCTACACCAGCGCCGAACTGAGTGCGGTATCCGACCAGGCCAGCGCAGGTCGGGTGCTGTCGTGGCGCAGCCTGCCTGCGAACGCAGCCAACTACGATCAGGTCATCTATCAGTTCGGCAATTCGCCGTTCCACGCACACATGGTCGAGCTGCTCGACCAAGTGCCGGGCATGGTGGTGCTGCACGATTTCTTTCTCAGCTCGATGTTGTCGAACATGGACGAGATCGGCGCCACGAGCGGGCTGTTCCCACAGGAGCTTGAGCGTTCGCACGGCCGCGGCGCGGTAGCGCTGCTCGACCGCGACGGCGTGCTTGACGCGCGTCGCGCGTTTCCGGCCTCGCGCCGCATCGTCGAGCGCGCCGACGCGGTGGTGGTGCATTCCACTCATGCGATCGAGATGGCCCAGCGCTTCTTTCCGGGAGTCGGGCGCGGCCCGTTGCTGCGCGCGGCGATGCCGCAGATCGCGCGGCCGGCGCAGAGCGATTCCGAGCGCGCGCGTGCGCGCGAGGCGCTCGGCATCGGCGCCGACGAGATTCTGGTTGTAACTTTCGGCTTCATAGCCGACACCAAGCTCAACCTGGAAACCCTGCAGGCGCTGGCCGATCCGCGCCTGGCCGGGCGCGCCGACCTGCGTTTCGCTTTCGTCGGCGGTATGCCGGGCGACGATTACGGCCGCGCGATCAACGAAGCGATCGCCGCGCATCCGCTGCGCGCGCGGATCCTGATCACCGACTTCGTCAGCGCGGAAAAGTACGAGTTGTACCAACGCGCCGCGGACATCGCGATCCAATTGCGCCAGCATAGCCGCGGCGAGACCTCCAAGTCGGTGCTGGACTGCATGAGCCACGGCGTGGCGGTGATCGTCAACGATTACGGCTCTTTCGCCGAGTTGCCCGATACCGCGGTGGCCAAGGTGGCCGCGCGGGTCGAGCCGGCGCGGATCGCCGACCGGCTGGCGGCCTGGCTGGCCGATCCCGCACAGCGCCGCGCTCAGGCCGAGGCCGGGCGCGCTTATGTCGCCCACGCGCATTCGCCGTTCGCGGTGGCGGGGCAGTACGAACGTGCGGTGGCGCTGTCGATGCGCAGCCGTCGCGAACGCGCGGGCAAGGAACTTGCGCGACGCCTGACCGATGCGTTCGCGCTCGGCGGCGGGGCGGTCGAATCCGAATTTCAGGCCGTGCGGCATGCGCTGGAACGTTTTCCCGAGGACGCGCCGCCGCGCGTGTTCGTGGATCTCAGCGAGGTCGTCAATGTCGATCACGGTACCGGCGTGCATCGGGTCGTGCGCAATCTGGCGCGCGAGTTGTCGCTGGGCGAAGGCGAGCGCTACCGCTGCGTTCCGACCACGGTGGACGAGCAAGGCCAACTGATCCCGGTCGATGCCGACTATCTGCAGTCCAAGCTCGGCGTGCGCGGCATGGCCGCGAACGGCGAGCTGGCGCCGGAGCTGGGCGATGCCTACTTCCTGCTCGATTCGGCCTGGGAGCGCCCGGAGCGGTTCACCGCGAGCATCGAGCGCGTCCACGCCAACGGCGGTCGCGTCTATGCGCTGGTGCACGATCTGATACCGCTGCGCTTCCCGCAGTATTGCGTGGACTTCATGCCGCGCGTGTTCGAACAGTGGCTGCGTTATGTGGTCGCCCATTGCGATGGCCTGATCTGCGTTTCGCGCGCTACCGCCGATGACCTGCGGGTATGGATCCGCCAGACCAAGGCGCAGCACCGGCCGGGGTTGAGGATTGGCCATGCCCACCTGGGCGGCGAGATCGACGAGGGCCGCGCCGGATCCGGCGAAGAGGTCAGCCCGGCGATGCGCGAAGCGATGAGCGGCGAGCGGCAGGCGGTGCTTATGGTCGGCACGCTCGAGCCGCGCAAGCGCCACGACCTTGCGCTCGATGCGTTCGACCGGCTATGGGCGCACGGCGATCCGCGCCACCTGGTGATCATCGGCAAGAAGGGCTGGAACGTGGACGCGCTGGCGCAGCGCATCGCCTCGCATCCGCAGTACGGCAAGCGGCTGTTCTGGTTGCAGGGCGTGTCCGACGCCGATCTGAGCTACGCCTATACCCGCGCCGAACGCGTGGTGCAGGCCTCCGATGCAGAGGGATTCGGCCTGCCGCTGATCGAGGCGGCACGTTACCATTGTCCGTTGCTGCTCAGCGACATCAGTGTTTTCCGCGAAATCGCCGGAGACAAGGCCAGTTATTTCCCGGCTGGCGACGCGGCCGCGTTGGCGCAGCGCCTGCGCGAGCCGGCCGATGCCTCGACCGGTTCGCTGAGCTGGACCACCGGTTGGCGCGACACCGCCCAGCGGATGCTGGCGCTGATGCGCTCGGGCGGCTGGGACCACGAATTGCCGTAAGCCGGGTCGCCGGTGGCACAGACGATCTAGGGAGAAGGGATGCACATGCAGCACCTGCCGGGCGAGCGGCGCACACTGCTTGCGACGGCCACGCCGTGGATCGCGCTGGCCGTCTTTTTCGTCGCGTTCTATGTAGCCTATTTTGCGCCCGTGCTCGTCCGCGGCTTCTATCTGGCGCCCGGCGACGGCGAGGTGTTCTACCTGCCGTTCTTCGACCTTCCGATCGGCCAGACCTGGAACAGCAGTCTGCTGTCGGGCTATTCGGTCGTCTCCGACATCCAGTCGCAGGTCCTGTATCCGCTACGTTGGATAAGTCCGAGCTATAACGCGCTCGTGATCCTGGGCTACGCGATCTGCGCGTTCGGCATGTTCGGTCTGGCGCTGCGTCTGACCGGCTCGCGTCTGGGCGCGCTGCTGGCGGCGCTGGTGGTGTCCGGCAGCGGCTTCATGGTCGGCCATCTGGGCCACCTGAGCATCGTCCACGCCGCGGCCTGGGTGCCGGCGATGCTGTGGGCGCTGGCCCGCATGCGCGATGCGCGCAGCCGCTGGCCTGTGGCGCTGGGCGCGGCGGCGACGGCCATGTGCGTGTACGGCGGCCATCCGCAGGTATCGATCATCGGCCTGATCCTGGCCGGCTGCTATGGCGTGCACGAAATCGCCGTGGTCGCAGCGCGCGGCCGCGGCGACGGCCTGCGCATGCTGGCGCGGGTGTCGGGCATGTTCGCGCTGGGCTTGATGCTGGCCGCGCCGGCGCTGCTGCCGCTGGCGCACGCCTCCAGCGAAGGCGCACGCGCGTCTTGGTCGCTCAGCGACTTCGACACCTACTCGCATACCTGGGGTTCGTTGCGCCTGTTGGCATTCCCCAATCTCTACGGTGCGTACGCGCCGGGGATTTACGGCAGCTACGGCGGCCCATGGAATCTGACCGAACTGGCGATCTACGCCGGCGTGGCGCCGTGGCTGCTGGCGCTGGCCGCGCTGCTGGGCGCGCGGCCGCAGCGTGCGTACGGATTTTGGGTCGGCGCGGTGGTCGTGGGCCTGTTGCTGTGCCTGGGCGCGAGCACGCCGCTCGGCGAGGCGGTGTATCACCTGCCGGTGTTGGGCAAGTTCCGCGCCCAGGCGCGGTTCGGCATAGTGGTCATCATCGCCGTCGCGGTGCTGGCCGCCTACGGCGTGTCGGCGCTGATGCGCGAGCCGCTGAGCAAGCGCCGCCTGGCTGCGCTGCTGGGCGGCAGCGTCGCGCTGATCGCGGCGGCGCTGGCGTCGGTGGCGTTCGACCCGAAGTCGCCGCTGCTCGATCACGGCCTGTGGAGCAGCCTGCGCGCGTGGCCGGCGCTGCTGTTCTTCGGTGCGGGACTGCTCGTGGTGGGGCTGCTCGCCTGGCGTCGCTCGCGCTGGGCCGCGCTGTTGTTGGTCGCAGTGACTGTGGTCGATCTGGGCAGCTTCGGCTGGTTCTATGAGTGGCGCTTTTCCTCCGCGGTAGGCTTGAGCCAGGTCGCCACGCCGCAGGCCAGGCTGGCGGTGGACGATCTGCGCCGCGGTCCCGGTCGCGTGTTGCCGCTGAACGCGCACAAGATGGGCATGGAGCCGCTGCGGCCGAACATCAACATGCTGTTCGGCATCGACAGCGTGGTGGGCTACGGTCCGTTGCTGGCGGCGCGGTATGCCGCCTACACCGGCACCGACACCGTCGGCATGTTCCCGGTCGGCAATCCCGATGCGCCGTTGATGGACGTGTTGGGCGTGCGCTGGATCGCCGGCACCCTGCAGAACGATTACCCGCAACCGCTCGGCCGCGGCTGCGGCACGGCGGCGTTGCCGGCGCGGATGCGCGCGACGCTGCCCGCCGGCGTGGCGATCCAGGCGTTGCGGATCACTTCGCACATGAACTGCTCGGTGCTGATCGACCAGGGCCGGACGATGGCGCGGGTGGCCTTGCTCGACGCCCACGAACGCCCCCTGGGACCGGCGTTGACCATCGACGCCGGCGAGGAGATCGCCGAGGAAGCCTACGACCGCGAGGACGTGCGCGCGCAGATCAAGCACCAGCGGCCGCCCGTGGCGCAGGAGCAGTCCACCAGCCTGCACTTCCTCGGCGAATTGCCGCTGCCGGATGTGGCCGCGGCTACGTCGGCGCGGCAGATCCAGATCGAAGTGGGCGACACCGGCGGTGCATTGGTCACGATCGACAAGGTCGAGGCGATCGAACAAGGCAGCGGCCGCGTCGTGGCCGTACCGATCGCGCCGCAAGGCGGCGGCGATTCGCTCGGGCCCAAACGCGTAGTGCCCGGCATGACCGCGTTCGCCGAACGCCGCGGCTTCCGCGGTATGGCCTGGGGCGTATGCCGCGCGGAGGGCGCCAACGATGCCGACATCGCCGCGGCGCTGGTCGGCGCGCAGTACAAGAACGCGCCCGACGGCCGTTTCGACCCGTTCGTGCTGGCCTTGCTCGAACCCGACCGCGCGGTGCCTGCATTGAGTTGCCGTAACGCGCCAGCGGTGAAGGTGCTCGAGCGTGCGCACGGCCGCTGGCGCTTGCAGGTTGAGGCCGACGGCGACGCATTGGCCGTGATCAGCGAGCGCTACAACCGCGACTGGGTCGCGCGCGTGGACGGCGAGCGCGCGCCGGTGCTGGTCGCCGACGGCACGATCATGGCAGTAGCGGTGCCCGCCGGGCGGCATACGCTGGAATTGAGCTACCGTTCGCGCGGCTATCGCAACGGCCTGATCCTGGCGGCGCTGGCGCTAACGGTTTGCGTGTTGCTGCTGGTGCCGTGGCGTCGCCGGCGCGCGAGCGGGGCGGCGGCCCGATGAGCGCAGGCGCGTCCCGAGGGCGTGCCGACGGTTCGCGCCGCAGTCCGGTGCGGGCCGTGCAAACGCGTCCGAAAGCGTTCGCCAGCAACGACTTGCGTGGTTTGCCGCCCCCCAGGGGCGCGACTATAATCGCGCCGGTCTTTGCGTCCGCACAATCCAATTCCGGCGGGAGCACGTCCCGCTGGGTGTCGCGGCGCTCCGACGCTGACATGGATCCGGCGATACGGGGCGGCGATGCGCCCTCGCCGGGCGCGACGGGCCACCCCGGCTCGCCCAGCCGCGACGATCCATTCGGCGGAGCCGCGCGCAGCCCGCAGGTCCGCTCCTCCCACGCCCGACCTTCCATCCCCACACAGACAGGCAAGAAATGAAGCGTGCCGTAATCCTAGCCGGCGGCAAGGGCACTCGCCTGAAGCCCTACACCGTGGCGCTGCCCAAGCCGCTGATGCCGATCGGCGAGTACCCGATCCTGGAAGTCATCATCCGCCAGCTGCGCCAGGCCGGTTTCGGCCACATCACCCTGGCGGTGAACCACCAGGCCGACCTGTTCAAGGCGTTCTTCGGCAACGGCGAGAAGTGGGGCATCACCATCGATTACTCGCTCGAGCACATGGCGCTGAGCACGATGGGCCCGCTCAAGCTGATCCCGGACCTGCCCGAGCATTTCCTGGTGATGAACGGCGACATCCTCAGCGACGTGGCCTACGGCGAGTTCCTCGATGCGCACGCGCGCGCCGACGCGCTGTTCACCATCTCCGCGGCCAAGCGCGAGCAGCGCATCGACTACGGCGTGCTGCACGCTTCCGAGGACATGCGCCTGGTCGGCTTCGAAGAAAAGCCGTGCTTTCCGTTCCTGGTCAGCATGGGCGTGTACGCGGTGTCGCGGCGCGTGCTCGAGGTGATCCCGGAAAACCAGGCGTTCGGTTTCGACCATCTGGTGCTGGGCTATCTGCGCGACGGCAAGCAGGTCGAGATCGCCCCGCACGAAGGCTATTGGCTCGACATCGGCCGCCCCGAGGACTACCAGCGCGCGGTCGACGAATGGCCGCAGCTGTCGGCGAAGCTGGCGCTGGCGTGAGGACGGCCCTGCAGGCGGGCGACCGCGTAACGGTGACCGGCGCCGGCGGCTTTCTCGGCCGCCGCCTGGTCGAGCGCCTGCGCGCGGACGGCATCGAGGTGCTGACCGCCGGGCGCGGCGACGGCTTCGACCTGCTCGCCGACGCGCTGCCGCTGGACGGCGTCGCCCACGTGTTCCACCTGGCCGCCGAAACCGGTGTGCCGGACGCCTGGAACGACCCGGTGCGCTTCCATCTGGTCAACACCCACGGAACCGTGCGCGTGCTCGACCAGTGCCGCCGCGCCGGCTGTTCGCTGACCTACGTCGGCGCGTACATCTACGGCGTTCCGCAGACCTTGCCGATCGACGAGCGGCACCGCGTCGACGCCAACAACCCCTACGCGTTTTCCAAGTGGATGGGCGAGCAGGCCTGTGAGTGGTACGCCGGCCTGTACGCGATGGACGTGGTGGCGATCCGCCTGTTCAACACCTACGGCCCCGGCCAGAGCGACCGCTTCCTGATCCCGAAGATCGTCGACCAGGTGCTGGACCCGGCCACGCCGGCGATCGAACTGATGGACCTGCAGCCGCGCCGCGATTATCTCTACGTCGACGATGCGGTCGACGCGTTGATCCGTTCGCGCGCGGTCGACGGCTACGCGCTGTACAACGTCGGCAGCGGCCAGTCGCATTCGGTGGCCGAAGTGGTCGAAACGGCGATGGCGGTCAGCGGCGTGCGCAAGCCGGTGGTCGACCTGCAGCGCCAGCGGCCCAACGAAATTCCCGACGTGCGCGCCGACTGCGCGCGCATCGGCCAGGCCTGCGGCTGGAGCGCCCGGGTCGGCCTCGCCGAAGGCATCGCGCGCATGCTGGAAGGACGTTCGCCATGAAGAGCTTGCAGATCCTGTGCCCGGTGTTCCGCGAGGAAGAGGTCATCCTCGAATTCCACGCGCGCCTGCGCGCGGCCGTGGCCGCGCTGGGCGAGCGCTACCGGGTGTCGTTCGTCTACGCGATGGACCCCTCGCCCGACCGCACCGAGGCGATCCTGCTGGCGCTGGCGCAGCGCGATCCGGACGTGCGCGTGCTGGTGATGTCGCGCCGCTTCGGCCACCAGGCCGCGTTGATCGCCGGCATCGACAGCTGCCAGGCCGATGCGCTCATCATGCTCGACAGCGACGGCCAGCATCCGCCGGAGCTGATCCCGCAGCTGGTCGAGCAGTGGGAAAACGGCGCGCAGATCGTCCAGGCCATGCGCCAGGACGGCGCCGAGACCGGCTTCCTCAAGCGCACCACCTCGGCGATGTTCTACCGGGTCATCTCGCGCATCGGTTCGATCCAGCTCAACCCCGGCGCCGCCGACTACCGCCTGCTCGACCGCGCGGTGGTGCGGGTGATCCGCGACGAGGTGCAGGAGCGCAACATCTTCCTGCGCGGCATCGTCGCCTGGGTCGGCTACCGCATCGCCTTCGTCGAATTCGAGCCGCTGGCGCGCATGAAGGGCGCGTCCAAGTACCGCCCGTCGGTGCTGATCAACTTCGCCATCCAGGGCATCAGCTCGTTCTCCAAGACCCCGCTGCGGCTGTGCACGATCACCGGCCTGATCGTCGCCGCGCTGAGCGTGCTGGCCGGCGCCGCGCAGGTCGTGGGCTATTTCTTCGGCCACGGCGTGGACGCCGCCGGCTGGGCCTCGCTGATGACCTTCGTGTCGTTCCTGGGCGGGCTGCAGCTGTTCTTCATGGGCATCTTCGGCGAGTACCTGGGCCAGATCTTCGATGAGGTCAAGCGCCGTCCGCGCTACCTGATCCGCACCGACAGCGCGACGCTGGCGAAAACGCAAGACGGCGCGGAGCTTCCGCGCGCTATCGAGGTTGATTGACATGTACGAAACCATGCGGGTGGACCAAGCCGCCCTCGACCGGCTGGTGTTGCGGCGCGAGCGTTCGCAGTTCGCCGACGACCTGGAGCGCCGCCGCGACGACCTGCGCGCGGCCGTGGCCGGCAAGCGCGTGCTGGTGGTCGGCGGCGGCGGCACCATCGGTTCGGCCACCACGATGCTGATCTCCGGCCTCGGCCCGGCCGCGCTGCACGTGGTCGACCAGAGCGAGAACTACCTGGCCGAACTGGTGCGCGACCTGCGCGGCCGCCCGGGCGGCCTGGACGTGGGCGATTTCCGCACCTTGCCGATCGACTACGGCGCGCCGGTGATGGGCCGCTTCCTGGCCGACTCGGCGCCGTACGACATCGTCATGAACTTCGCCGCGCTCAAGCACGTGCGCTCGGAGAAGGACGTCTACTCGCTGCTGCAGATGATCGACACCAACGTGGTCCGGCACGTGCGCTTCAAGCGCTGGCTGACCCAGGGCGGCCACGGCGCGCGCTACTTCGCCGTGTCCACCGACAAGGCCGCCAATCCGACCAGCCTGATGGGCGCGAGCAAGCGGTTGATGGAGGACATCGTGTTCGACGTCGCCGCGCTGGACGGCGCGACCTCGGTATCGGCGCGCTTCGCCAACGTCGCCTTCTCCAACGGCAGCCTGCTGCAGGGCTTCCTGTATCGCTTGACCAAGTCGCAACCGCTGGCGGTGCCGCGCGATACGCGCCGCTACTTCGTATCCCAACGCGAATCCGGCGAGATCTGCGCGCTGGCCGCGCTGCTCGGCGGCGACGGCCAGGTGCTGTTCCCGCGCCTGGACCCGGTCGGCGAGCTGCAGTTGCTGGAAGACGTGGCCACGCGCGTGCTCGAGCATGCCGGGCTGCGCGCGCAAGCCTTCGACGACGAGCAGGCCGCGCGCGACGCGCTGCCGGTGCTGGCCCGCGAAGGCCGCTGGCCGCTGCTGCTGACGCCGCTGGACACCAGCGGGGAGAAGCCCTACGAGGAGTTCGTCGGTTTCGGCGAGGAGCCGATGGATACCGGCATGGATTCGTTGGGCGCGGTGAAGCATGTCAAGAGCCGGGCGCTG
Source organism: Lysobacter enzymogenes (assembly GCF_017168095.1). Lineage (GTDB taxonomy): Bacteria > Pseudomonadota > Gammaproteobacteria > Xanthomonadales > Xanthomonadaceae > Lysobacter > Lysobacter enzymogenes_D. The sequence goes on along the minus strand of NZ_LXSD01000448.1, from coordinate 24,351 downwards.
TCGGACGGCGTGGTCGAAATGCTCGACCGCGCGGTCAACAGCGTCGAGGGCGAATTGGACAAGCGCGTGATCGTGGAATCGATAGAGCGGGCGATCCCCAACTTTTCCCACCGCGAAACCGGCAAGAACCTCGACGACCGGCTCTGAGCCGGCGCGCCCGCGTCGGCCGCCGCATCCTGCGCCCTGGAGTACGAAACCGTGCTGCGATTCCTGACCAGCCTTCCGTTCCTGTTCTCGATCTACACCGTGATGAGCGTGGGCGGGATGGTGCTGGTGAAGCACACCTTTCCGGCGTTCAAGCTCGCCTATGCGCAACAGGGGCTGTTCAACCTGCCGGCGCTGCAACTGGCGGCGGGCGCGTCGATGTACGTTTTCAGCTTCCTGACCTGGATGGTGATCCTGAGCCGGGCTCCGCTGATCGTGGCGTATCCGATCGCGGTAGGGTTGACGATGGCGGCTTCGGCGGCGTGCGCGATCTTCATCCTGGGCGAGCAACTCACCTGGAGCAGCGGCGTCGGCGTGGCCTTGATCTTCGCCGGCGTGATGCTCCTGACCAAAGCCGCCTGACCCAGGCCGCCCCGGCGGGTCAGCCGGCGCAGCCCGGCGCGGCGCCGCTTTCGAGATAGACAGGGCCTTGCCCGTTCTCGATCGTGGCCAGGCGGCGAGCGATGCTCGGCACCAGCAATGCATAGGCCTGCGCAGGCGCGCAGAAACGCAATTCGGTCAGTTCCGAGCGGTCCAGCCGCAGGCGCGCGCGTGCGCTGGCGTCCAAAACCGGGCCGTCGAACAGCAGATGCAGGCTTTCCGCGTAACTCGCATCGGCGCAAAGATAATCGACGCAGACCAGGCGCAGCCCGGTGCCCACATCGAGTTCCAGTTCTTCGATCAATTCGCGGCGCAGGCCCTGCGCGGGCGATTCGCCGGCCTCGATGATGCCGCCGGGCAGCAGCCAGCCCTCCCGATAGTTCGGTTTGACGATGAGCAATCGGCCGTCGTCGCTGCGGATCAGGCAGCCTGCGGAGATGCGTTTCTTGGGGAACTGCGCGTCGAATCGCGTCATCGATCGTCGCCGCGCCATCGCCGCCGGCGGTGCGGCGGCGATGGCGCAAGGGAGCGGACAGGTGCGGGAGGGGCCTCAGCCCAGCGCCGCTTCCAGTTCCGGCAGCAGCTTGAACAGATCGCCGACCAGGCCGATGTCGGCGATCTCGAAGATCGGCGCCTCGCCGTCCTTGTTGATCGCGACGATGGTGCCGGCGTCCTTGATTCCGGTCAGGTGCTGGATCGCGCCGCTGATGCCGACGGCGACGTACAGCTCCGGCGCGATGATCTTGCCGGTCTGGCCGACCTGCAGCTCGTTCGGCACGTAGCCGGCGTCGACCGCGGCGCGCGAGGCGCCGACCGCCGCGCCGAGCTTGTCGGCGAAGTCGTAGATGATCTTGAAGTTCTCCTGCGAGCCGACGCCGCGGCCGCCGGAGACCACGCGCTTGGCGCTCTGCAAGTCGGGGCGGTCGGACTTGCCGGCGGCCAGGCCGACATAGCGGGTGTGGCCCGGCAGCGCGGCCTCGGCCGTGGCGGTTTCGACCGCGGCGCTGCCGCCCTTGGCGGCTTCCGGCCACGACGCGGTGCGCACGGTCGCGACCACGGTGTGGTCGGCCGGAGCCTCGACGGTGACGATGGCGTTGCCGGCGTAGATCGGGCGCTTGAAGGTGTGGCTGGCGTCCACCGCCATCACGTCCGACACCTGGGCCACGCCGAGCAGCGCGGCCACGCACGGCATCAGGTCCTTGCCGAAGGTGGTCGAGGGGCCGAACACGTGGCTGTAGCCCTTGGCCAGCGCGGCGATCTGCGGCGCCTGCACCTGGGCGATGGCGTTGGCGTTGGCGGCGTTGGCCACGGCCAGCACCTTGGCCACGCCGGCGATCTGCGCGGCCTGCGCGGCGACGCCGGCCGGGTCGGCGGCGAGCACGACGATGTCGATGGATTCGGGCTTGAGCGCCTGCGCGGCCGACACGCACTTGGCGGTGGACGCGTTGAGCTTGCCTTCGAGATGTTCGGCGACGATGAGAACCTTGCTCATTACAGCAGCCCCTTAGCCTTGAGTGCGGCGACCAGTTCGGCCGCGTCCTTGACCATCACGCCCTTGCTGCGCTTCGGCGGCGGCGCGTAATGGGTGGTCTTGAGCGTGTCGCCGGCGTCGACGCCGAGGTCGGCGAACGCGATCGTCTCCATCGGCTTGCTCTTGGCCTTCATGATGTCCGGCAGCTTGATGAAGCGCGGCTCGTTGAGGCGCAGGTCGGTGGTGACCACCGCCGGCAGGTCCACTTCCAGGGTTTCCAGGCCGGCGTCGACTTCGCGCACGACCGTGGCCTTGCCGTCGGCCACGTCGAGCTTGGAGGCGAAGGTCGCCTGCGGGCGGCCCCACAGCGTGGCCAGCATCTGGCCGGTCTGGTTGGCGTCGTCGTCGATGGCCTGCTTGCCGAGGATGACGAGGTCCGGCTGTTCCTTCTCGATCAGCTTGAGCAGGGCGCGCGCGGCGGTCAGCGGCTGGATCGGCTGGTCGCTGAGCACGTGGATGGCGCGGTTGGCGCCCATCGCCAGGCCGTTGCGCAGGTGCGCCTGGGCGTCGGCGGGAGCGATGGTGGCGACCACGACTTCGGTGGCGATGCCCTTGTCGCGCAGGCGCAGGGCCTCTTCGAGCGCGATTTCGTCGAACGGATTGGCCGACAGCTTGACGCCGTCGGTGATCACGCCGGAACCGTCCGGCTTGACCTGGATGCGGACGTTGTAGTCCACCACGCGCTTGTAGCCGACGAGGATCTTCATCGTGCGGGATTTCCTTGTGGGGGGTGCCCGGCCGGGAACGGCCGGCAGCCCTCGATTGTAGCGGAGACGGCCAGCCGACGCAGTCGGCCGCCAGACCCGCCCCGGCGCGGACGTTCGGCGCCGATCGCCGACGTTAGAGGCCGTCGTTGCGGGCCGGGCGCGCCGTGCGCGGTCGGTTCAGCCGCCGATCCGGTACTGCGCCGAGGAGCTTTCCACCACCAGGATCTGCGCCCCGGTCCAGGCCTGGCCGGGTTCCAGCCGCACCGGCTGCAGCACCTGCGCGGCCTCGACGCAGACGAAGCGGCGGTGGCCGTCGGGTTCCAGGTCGGCCATGCCGGCGGCCAGTTCGGCGCCGGGGTTCCACACCACCGTGTCGGCGAAGCCCTCGGCCTCGCAGCGCAGCATGTGCTCGCCGTCGGTGATGCGCAGCGGGCGCCGGGTGCCGGCGTAGATGCGGTCGACCTCGCCGTCGAAGCGCACCGGCGCGTCGCTGGGCGGGCAGGCGGCGTCGCCGTGGGCGGAATCGACGTAGCCGCGGTCTTCCAGGCCGTGCACCAGGGTCGCCTCGATGTCGGCCACGGCCAGGTAGGTGTGCAGGGCGGCGCTGAATTCGAACGCGGCGCGGTCGGTATTGCGCACGCTCAGGGCGATGCGCAGGCGGTCCTCGCCGGGTTCGACGTCCAGCGCGGCCTCGAAGCGGTGCGGCCAGTGGCGGCGGGTTTCCTCGCGGTCGCGCAGCTGGAACGACAGCCGCGTCGGCTGCGGGTCGGCCTCCCAGGTCAGGGTGCGGGCGAAGCCGTGGCGCGGGCCGTCGCCGCGCAGCGCGAACTGCGGAAAGATCACCGGCACGCCGCCGCGGATCGCCTTGCCGGCGCCGAAGCTCGCGTTCGGGCTCAGGTACAGCCGCTCGCGGCCACGGCAGCGCCAGGACAGCACGTGCGCGCCGAAGGCGCTGGCCTCGACGCGCGAGTCGCCGGGTCCGTTCAGTTGCAGGCTAGCGGGCAGGGCAGGCGCGTTCATCGTTCCGTCCATGGCGGCGAAAGGGGGGCCAGCATGGCGGCACGGGCCGCGCCAAGCTGGCACGCCGGTCATAGTACCGGGCGCCCGGCCGCGGCGGTTTAGGCGCTGTGAAGCCTGGGGGAACGGGGGTTCGGCTATTCTTGTCGCCCCTTTTCGTTCCGAAATCTGGAGCCAGGATGCTTCACCCCGTCGTTCTCAGTGGTGGCAGCGGTTCGCGCCTGTGGCCGCTGTCGCGCCAGAATCAGCCCAAGCAGTTCCTTTCGCTGATCGGCGACCACTCGTTGTTCCAGGAAACCCTGCTGCGCGCCAATGCGCTGCCCGACACCGGCGCGCCGGTCACGGTCTGCGCCGAAGACCACCGCTTCATGGTCGGCGAGCAGTTGCAGGGCATCGGCGTGGCCAACGGCGCGATCCTGCTGGAACCCAGCGCGCGCAACACCGCCCCGGCCATCGCCCTGGCCGCGCTGCACCTGGTCGGCGAAGACCCGTCCGCGACCATGCTGGTGCTGCCGGCCGATCATCTGATCGAAGACGTCGAAGCCTTCCGCGACGCGGTCGCGCGCGCGACCGTGCTGGCCGAGCAGGACTGGCTGGTCACCTTCGGCATCACCCCCGACTATCCCGAGACCGGCTACGGCTACATCGCCCGCGGCGACGCGCTGGGCGAGGGCGGGTTCAAGGTCAGCCGCTTCGTCGAGAAGCCCGACCTGGCCACCGCCGAAGGCTATGTCGCCGCCGGCACCTACGCCTGGAACTCGGGCATGTTCCTGTTCAAGGCCCAGCGCTATCTGGACGAGCTGCAGGCGCTGGCGCCCGGCATCCTCGCCGCCGCGCGCGCCGCGTACGCCAAGGCCAGCCGCGACCTCGACTTCATCCGCGTCGGCAAGGACGAGTTCGCGGCCAGCCCGAACGACTCCATCGACTACGCGGTGATGGAAAAGACCGCGCGCGCTGCGGTCGTGCCGGTGAGCTGCGGCTGGAGCGACATCGGCTCGTGGTCGTCGCTGTGGGCGGTGGCCGAGCGCGACGACGACGGCAACCGCTACGACGGCGACGTGATCTCGGTGGACACCCGCGGCAGCCTGGTGCGCGCGTCGGACCGGCGCATGATCGCGACCATCGGCGTGGAAGACCTGGTCATCGTCGACACGCCCGACGCGACCCTGGTCGCGCGCAAGGATCGCGTGCAGGACGTCAAGACCATCGTCGACAAGCTCAAGCAGGCCGGGCGCCAGGAGCACCTGTTCCACCGCAAGGTCTACCGACCGTGGGGCAACTACGACTCCATCGACATGGGCGAGCGGTTCCAGGTCAAGCGCATCGAGGTCAAGCCCGGCGGCGTGCTGAGCCTGCAGAAGCACCACAGGCGCGCCGAGCACTGGATCGTGGTGTCGGGCGTGGCCGAAGTGACCTGCGACGACAAGGTATTCGAACTGCGCGAGAACGAGAGCACCTACATCCCGCTCGGTAGCGTGCACCGGTTGCGCAACCGCGGCACCGAGCCGGTCGAGCTGATCGAAGTGCAGTCGGGCGGCTACCTCGGCGAGGACGACATCGTCCGGCTCGAGGACGTGTACGGCCGCTCGTAAGCGTCGCGCGCACGCCGAAACCGCTAGTCAACGAAGACCGGCCCAGGCCGGTCTTCGTTTTTTCAGCGCCCCGCGATCTGCGCGGTCTACTTGTAGGAGCGACGCGAGTCGCGACCGCGCCAACGCAACTGCGATGAAAGTTTCGGCGTAGCTGAGTTCCCGCGGTCGCGACTCGCGTCGCTCCTACAGCGGGCCTTCGGCGCCCGATCGCGGCGATCTGCGCGATCTGCCTGTCGGAGCGACGCGAGTCGCGACCGCGCCAATGCAACCGCGATGAAAGTTTCGGCGTAGCTGAGTTCCCGCGATCGCGACTCGCGTCGCTCCTACAGCGGCCCTTCGGCGCCCCATTGCGGCGATCTGCGCGATCTGCCTGTAGGAGCGACGCAAGTCGCGACCGCGTCAACGCAACCACGATGAAAGTTTCGGCGTAGCTGGATTCCCGCGGTCGCGACTCGCGTCGCTCCTACAGCGGGCCTTCGGCGCCCCATCGCGGCGATCTGCGCAGGTCGCGACACGACCGCGCTCGCCGGCCTTACCCGCCCGCCGTCGCCAGCAACTCTTCCAGCACCTGGGCGAAGCGCTCCGCGCTGCCTGGTGCGTGGGCGAAGAACAGCGAGGGTTCGCACAGCTCCAGTTCCAGCAGTTGCGGCTGTCCTTGCGCGTCGCGGATCAGGTCTACGCGGGCGTAGGCCAGCGGTTCTTCCAGGTCCAGCCGCGCGCCAGTGGCGTTGAGCGCGTGCAGGGCGACGGTGCGTTCGTCGTCGGCCGCTTCGCGCGCGTTGATGCGTTCGACCGCGCGCAGGTTCAGCGCGTCCTCGCGCTGCAGCATCGCGCCCTTGCGGATGGCGTGGCTGAAGACGCCGTTGAAATGGATCAGCGCGGTCTCGCCGTCGCGGTCCACTGCGGCCAGGTACGGTTGCAGCATCGCGCTGCGGCCCTCTTCGAGCAGGCGGGCGAGGTGGTTGGCGGCGGCGAACTCCTGCGAGCGCGCATAGCGCTGGGTGTCGCGCGAGCCGGCGCTGACGGTGGGCTTGACCACGAACTCCTCGGCGTCGGCGTGCGCGGCCAGGAACTCCTGCAGCGCCGGCAGCGCGTCGGCGTCGGGTTCGACGAAGGCGGTGGCCACCACCGGCACGCCGCGCGCGGCCAGGTCGGCGAGGTAGCGCTTGTCGCTGTTCCAGCGCAGCACCGGCCAGGGATTGATCAGCCGGCTGGCGGCGTCGGCGCGCTCGCACCAGTCCAGGAATTCGGGGTAGCGCTCGGTGTAGTCCCACGGCGAGCGCAGCAATACGGCGTCGTATCGGGCCCAGGCCACGCTGGGGTCGTCCCAGGCGCGGATTTCGGCGTGCAGGCCGCGGGCGAGGCAGGCGTCGAGCAGCGGCGACAGGTCGTCGTCCTGTCCGGCGCTGGCGATGGCGGTGACCAGGGCGAGTCGGCTCATGCCGCAAGTCTAGCGTCGGTGCGCCATCAAGGCACCGCCACGGCACCGTGCCGGTATTGCCCGAAAGTCCGCTGCTGCCGCGCGGGGCCGCGCGGTAAACTGGGCGCATCCCTCACAGGAGCTGTCCCATGGCCGACGCGGTCGCCGCCAAGAGCAAGTTGTATCCCTCTGCACACGAAGCGCTGCAGGGCGTGGTCGCCGACGGCCAGACCCTGGCGGTCGGCGGTTTCGGCCTGTGCGGCATTCCCGAGGCGCTGATCGGCGCGCTGCGCGACAGCGGCGCCAAGGGCCTGACCGCGATCTCCAACAACGCCGGCGTCGACGGGTTCGGCCTGGGCCTGCTGCTGGAAACGCGCCAGATCAAGAAAATGATTTCGTCCTACGTCGGCGAGAACAAGGAGTTCGAGCGCCAGTTCCTGTCCGGCGAGCTGGAGCTGGAATTCAACCCGCAAGGCACCCTGGCCGAGCGCCTGCGCGCCGGCGGCGCCGGCATTCCGGCCTTCTACACCCGCACCGGCTACGGCACGGTGGTCGCCGAAGGCAAGGAAACGCGCGAGTTCGACGGCCACCATTACGTCATGGAAACCGCGCTCAAGGCCGACGTGTCGCTGGTCAAGGCGTGGAAGGCCGACAAGTCCGGCAACCTGGTGTTCCGCAAGACCGCGCGCAACTTCAATCCGGCCTGCGCGATGGCCGGCAAGGTGTGCATCGCCGAAGTCGAGGAACTGGTCGAGGTCGGCCAGATCGATCCGGACCAGGTGCACCTGCCGGGCATCTACGTCGACCGCATCGTGGTCAACGCCACGCCCGAGAAGCGCATCGAGCAGCGCACGGTGCGCGCCGGCTGAGCTGCGAACGACGCGCCTTGCGGCGCACACCCGCTTTCATCGCCGCCACTCCAGTGTGCGGCCTCTCAATACAGGTAGAACTCCCATGGCTTGGACCCGCGACCAAATGGCGCAGCGCGCCGCGCAGGAACTCACCGACGGCGCCTACGTCAATCTCGGCATCGGCCTGCCGACCCTGGTGGCCAACTTCATTCCCGACGGCATGGACGTGTGGCTGCAGTCGGAAAACGGCCTGCTCGGCATCGGCCCGTTCCCGAGCGAGGACGAAGTCGACGCCGACCTCATCAACGCCGGCAAGCAGACCGTCACCGCGCGCCCCGGCGCCAGCTACTTCGGCAGCCACGACAGCTTCGCGATGATCCGCGGCGGCCACATCGACCTGGCCATCCTCGGCGCCATGCAGGTCACCCACAAGGGCGACCTGGCCAACTGGATGGTGCCCGGCAAGATGGTCAAGGGCATGGGCGGCGCGATGGACCTGGTCGCCGGCGTCAAGCGCGTGGTGGTGCTGATGGAGCACACCGCCAAGAACGGCGAGCACAAGATCCTGCCCGAATGCACCCTGCCGCTGACCGGCCTGGGCGTGGTCAACCGCATCATCACCGAGCTGGCGGTCATGGACGTGACCGCGGACGGCCTGGTGCTGGTCGAAGCCGCGCCCGGCGTGGGCGAGGACGAACTGCGCGAAAAGACCGGCGTGGCGCTGCGCACGGCCTGACCTTCGCCCCGCGCGCGGGACCGGAAAAGCCGCCGCGAGGCGGCTTTTTCGTGGAGGCGCCGATGGGCGGCGGGTGCGTTCGGCGGCGTGGGGTCTCGCCGAGAGGCGACATGAATCGGGCAGCCGGGGCGCTGAACGGCCAGCGTTCGGCGGAGTTACTGCAGTCTATAGGCCAAAAGCTGCGTCGATGCGGTGCGTGGCCTGTGCACGCGCTTGGACGATCGGATCCGGCCGTCGGCTGGCCGGTTCGTCCCTGTGCAACGCCGATCCGCTGCGGCGGCCGATCCGCGCTGGTTGCGTGCGATCAAGCGCGCAGGCTGTCGGGCCTCATGGTTTCGAGCCGGTCATGCTGTCGAAAGCCGGGGTGACTGCAGGAGCGGCGCAATCCGCGACGCGGTCGGTCGGCTGCCGGGTGGGCTTGCGATCCGGCACGGCTTCGGATTTGTAGTGCTTCAAGCTTGCGCCGTCGCGCGACTGCCGCGGTCGCGGCTCGCGCCGCTCCTACAGGGAGGCTGCCGATAAAACGCGAAAGGCGCGATCGGTGAGGATCGCGCCTTGGCGCCGAACGCAGGGCCGGGCCCGCGCCGCTTACATGTTCTGGTAATTCGGCCCCGAGCCGCCTTCCGGCGTTACCCAGGTGATGATCTCGTAGGGGTCCTTGATGTCGCAGGTCTTGCAGTGCACGCAGTTGGCGGCGTTGATCTGCAGGCGCTTGGCGCCGGCTTCCTCGACGATTTCGTACACGCCGGCCGGGCAGAAGCGGGTGCAGGGGTTGCCGTATTCGGTCGCGCACTGGGTTACGCAGACGTTGGTGTCGGCGACCTTCAGATGCACCGGCTGGTCTTCGTCGTGCTCGGTGGCGGCGAAGTACACGCCGGCCAGGCGGTCGCGCGGGGCCAGGCTGCGGTCGATGTAGTCGCGCTTGGGCTGCTCGGCCTGGCCGAGCTTGTCGAGCGAGGACCAGTCGGCCTTGTTCTTCAGCGTCCACGGCGAGCCGCCGCCGACCAGGGTTTCCCAGGCCGCGTTGAGCATGCCGAACCAGAAGCCCTTCTTGAAGCCGGGCTTGATGTTGCGCACCTTCTTGAGCTCGGCCATCGCCTCGGACGCGCGCAGTTTGGCGTCGAAGCCGGCACTGTCGAGCGAGGGCTGCGCGGCCAGATGTTCGGCGGCGAGCATGCCCGAGCGGATCGCCTGGTGCGTGCCCTTGATCTTGGGCACGTTGAGCAGGCCGGCGGTGTCGCCGATCAGCAGCGCGCCGGGCATCTCGAGCTTGGGCAGCGACTGCCAGCCGCCGGTGACGATGGCGCGCGCGCCGGACGAGACGATGCTGCCGCCTTCCAGCAGCGGCTTGATCATCGGGTGGTTCTTCCACTGCTGGAACGCTTCCCACGGCTTGTAGTCCGGGTCGCGGTAATCCAGGCCGCTGACATAGCCCAGCGCGATGCGGCCCTTGTCCAGGTGATACAGGAAGCTGCCGCCATAGGTATGGCTGTCGGCCGGCCAGCCGACGCTGTGCACGATCTTGCCCGGGCTGGTGCGCTCTTCGGGCACCTGCCACAGCTCCTTGATGCCGATGGAATAGCCCTGCGGGTCGCTGTCGGCGTCGAGCTTGAAGCGCTTGATCAGGCGCTTGGTCAGGTGGCCGCGCGCGCCTTCGGCGAACACGGTGACCTTGGCGCGGATGTCGATGCCGGCGGTGAAGCCGGGCTTGTGGGTTCCGTCCTTGGCGATGCCCATGTCGCCGATGCGCACGCCGGCGACGCGGCCGTCGTCGTCGTGCAGGGTTTCGGCGGCGGCGAAGCCGGCGTAGATCTCCACGCCCAGCGCTTCGGCCTGCGGCGCCATCCACGCGCACATCGCGCCGAGGCTGACGATGAAGTTGCCGTGGTTGTTCATGTCCGGCGGCACGATCGGCGACTTGTAGCCGCCGGTCTTGGTCATCAACCAGAACTCGTCGTCCTTGGCCGGCACGCAGATCGGCGGCGGGTTGTCGCGCCAGCCCGGCAGCAGCGCGTCGAGCGGGCCGGGTTCGATCACCGCGCCGGACAGGATGTGCGCGCCGATCGTGCTCGACTTCTCGATCACGCAGACCGACAGCTCCGGGTTGAGCTGCTTGAGCCGGATCGCGAAGGCCAGGCCGGACGGGCCGGCGCCGACGGTGACGACGTCGTACTCCATGACGTCGCGTTCGATCTCGATGGCTGGCGTGTCGGACGGGACCGTGCCGGTCGGCTGTTCGCTCATGCTGGCGGTACTCTTGCGTGCAATCCCGCCATTGTCGCGGGTTTGCCCGGCAGGCGCCATTTCCGCCGGCGCGAATCGCGGCCCCGGCCGCGTCCGCGGCGCGAAAGTACGCGCGTTCGCGCCGTGTTTGAAACGGTTTCCAGCCGGATCGGTGCGGTGGGGTATGGAATGCCGGGCTGCGCTGCGCGGCGCAGGAATCGGATCGCGGCCGCGCCGCCGCGCGTGCTAGCGTGCCGGCCGATGCCGCCGACCCGCCTGCCGCTGCAAGACGCCGAACTGGCCTACGACCCGCATTGGCTCGACGCCGACGCGGCCGACGCGCTGTTCGCGGCGCTGCGCGCGCAGGTGGCCTGGGAGGTGCACCGCATCCGCCTGTTCGGGCGCGAGCACGATTCGCCGCGGCTGAGCAGCTGGATCGGCGATGCCGACGCGCGCTATCGCTATTCGGGTGCCGAGTTCCGCCCGCATCCGTGGCCGCCGGCGCTGCTGCCGGTGCGCGAGCGGCTGGCGCGCGAGTGCGGCGTGGCGTTCAACAGCGTGCTGGCCAACCGCTACCGCGACGGCCGCGACGCGATGGGCTGGCACAGCGACGACGAACCCGAGCTGGGGCCGGCGCCGCTGATCGCGTCGCTGAGCCTGGGCGCGCGGCGGCGGTTTACCCTCAAGCACCGGCGCGATCCGGGTTTGAAGGCGACGCTGGAGTTGGGCCACGGCAGTTTGCTGCTGATGTCCGGGCCGACCCAGGCGAATTACCGGCACGCGCTGCCGCGCACGGCGCGGCCGGTGGGGGAGCGGATCAATCTGACGTTCCGGGTGATCTCGCCGCGGGCAGGCGCGGCGATCTGAGCGGAAGGCGTCGGGCCTGAAGGTCCTCCCACAAGGGCATCGGGCCCTGAAGGTCTTCCCACAAGGGCATCGGGCCCTGAAGGTCTTCCCGCAAGGGCATCGGGCCCTGAAGGTCTTCCGACAAGGGCATCGGGCTGTGAAGGTCTTTCCCACAGAGGCATGGGCCTGGAGCTCTTCCCACAAAGGCATCGGGCTCAAGGCCGTGCCGCATGGCCAAAAAGCGCCGGACCTGAAGGCCCACCCGACCGAGCGGGCGCGGCCCGGTATGAGGCCCTCGGTGTGGGAGGGCCTTCAGGCCCGACGCTCTTGGCTCAGATCGGACCGATCTCGCAACGGCCTCCTTCGAACGGCGCCGCTTGCGGCTTCGAATGGCTTGCGCCGCGAACCGCTTGGCTGCCGGCCGCGTTTACGGCCGCTGCCACGCGCGGATGTAATCGACATACGTCGTTTCCGACTGGGTCGACGCCGCCGGCGGCTTCACCGAATACACGAAGTGATCGACCAGGATCGAGCTGTCGATTTGGCTGGCGTTGCGGGTGGTGCGCACCAGCTTGCCGTCGATGTAGAAGCGCGTCGCGTCCTGCGCGATGTCGGCGCCGTAGACATGCCAGCCGGCGCTGGGATCGAAATCGATATCGAGCGGATACGCATCGAGATCCTCGACGCCGTTCTTCATCACGTATTGGTTCAAATACAGCCGGCGCTTGTTGTCGGAGTAGTACTCGAACACGTCGGTCTCGTTCCACTGCTGCGCGCCGGGCGCCTGGAAGGTCCAGAACGCCGGCCAGAAGCCCGGCAGCGCCGGCAGCTTCATGCGCGCTTCGATGAAGCCGTAGCGGAAGTTGTAGCGCTTGTGCGAGGACAGCAGGCACGACGTCCAGTCGTAGGTGCGGCCCGAAGGCGAACGCACGCGTTCGCGCTTGGCCAGCATGCGCAGCGAACCGCCGGCGACCGAGCAGTTGGCGGCCTGGTTCCATTCCAGTTGCTGATTGCCCGGATTGCCGTGGCCGTGGTCGGATTCGGCCGAGGAGTTGTCGGCCCACGTGTTCCAGTCCACCGCGCTGCCGTCGAATTCGTCGCCGAACGTGTAGACCCAGTCGCTGCCGGCGCCGAGCGGGCGGGTGCTCGCCGGGTCGCCGCCGGGCGCGGCCGCGGACACGGTGAAGCTGCGTTCCGGCGCCAGGCTGGTCCAGCGGCCGCCGGCGTAATACGACAGCCAGTAGCGGTACTGCCCCGGCGGGAACCGGCCGCTGCCGGTGAGTTCGCGCTCGCTCGCGCCGACGCTGTAATTGCTCTGGTGGCCGAGATCGAAATTGCGGTCCTGCGCGTCGCGCACGGCGAACACGATCTGCTCGTAGGTGGCCGGCTGCGCGCTTTGCAGGCGCGCGCCGAACAGCACGCTCTGGCTCGCGTCGGGCGCCTGCAGGTCGCGGCCGATCGCGCGCAGCGGCGCGGCGCCGACGGTTTCGTAATCGATCGTGCCCTCCGGCGTGGCCTGGGCCAGGCCGAGGCAGGCGGCCGCTTCCAGGCCCAGCGCGAGCAGCGCACGGCGGCGCGTGTTGCGGCGGCGTTTCGAATAAGGGACGAGCATGGCGAACTCCGGGACGCACGAGGGAATCGGCGCGCAGTCTAGGAGTGCGATCGGTCGCGGGCCGTGCCGGCGATCACTGGTTACAACGCTGTCGGCAAGCTGTCGTTGTGGCGCCGGCTCAGGGAATGCCGGCGATCAGGGAATGCAACGACCTCCAGAGGAAGTCGCTCAGCGCGTACGAGCAGGCGGCCAGCAGCCAGATCGTAGCGTAGCGCGCCCAGCGCAACTTGCCGGCGCGAATCCGCGGCAGGCTCAGCAGCAGGCACAGCGCCGATGCCGCGATCAGGGCTTGCTGGCCGTAATACCACAACGCTTGCACACCTGCGATTTCATCCGTGCGCGCAGGCTCGACGAAGAATCCCGCCTTCGAAAAACGATACGACTGGCCGCCCATGTTCACGACCACCATGAGCCATGTCAGCAGGCAGATCGCCGCCGCGACGAAGCCCGAAAACAGCGCGCGGCGCGGCGGCGGTTGCGGAACCGGAGCGCGCGCGGCGGCGTAGGGATTGTCCATGTCGGTCGCGAACGACTGCGCCGGATTCAGCGCTGATGGACCTTCTCGTGCGCATCGCCCGACACCAGCGTCCACCCGGCGATCTCGCTCGTGCTCGCCGCCAGCGAGCGTTCGAACGCGGCGACCACGTCGCGCACTTCGACGCTCGCCGCCGGGGTGGATTGCAGGAAGGTGCGCGAGGCGACCACCTTCTGGTCGGCGTTGTGGAACAGCTTGGCGTTGATCTCGATCACCGCCGAGGGCACGGCGTTGCCGGCGTAGTCGGATTCGAACCGGCGCAGGTCCAGCACCAGCTTGTAGTCGGCGCCGATGCCGCTGCCCTGGCGCGCGACCGCGGCGATCTTGCCGGAGTCTTCCAGCGTGCGCAGCAGCGCGTCCTCGATCATGCTGCTGGGCAGCTTGGCCCAGGCGGCGCCCTTGTAGACCTGGATCTCGTCGCCGCTGGGGCGCACCGCGATGCGCAGGCTGTCGATCATGCGCGCGGCGTTCGGCGCGCTCAGCGACAGCTGCCAGTTCGCCTGCGGCCAGGACGGATCGGCCGGCACGCGCGGGTCGGGCGCGTACTGGGTGGTCGGGTTCTTCGGCTTTTCGTCGAGGATCGAACAGCCCGACAGCGCCAGCGCGGCGGCGAGGCCGGCGCCGATCAGGCGCAGCGCGGCGGGGCGGGGGGCGCGGGTCGTCGTCATGGGAATGGTGCTCGCGTGGCGGCGGGGCGTGCGGGTGCTCATCGGGCCTTCTCCGGCTCGAATTCCTTGGCCGCGTCGCGGCCGAGCAGGTAGCGGGTCGGGTTGCCTTCCAGGCGGTCGCTGATCCGGCGCAGGTCGCGCACCAGCGAGCGCAGTTCGCCCAGGGTCGGGCCGAGCTGGGCCAGGCCGTCGTTGGCGAAGCTGCTGATCGCGGCGCGGTTGTCGTTGAGGATGCCGTTGGCGCCGGTTGCGGCCGAGTCGAGCTTGGTCAGGGTGCTGTCGAGCTTGTTGATGATGCCCGGCAGCTTCTGCGCCAGTTCGCGGTCGACGCTTTCCACCGCGCGGTTGGTGGTGGCCAGGGTCTGGTTGAGCTGCTCGCTGGACTTCTTGGCGTTGGCGATCAGCGCGCGCAGGTCGCCGCGCTGGTCGGCGATCGAGCCGGTCAGCGATTCGATGTTGGCCAGGGTGTTGGAGACGTGCTTGACGTTGTCGTCGCTGAGCACCTGGTCCAGGCGCGCGACCAGGCGGTTGGCGGTGTCGGCGATGTTCTGCAGCGCCGAGGCCTCGGTCTGGATGATCGGCACGTCGCCGTTGCTGGATTCGGCCAGGCGCGGGCTGTTGGGGCTGCCGCCGGTGAGCTGGATGATCGGCGTGCCGGTGATGCCGGTCAGCGACAGCTTGGCGCGGGTGTCGGTCTTGACCGGCGCGTCGGCCTGCAGGCGCAGCTTGGCGATGACCCGGCGCGGATCGTCCGGCGCCAGGCTCAGCTGCTGCACCGTGCCCACGCCGATGCCGTTGTATTGCACGGTGCTGCCTTCCGACAGCCCGGTGACCGGCTCGTTGAAGATCACCGCGTACTCGCGCCAGCTCTTCTCCGAGGAGTACTTGGCCGCCCACAACGCGAACAGCAACAGGAACAGCGTCACCACGATGGTGAACGCTCCGATCAGCACGTAGTTGGCCTTGGTTTCCATCAGGCACCTTCGAACGGCATGAGCCCGGCCGGCATCATGCCAGCAGGGGGTAGGTGAACAGGGTGAAATGGACGAGGTTCAGCCCGAAGTGGGCCAGCACCGCCGCGGCCAGGCCGCCCTTGCGATAGGCCCAGCCGTAGGCCAGCCCGGCCAGCGTCGCCGCCAGCGCGAAGCGCCAGCCGCCGCCGAGATGGACCAGCCCGAACGCCAGCGCCGACAGCGCGATCGCCGCGTGCGCGCCGTAGCGCTGCGCCTGCCAGCGCCGCTGCAGGCTGTCCTGCAGGTAGCCGCGGAACATCGCTTCTTCGGTCAGCGCCACCAGCAGCAGGTTGTTGAGCGCCCACAGCGGCCCGAACCACGGCCACTTCGGCGCCCAGGCGACCAGGCCCAGCGCGGTGGCCAGTCCCAGGCACAGCAGCGCCGCAGCGGCCGCGCCCGCCAGGCCCGCGCCCAGCGACGTCGCCAGCGGCCGCTCGCCGGCCGCGCAGAGCCGCAGCAGCGGCCAGCACAGCAGCAGCCAGAACCCGGCCAGCGGCTTGTCGAAGTTGAGGTACAGCGACATCGGCGCCGCATCCGCGCTGAGCTCGAGATCGGCGACCAGTTGCGGATTGCCGAAGCCCGGCAGCAGATGCAGGCCGAGCGCGAATGCGGTCAGCACGAACAACACGTGGCCGCCGATGCGCGCCGCGCGCGGCCGCGCCGGCCGCACCAGCCACGCGGCCAGCCCCAGCAGCGCCAGCGAAGCCAGCGCCGACGCAGCGAGGATTCCGTGCGCGAACCCGGCGAGCAGCGCAAGCGCCAGCAGCGCCAAGCTCGCCGCGCGCGCCTTGGGCCACCACAGCGTCGCCGCGGCCGCGCACAACAGGCCCCAGATCGACACGCTCCACAGCGTGCCGGGATCGGCGAGCGCGGCGTTCATCGGGCCGAGGCATCCTCGTCCGTGCGGCGGTCCGCGGCGCGGCCGCCGCGTCCGTGCGCGTCGTCGTGGCGTTCGTTGTTGTCGCGCGCGACCTGCGCGGCACGCGCGCGCGGGCCGTGGAAGTATTCCTGCACCCACGGATGGTCGAGCTTCTCGACTTCCTCGATCGGCGCGCAGGCGATGACCTTCTTGTCGGCCAGCACCGCGATGCGGTCGCAGATGGCGTAGAGCGTGTCCAGGTCGTGGGTGATCAGGAACACGGTCAGGCCCAGCGCCTGTTGCAGGGTGCGGATCAGGCGGTCGAACGCGGCCGCGCCGATCGGGTCGAGGCCGGCGGTGGGCTCGTCGAGGAACAGCAGCGGCGGGTCCAGCGCCAGCGCGCGGGCCAGGCCGGCGCGCTTGCGCATGCCGCCGGACAGCTGCGAGGGCAGCTTGTCGATGGCGTCGGCCGGCAGGCCGCTCAACTTGACCTTGAGCAGCGCCAGTTCGTAGCGCAGCGAATCGGGCAGGTCGCTGTGGTACTCCTTCAGCGGCACCTGCACGTTCTCGCCGACGGTCAGCGAGGAGAACAGCGCGCCGTCCTGGAACAGCACGCCGGTGTTGCGCTCGATCTCGCGGCGCAGCAGCGGATCCGGGCTGCGCGCGTCGATGCCGAGCACTTCGATCTCGCCGGCGTTGGGCTTACGCAGGCCCAGGATCGACCGCATCATCACCGACTTGCCGGTGCCCGAGCCGCCGACCACGCCGATGATCTCGCCGCGGCGCACGTCCAGGTCGAGGCCGTCGTGCACGGTCTGCTCGCCGAACTGGTTGACCAGGCCGCGGATGCGGATGACGACGTCGTCGTTGCCGCCGTCGGCGGCGGGGTTGGGGGTTGGATGGTGGGGAACCGTCACAGCGGCCTCTCCGGCGCGCGGACGAAGCTGCCGGCGTCGCGCGCAGCCCCGGTTCCCCAACCCCGATTTCCGATTCCCCGCTTCACCAGCCCATCTCCATGAACCAGATCGCGAAGAACGCATCCAGCACGATCACCAGCGAGATCGACTGGACCACGCTGGAGGTGGTGCGCTCGCCGACCGACTGCGCGGTGCCCTTGACCTGCAGGCCTTCCAGGCAGCCGATCAGGCTGATCAGCAGGGCGAAGATCGGCGCCTTGCTCATGCCGACCAGGAAGTGGCGCAGTTGCATGGTGTCGTGCATGCGCGCCAGGTATTGCTGCGGCGGGATGTCCAGGCCGTAGGCGCCGACGGTGAGGCCGCCGAGCAGGCCGGCGATCATCGCGATGAAGGTCAGCAGCGGCAACATCACCAGCAGCGCCAGTACCCGCGGGATCACCAGCAGGTCGACCGGGTCCATGCCCAGGGTGCGGATCGCGTCGACTTCCTCGCGGCTGACCATCGCGCCGATCTGCGCGGTGAACGCGCTGGCGGTGCGGCCGGCCAGCACGATCGCGGTCAGCAGCACGCCGAACTCGCGCAGGAAGGCGATGCTGACCAGCTCGACCACGAAGATGGTCGCGCCGAAGTCCTTGAGGATGGTCGAGCCCAGGAACGCCACCACCGCGCCGACCAGATAACACAGCAGCGCGATCAACGGCACCGCGTCCAGGCCGACCTGTTCCATGTGGTGGACGGTGGCGGTGGGGCGGAAGCGGCCGGGGTTCTTGAACAGCCGCAGCATCTTCACCAGCGTTTCGCCGAAGAAGGCGATCAGCGCCAGCACTTCCTTCCAGTTGTCGGTGACCGCGAAGCCGAGCCGGCCGAGCGCGGCCTGGAAGCCGTATTCGCGCTTCTTCTTCGGGCGTTCGTCGGCGACGTCCTCGATCGCGCTGACCAGGGCGCGGTGGGCCTCGTGGAAGCGGAAGATGCCGTCGAAATCGAGCTGGTGCCGGCGCGCGTAGCGCATCAGCTGCAGCACGCCGACCGAATCCAGGCGTTCTACGCCGGTCGCGTCGACCGCCTCGACCTGCGCCGGCGCGCGCTTGAGCGCCTCGCCGATGGCCAGCGCGTGCTCCAGCGTCCAGCAGCCGGAAAGGCGCAGCCGCGAGGGCTCTTCGCCCTCGGCGGTGAGTTCCGGCGCTTGCGTGGTCGGTACGGTCATAGGGCCTCGGGCGGGAGGATACAGGCTAGGCATGGCGAGGTGAGTGTCGCGTGGACCGCGCAATTCATGCGCCGGCCGGATGCGCGCCGGCGGCGCGCGCGCGGGCGGTTCGCGTCGGCGCGCAGGGCCTGCGCGGACCGGCTGCCCAGCGACGCGCGCGCGTGCCATGCTTTCCGCCATGTCCGTCCCGCATCCGCTCAGCGCCACCAGCTACGCCGCCCGCATCGCCTTCGTGGTCGAGCTGGCCGAACGCCTGCACAGCTACGGCACCACCTCGCAGCGGCTGGAAGGCGCGGTCACCGCGGTCGCCTCGCGGCTGCGCCTGGAATGCGAACCCTGGTCGAACCCGACCGGCCTGATCCTGACCTTCAGCGATCCGCAGCGCCCTCTCGGCGAAAGCGACACCACCCGGGTCATCCGTTTGCCGCCGGGCGAGAACGATCTGTACCGGCTCAGCGAGACCGACCGCATCGCCGAGGACGTGATGGCCGGGCGCCTGGACCTGGCCGCCGGCCACGCCGCGCTGGAGGCGCTGGACCGCCCGCGCACGCGCCGCTGGCGGGCGATGCAGGTGTTCGGCTACGGCCTGGCCGCGGGCGCGGTGGCGGCGCTGCTGCGGCTGCCGTGGCTGGACATCGGCGTGGCCGCGATCAACGGCCTGATGATCGGCCTGCTGGTCGACGTGTCCGGCCAGCGCCCGCGCCTGCGCGAGGCGCTGGAGGCCATCGCCGGCATGTTCGCCGCCGCGGTGGTGGTGCTGGTGGCCAACTTCGTCGCGCCGCTGAACCAGAACACGGTCATCATCGCCTCGCTGATCGTGCTGCTGCCGGGTATGGCGCTGACCAACGCGGTCAACGAACTGACCAGCCAGCATCTGGTCTCGGGCACGGCGCGTTTCGCCGGCGCGGTGACCACGGTGGTGAAACTCGCGGTGGGCACGGTGATCGGGCTGTACCTGGCCGACCTGGTCGGGCTGGAGCCGGTGGTGCGGGCGTGGCGGCCGCAGGAATCGTGGGTGGAATGGGGCGGGCTGGCGGTGGCCTCCTATGCCTTCGCCGTGCTGTTCCGCGCCCACCGCGCCGATTATCCCAAGGTGATGGCGGCGGCCGCCGGCGGTTATCTGATCTCGCGTTTCGTCGGCCTGGCCTGGGGCAGCCCGGCGGGAATCTTCCTGGCGGCGCTGGTGATGACCGCGCTGGGCAATGCGTATGCGCGCTGGGGCAACCGGCCGGGCGCGATCATCCGCGTGCCCGGGATCATCCTGCTGGTGCCCGGCAGCGTCAGCCTGCGCGGCCTGCTCAACATGCTGCAGCAGCAGGACGTGCAGGTCGGGCAGGACGCGGTGCTGGCGGTGGTGAATATCCTGCTGGCGCTGATCGCCGGGTTGATATTCGGCAATCTGCTGTTGCCGTCGCGGCGGAATCTGTAAAGGCGCGGGATGGGGGATCGGGCGCTTTGATTCGTCCGCGCGGGATTCCGGGTGCGCGGGGAATTGCCCGATTGGATAAAAGCGGGAAAGCTAAATGAAAACGCCGGCTCAAGGCCGGCGGTTTCGGGGGATTTTGCTTTTTCGTCCCGATTACTTGATCAGGAATTCGTCCAGCTTGCGGCCGCCGGCGGTGTAGGCGGCCAGCCAGCGCGGCTGCTTGCCGCGGCCGGTCCAGGTTTCGCCGGTGTTGGCCGGGTTGCGGTACTTCGGCGCGACCTTGCCCAGCGGCTTGCGCGCCTTGCGCGCGCCGGCGGTGGCGGACGCGGCGCTCTTGGCGGCCTTGGCCGGACGGCCGGCGCGCGCGGCGGGAGCGGCGCCGCCGAACAGTTCTTCCAGCGCGTAGCCTTCGGCCTTGAGCAGGGCGACGACTTTCTTGCGCACCGCGGCGATCGGCTTGCGCTTGTTCAGCGTGGTCTTGCGCTTTTTCGCCTGGCTGATGAGATTTTCGAGTTCTTTCGCGGACAACGCAGAGATATCGATCGTCATGGGGCCTCCGGGAGTATGGTCGGAATAACGGCCAGTCCCTGGCACGCGGCAGCATAGTAAGGGCAGCGTCGCGCGGCGTAAATGCCGCGACGGTATATCCCCCGCATATTTAACAGGCCGCGGCGGTAATCGGCGCGGCGGCAGGGGCGGGCGACGGGATAAACCGGCGCGTATCGACACGAATCGGCGCAGGCGGGCGTCGCGCCGCCGCCGGGCGGCCGGAAACAAGGCGGGCGCGAAACAAGGCGGGCGCGGGACGGCGGGCGCGGCGCCGGTGCGCCGAGGGAATACCGGCGCGAATATCGCGCAACGCGACGGCGGTTATCTAAACCGGGCACGAAACCTGCTTGCCGCGGTTCGGCCGGGACGCCGACGCCGCCCCGCAGCGGGGCGGCACCGGCGAATCCTTGCGGCCTGCGGGGCCGGCTCAGGCGGCGGCGATGCGCGCCAGCACCGCGGCGCGGTCGAGATTCTCCGCCGCGTCGCTGCGGCGGTGGCGGTATTCGAAACTGCCCGCGGCCAGGCCGCGCTCGGACACCACCACGCGGTGCGGCACGCCGATCAGCTCCATGTCGGCGAACATCGCGCCCGGGCGCAGGCCGCGGTCGTCCAGGGCGGCGTCGACGCCGGCCTTGATCAGGTCCTGGTACAGCGCCTGCGCCGCGTCGGCCACGGCCGCGTCGTTCTTGGGATTGATCACGCACACCACCGCCTGCCACGGCGCCATCGCCTCGGGCCAGGCGATGCCGGCGTCGTCGTGGTTCTGCTCGATCGCGGCGGCGACGATGCGCGACACGCCGATGCCGTAGCAGCCCATCGCCGGGGTCGCGGCCTTGCCGGTCTCGTCGAGCACGCTCAGCTTCATCGCCTCGGCGTACTTGCGGCCGAGCTGGAACACGTGGCCGACCTCGATGCCGCGGGCGATGCTCAGGGTGCCGTGGCCGTCCGGCGAGGGATCGCCGGCGACCGCGTTGCGGATGTCGGCGACCTCGGCCGGCTCGGCCAGGTCGCGGCCCCAGTTGACGCCGGCGAGGTGGTAGCCGTTTTCGTTGGCGCCGACCACGAAGTCGGCCAGCGCGGCGACGCTGCGGTCGGCGATCACTCGGATCGCCTTGGCCGGCTTGACCGGGCCCAGGAAGCCCGGCTGCGCGCCGAGGTGTTCGAGGATTTCGGCTTCGGTGGCCAGGCGGTATTCGCCCAGGCCGGCGAGCTTGGACAGCTTGATCTCGTTGACCGTGTGGTCGCCGCGCACCAGCGCCAGCGCGAACTGCGCGGCGCCGTCGGCGTCGCTGCCGACAATCGCCACCGACTTGACCGTGCGCTGCAGCGCGATGCCGAGCAGCGCGGCGACGTCCTCGCAGGTCTTCTGGGTCGGGGTCTCGACCTTGCGCAGGTCTTCGCCCGCGGCCGCGCGCGGGCCCGGCGAAACCGCTTCGGCCAGCTCGACGTTGGCGGCGTAGTCGGAGCCGTCGGAGAAGGCGATCGCGTCCTCGCCCGAATCGGCCAGCACGTGGAACTCGTGCGAGGCGCTGCCGCCGATCGCGCCGGTGTCGGCGAACACGGCGCGGAACTTCAGCCCCAGGCGGGTGAAGATGCGGCCGTAGGTGTCGTACATGTTGCGGTATTCGCGGCCGAGGTCTTCGTCGCTGACGTGGAAGGAGTAAGCGTCCTTCATCAGGAACTCGCGCGCGCGCATCACCCCGAAGCGCGGGCGGATTTCGTCGCGGAACTTGGTCTGGATCTGGAAGAAGTTGACCGGCAGCTGCTTGTAGCTGGCCAGCTCGTTGCGGGCGAAGTCGGTGATGACTTCCTCATGGGTGGGGCCGTAGCAATACCAGGCTTCCTTGCGGTCCTGCATCTTCAGCAACTGGCCGCCGAACTTCTCCCAGCGTCCGGTCTCTTCCCACAGTTCCTTGGGCTGCACCGCCGGCATCAGCACTTCGATCGCGCCGGCGGCCGTCATCTCCTCGCGCACCGCGCGCTCGACCTTGCGCAACACGCGCAGGCCCAGCGGCGACCAGGTGTACAGGCCGGCGGCGAGCTTGCGGATCATGCCGGCCTTGAGCATCAGCTTGTGGCTGACGATCTCGGCTTCGGCGGGCGTTTCCTTGCTGGTATGGAGATGGAACTGCGACAGGCGCATCGGTCGGGATTCGTGGGCTGGAAAGGGCGACAGTGTGCCATGCGGGGGCGGCGCGCTGGCGCGGCGGGTTCCGCAAGCGGCGGGTAGAGCGCGGCGAACGCGGCGCCGGCCGCGCTCGCGCGGACAAGGCCGCGATAAAGCGCGGAAAAAAAAAGACCGCCGCGGACGGGCGGCGGTCCTCGCGGCGGCGCGGCCGCCGGCCTCAGCTGTCGGCTTGCTTCTGGCCGCCGCCGGCGTTGGGGTTGGGATTGGTGTTGTTGACCGGAGGCGTGGTCGGCGCGGGGTTGCAGTAGGCGCGGATCGAGGCTTCGGCCAGTTGCACCTGGGCGGCGCGCTGCTGCGCGTCGAGCACGTTGTCGGGCTTGCCGTCGCCGTTGCTGTCCACGCCGACCTGGGCCGAGCTCTGCAACTGCTTGAGGTTGGCGCGCGCGTTCACGCACGGCGCGCTTTCGCCCGGGGCGGCCACCGAGGCGGTCTGGGTCGCGGTGCCGGTCTTGTTGCGGATCACCCGGTTCTTGACCTGGCCGCTGCCGGACTGGCCGGGCGGGGGCGAATCGGAGTAGTGGGTGACGCCCTGGGCGTCCTTCCACTGGTACAGGTCGGTGGCGGCGGCCGGGAAGGCCGCCAGGGCGGCCAGGACGGCGCCCAGGCCCAGCGCCGGCAGGGCGCGTCGGGCGGAAATGCGGGAGGTGCGGGACATGGATGGCTCCGGAAGCGGGGCAGCGGAACGTCGGAAAACGCGGACCAGGCCGCGGTACGGCGGGGGGAAACGGAATTGCAGCATCCTGCCATGACGACGGCAAGCGCTACACTTCCCAGTTATGGAACCCCAACCCTCGCCCCGCCCGCGCGGACGCGGCATTTACCTGCTGCCCAATCTGTTCACCACCGGCGGCATGTTCGCCGGTTTCTACGCGATCATCGCCGCCACCCAGGGCCGCTTCGACGAGGCCTGCATGGCGATCTTCGTCGCCGCCATCCTCGACGGCGTCGACGGCCGGGTCGCCCGGCTGACCAACACCCAGAGCGAGTTCGGCGTGCAGTACGACTCGCTGGCCGACCTGATCAGTTTCGGTCTGGCGCCGGCGCTGGTGATGTACCACTGGGCGCTGGAGGCGACCAAGCTCGACGGGGTGATCCCCGGCAAGATCGGCTGGGTCGGCGCCTTCCTCTACGCCGCGTGCGCGGCGCTGCGCCTGGCGCGCTTCAATTCCCAGGTCGGCCAGGTCGACAAGCGCTGGTTCATCGGTCTGGCCAGCCCGGCCGCGGCCGGCCTGGTCGCCAGCTTCGTCTGGACCTGTCACAGCTTCGACCTGTCCGGCGAGGAGCTGCGCTACGCCGCGCTGGCGGTGACCGTGGTCGCCGGCCTGCTGATGGTCAGCCGGATGCGCTACGTCAGCTTCAAGGGCAGCGGCCCGCGCAACGACCGGGTGCCGTTCCTGGCGATCCTGGTGGTGGTGGCGGTGCTGGTGGCCATCGCCATCGACCCGCCGCGGGTGCTGCTGGCGATCTTCGCCCCGTATGCGCTGTCCGGCCCGGCCCAGGCGGTCTGGCGCCGGCTGCGGCGCGCGCCCGAGCCGCCGCCGGCCGGCGGAGCGGGGGCGGCATGAGCGGGCTGTGGGACGCGCAGCAGCGCCAGTGGCTGCAGGCGATGGGCTACTCGGTGCTGGCGCTGGCCGGCGAGGAGGGCGCCGCGACGGGCGCCGCCGAGCCCCCCGTGCGTGGCGAAGCCGTGCGTTCCCCAGCATCCGAAAACGCTGAAAACGTGCGCGGCGATGCCGGCCGGCGTGCCCCGCCGGCCTCGGCCGAGCGCGGGCAGGGCGCCGACGATGCGCTGCTGCGCAATCTGCTGCGCGCCGCCCGGCGCGAACCCGGCGACGCCGAGGTGCTGGCCCTGTTCGACCCGGCCGCCTTGCG
>NZ_LXSD01000447.1:0-3206 GCF_017168095.1 Lysobacter enzymogenes | reverse complement strand
GCGAGCGCGGCCAAGACCGCGGCGCCCGCCGCCGGCGACGCGGGCACGGCCGACGTCGCCCGCCGCGTGGCCGCCTTCAACGCCCTGCTCGACCGCCAGTGGGAACAGCTGATGCGCCTGCTGCCGGAACAGGCGAGCTTCTTCGGCGACTACCGCTACAACGACGCCTGGTCGGACTACTCGCTGGCCGGCGCCGCGCGGATGCAGCGCGAATACGAAAAGATGCTGGCCGAGTTCGAAGCGGTCGACACCCGCGGCTTCGCCGAAGCCGACCGGCTCAACCAGCGGCTGATGGTGGCCTGGCTCAAGAGCGCGATCCGCGGCTACGAACTCAAGACCCACGAGATGCCGCTGGACCAGTTCGTCGGCGTCCACCTCAACCTCACCGCCTTGGTCAGCGCGTTCCCGTTCAACGACGCCAGGCAGTACCAGCAATACCTCACCCGCCTGCACGCGCTGCCCAAGCTGCTGCAGCAGGTGACCGGGGTCGCCCGCCAGGGCGCCAGGGACGGGCTGATGCAGCCGCGCTATCTGCTGGAGAAGGTCGCCTCGCAGTGCGACAACCTGGCCGCCGCGGCCGGCGCCGACAACGTCTTCGCCGCCTCGTTGAAGAAGATGCCCGAGTCGATCCCGGCCGCAGAGCGCGAACGCCTGCGCCGCGAGATCCTCGCCGCGGTCGACGGCGAAGTGCGGCCCGCGTTGCGCGAGCTGGCGCGGTTCGTGCGCGAGGACTACGCGCCGCACGGCCGCGAGCAGTACGGCGTGTGGTCGCTGCCGAACGGCGATGCGCTGTACCGCTACGCGATCGAGCAATACACCACCACCACGACCCCGCCCGAGGAGATCCACCGCCTCGGCCTGAGCGAAGTCGAGCGGATCGAAAAGGCGCAGGGCGAGATCGCCCAGCGCCTGGGCTACGCCAGCCTCAAGGCGATGCGCGATGCGGTCGCCGCCGATCCCAAGCGTCACGCGGCCTCGCGCGAGCAGTTGCTGGAGGAGTACCGCAAGTACCTGGCGCAGATGGAAACCAAGCTGCCGCAGCTGTTCGGCACCTTGCCCCAGGCCAAGGTGCAGGTGCAGGCGGTGGAAACCTGGCGCGAGAAAGAGGCCTCGGCGGCGCAGTACATGGCCGGCACGCCCGACGGCAAGCGTCCGGGTCTGATCACGGTCAACACCGGCGAGCCGGAGAAGCGCCTGCTGACCACGGTCGAAGCGGTGGCCTATCACGAAGGCGTGCCCGGCCATCATCTGCAGATGACCATCGCCCGCGAGCTGCCGGCGCTGCCGAAGTTCCGCACCCTGCTCGGCCAGCTCGCCTTCATCGAAGGCTGGGGCCTGTATTCGGAAGACCTGGGCAAGGAAGTGGGCTTCTACCAGGATCCCTACAGCGACTTCGGCCGGCTCTCGCAGGAGCTGATCCGCGCCAACCGCCTGGTGCTGGACACCGGCGTGCACTACAAGCGCTGGAGCCGCGAGCAGATGGTGCAGTGGATGCGCGATCACTCCGACATGGAGGAACCCAACATCCAGGCCGAAGCCGACCGCTACATCGCCTGGCCGGGCCAGGCGCTGGCGTACAAGGTCGGCCAGCTCAAGATCCGCGAGTTGCGCGCGCGGGCGCAGAGCGAGCTGGGCGCGCGTTTCGACGTGCGCGCGTTCCACGACCGCGTGCTCGGCGGCGGCGCGCTGCCGCTGAGCGAGCTGGAGGCGCGGGTCGACGAGTGGATCGCCGCGCGCAAGAACGCAAGCGACGGCGCCGCCGCCGGCGCGCAATGACCTCAGGCCGCGCGCGCATCCCGGCGATGCGCGCGTCCGGCCCGGCCGCGTCGCCGGTCCTGGTTCCGCCCGGATCGCGCGTCCCGCGCCGGCATCGCCGGCGCGGCGACCGCCCCCCGCCGTTCGTCCCACGCCGCCCGCGTCGCGCGCTGGCATACTCGGCATCTGGAAAACGCGATTACCCGCACGTTTTCCGCCGCCTCCGCCCTCGCGTCCGCCCACGGCCCTCCATGCGCACCGTTCTGGTCATCGACGACAACCCCGCGGTCGCCACCGCGCTCGATCTGCTGTTCGGCCTGCGCGACATCCGCGTGCTGACTGCGCAATCGCCCGAGCAAGGCCTGCAGACGCTGGCGCGCGAAGACGTCGGGCTGGTGCTGCAGGACATGAACTTCACCGCCGACACCACCTCCGGCGAGGAAGGCGTGGCGCTGTTCCGCGCGATCCGCGCGCGCCACCCCGACCTGCCGATCATCCTGCTGACCGCCTGGACCCACCTGGACATCGCCGTCGACCTGGCCAAGGCCGGCGCCGCCGATTACCTGGCCAAGCCCTGGGACGACCAGAAGCTGCTGGCCAGCGTGGAGAACCTGCTCGAACTCGGCGACAGCGCGCGCGAGGTCAACCGCCTGCACGAGCAGCGCCGCCGCGCCCGCCGCGAGCTGGACGCGCGCTACGACCTGCGCGGCCTGGTGTTCGCCTCCGAGCCGATGACGCGGGTGGTGGAACTGGCCTGCCACGTCGCCCGCGCCGACGTGCCGGTGCTCATCGTCGGGCCCAACGGCGCCGGCAAGGAAAAGATCGCCGAGATCGTGCAGGCCAATTCGTCGGTCGCCGCCGGCCCGTTCGTGACCTTGAACTGCGGCGCGCTGCCGACCGAATTGATCGAAGCCGAACTGTTCGGCGCGGATGCCGGCGCCTACACCGGCGCCAACAAGATGCGCGAGGGCAAGTTCGAAGCCGCCGACGGCGGCACCTTGTTCCTCGACGAAATCGGCAACCTGCCGCCGGCCGGGCAGATGAAGCTGCTGCGCGTGCTGGAAACCGGGCGCTTCGAACGGCTCGGCTCCAACCGCGAGCGCCAGGTCAAGGTGCGGGTGATCAGCGCGACCAACGCCGACCTGGCGGCGATGATCCGCGACGGCCGCTTCCGCGAGGACCTGTACTACCGCCTCAACACCATCCAGATCGACCTGCCGCCGCTGGGCGAACGCCGCGACGACGTGCTGCCGCTGGCGCGCCACTTCCTCGCCGACAACCCGCTCGGCGCCGGCAAGCGCCTGGGCGAGGACGCCGAGCGCGCGCTGCTCGCGCACGCCTGGCCCGGCAACGTGCGCGAACTGCGCAACACCTTGCAGCGCGCCGCGCTGCTGGCGCGCGGCGAGGCCATCGCCGCGGCCGATCTCGGCCTGCCCGCGGCGAACGCCGCG
>NZ_LXSD01000446.1:0-2892 GCF_017168095.1 Lysobacter enzymogenes | reverse complement strand
TGAGGTCGCCGACCGGCGTCGACGACGGCGGCTCGGCCGCGGCCTGCGCCGCCGACAGCGCCAGCGCGCCGGCCAGGACCCGCGCGGCGCCCGCTTCGGAGCGGAATTTCCATTTCCAACGAACCCGTTGCCTCATCGCTGCGCTCCTTGCAGTCGCCAGTCCCGATCCTCGCGCGCCGCGCCGCCGCGGCGGCGCGGCGCGCATCGGGCGATCAATCGGCGCCCTGGAAATACACTTCCTCGTACGGCTGCACCACGACCCAACCGGTGCCGGCGAACTTGAGCTGGATGCTCTCGCCCGAGCCGCGGCCGAACAGCGTGCCCAGCGAGATGTCGGTGACGATGTCCGGGCTCAGCCCGCCCGACCAGGCCACGGTGGCGTTGGGATCGGTGAACACCGGCTGGTCCGGCGTCACCGCCAGGGTCAGCGGTTCGTAGTGCGAGGTGATCGCGACCACGCCTTGGCCGCTGAGCCTGATGTTGAACAGGCCGCCCGACATCATCCCGGCGACCTTGCGCATCATCTTGATGTCGGAGGCGATGCCGTCCTCGAAGGCCAGCACGTCGTTGCCGTTGACGAAGATCGACTCGCCGTTCAAGCGCAGCAGGGTGATCTTCTTGCCGGCGTCGGCGACATAGACGCGGCCCTGGCCTTCCATCTTCATCAGCTGGGTGCCTTCGCCGCTGATCGCCTTCTTCAGCAGGTTGCCCAGGCCCTGCTCCATCAGGCCCTGGCGCACGAACTTGACCCCGCCGCGGTAGGCGACCATCGAGCCGGACTTGGCCCAGACCCGGCCGTTGAGCTTGACCTCCAGCAGATGCGAGCTTTCCAGTTCGAACGCGTCCGCGCTGAGGTCTTTCTGCTTGGAGCTCTCGAGGAATTCGTTGAGGTTCTTGATCGTCACGTAGCCATCTCCTTGGGTGGTGCGCGGCGCGCCGGGGGCGGCGCGGGCCGCGGCGGTTCCTGTGGCGGACCTGCGGCGGCGATCATACAGGCTGAACGAGACCGGCCGCCGGGCCCGGCGCGGACGCGAAAGCGCCGCGGGCGGCCCATTCGCGCACGCCGCGGGCGCCGGGCTTGGGCTACAATTCCGGCCGTTTTCCGCCTCCCCCGAGACCGCCCATGTCCCAGCTCGCCTATCGCCGTGTCCTGTTGAAACTTTCCGGCGAGGCGTTGATGGGGGACGAGGACTACGGCATCGACCCCAAGGTCATCGGCCGGCTCGCGCGCGAAGTCATCGAAGTGCAACAGGCCGGCGCCGAAGTGGCGCTGGTGATCGGCGGCGGCAACATCTTCCGCGGCGCGGGCCTGGCGGCCGGCGGCATGGACCGGGTCACCGGCGACCAGATGGGCATGCTGGCCACGGTCATCAACGCCCTGGCGATGCAGGATTCGCTGGAAAAGCTCGGCGCCAAGGTGCGGGTGATGAGCGCGATCAAGATCAACGACGTGTGCGAGGACTACATCCGCCGCCGCGCCATCCGCCACCTGGAAAAGGGCCGCATCGCCATCTTCGCCGCCGGCGTCGGCAGCCCGTTCTTCACCACCGACTCGGGCGCCGCGCTGCGCGCGATCGAGATCGGCGCCGACCTGCTGCTCAAGGCGACCAAGGTCGACGGCGTGTACGACAAGGATCCCAAGAAGCACGGCGACGCGGTGCGCTTCGACAAGCTCAGCTACGACGAAGTGATCACCCGCGACCTGCAGGTCATGGACACCGCCGCGTTCGCGCTGGCGCGCGACAGCGAACTGCCGCTGCGCATCTTCGACATGAGCCAGCCGGGCGTGCTGCTGCGGATCCTGCGCGGCGAGAACATCGGCACCCTGGTGCAGGGCCGCGGCTGAGGCCGCGCGGCCGCGCCGCCGCAGGCAAGACGCGAAACCAACCGCCCCGGGCGCGCAGCGACCGGGGCCGTCGTCTTATCCGGGGTTCGCCGGCCGGCGGACTTGCGCGGTACCGGCGGCGCGAATCCGCCAGCGCGAGGCTCAGGCGCCGGCGCCGGCCAGTTCGCGCTGGATCTGCCGCATCGCCTCATCAGTGGCGCGCAAGGCTTCGCGACGCATCGCCTCGCTGTCCGAACCGGCCGCCTGTCCAGCCGCCGCCGCGTCGCGGCCGACGGCGCGCAGGTCCATCGCCTGCACCGCGCGGCGGGCGGTATCGGCGAAAGCCAGCAAGCGCGCCCGATCGGCCGCGCCGATGCGGCCCTCGCGCTGCGCCTGGACGATCTGGCGATGCGCCTGCTGGGTCTCGCGCATGGCCTGTTCGGCATCGCGCTGCCACGCCCCCGATGCCAGCGCCTGCCGGCTCGCGGCGAGCGCGGCCTGGCGGTTGCGCTCCGCGTCGCGCTGCGCCTGATCGGCGTTGCGCTGCGCTTGATCGGCATCGCGCTGGGCCTGTTCGCCGTTGCGCCCGGATTGCTCGGCGTCGCGGCGGGCCTGGCTGTCGTTGCGGCGCGCCTGTTCGGCGTTGCGGCGCGCGATCGCGGCGGTGCGCTCGGAGGCTTGCGCGTCGCGGCGCGCCTGTTCGCCGTTGCGGCGCGCCTGTTCCGCGTCGCGCCGGGCCTGCTCGCCATTGCGCTGCGCTTGTTGCGCATCGCGCCGGGCCTGCTCGCCGGCGCGGCGCGCTTGCTCGGCATCGCGCAAGGCCTGCTCGCGGGCGCGCTGGCCCTCGGCGCGGGCGCGTTCGGCATCGCGCAGCGCCTGTTCGCGGTCGCGCTGGCTCTCGGCGCGCGCCTGCGCGGCTTCGCGCAAGGCCTGGTCGGCGTCGCGGCGGGCTTGTTCGGCATCGCGCAACGCCTGGGCATGATCCTGCTCGGCCTCGCGGCGCGCGCGTTCGCCCTCGGCCCGGGCGCGGCGCGCATCCTGCTCGGCCTGGCGCCCGGCGCGCTCGG
>NZ_LXSD01000445.1:0-211 GCF_017168095.1 Lysobacter enzymogenes | reverse complement strand
TTCGAGCCTCAACGTCAGTTACAGTCCAGAAAGCCGCCTTCGCCACTGGTGTTCTTCCATATATCTACGCATTTCACCGCTACACATGGAGTTCCACTTTCCTCTACTGCACTCAAGTCATCCAGTTTCCAAAGCAATTCCTCAGTTGAGCTGAGGGCTTTCACTTCAGACTTAAATAACCGTCTGCGCTCGCTTTACGCCCAATAAATCC
>NZ_LXSD01000444.1:0-2708 GCF_017168095.1 Lysobacter enzymogenes | reverse complement strand
CCGCGCCACGGTGACCGGCGCCGTCTCGCGCGCAGCCAGCGGCGCGGCGCACAGCCACAACGCCGCCAGCAGCGCCGCCCAGGCGCGCGCGGGTCGGCGCGATAGCGTGTTCATCGCCGCTCGGTCAGTGTTGCTGCGGCGCAGGCTGCTGCGGCGCGGACTGCTGCGGCGCGGGCTGGGCCGAGCCGAAGTCGACGGTCGGCGCCTGCTGGATCTGCGCTTCGTTCTCGACCGTGAAGTTGGGCTTGGTCGCGTAGCCGAACAGCTTGGCGGTGAGGTTGGTGGGGAACTGGCGGATGTAGGTGTTGTAGTCCTGCACCGCGCCGATGTAGCGCTGGCGTTCGACCGTGATCCGGTTCTCGGTGCCTTCCAGCTGCGTCTGCAGGTTCAGGAAGCTCTGGTCGGCCTTGAGCTGCGGGTAGTTCTCGCTGACCACCAGCAACCGGCCGATCGCCCCGCGCAGTTCGCCCTGGGCCTGCTCGAACTGCTGCAGCGAGGCCTGATCGTCGGCGTTGACGTTGATGCTGCCGACCTTGGCGCGCGCCTCGGTGACCTGGGTCAGCACCTGCTGCTCGTGGCTGGCGTAGCCCTTGACCGTGGCGACCAGGTTCGGCACCAGGTCGGCGCGGCGCTTGTAGACGTTGAGCACCTGCGACCAGGCCGCTTTCACGCCCTCGTCCTTCTGCTGGATGGTGTTGTAGCCGCAGCCGCTGAGCAGCACGGCCAGGGCGAGCACGATCAGGGGACGCAACATGGCGCGGCACTCCGGCGGGATGACGGCCGCATTGCAGCACCGGGCGCGGGAAGGCGCAATGGACGGCGCGTGACGAAGCCGCGGCGGCACTCGGCCGGGCTTTTGTCGGAGGGACTGGCCGAGCTCTTGTGGAAGGGACTGGTTGGGCTTTTGTAGGTGGGACTGACCAGGCTTTTGTGGGAGGGACTTCAGTCCCGACGCTGTTCGGCCGGTTCGCGGCGACCTGGCACAAAAGCATCGGGACTGAAGTCCCTCCCACAAAAGCCGTCCCGCCGCAGAACTGCGACGGCCAGAAACGAAAAGACCGGTCGGCCGGTTCGCGGCGATCTGGAACAAAAGCATCGGGACTGAAGTCCCTCCCACAAAAGCCGTTCCGCCGCAGAACTGCGACGGCCAGAAACGAAAAGGCCGGCGATCGCTCGCCGGCCCCGGTTCGCTGCGCGTTGCCCGCGCTTACTCGGCGGTCAGGCGCTGCGCCGCGCGCTTCTTCGCCCACAGGTTCAGGCATTCGACGATCGCCGAGAAACCCATCGCCGCATAGATGTAGCCCTTCGGGATATGGATGCCCAGGCCGTCGAGGATCAGGAACGCGCCGACCAGGACGATGAAGGCCAGCGCCAGCATCTTGATGGTCGGGTTGGAATCGATGAACTGGCCCAGCGGCCGCGCCGCCAGCAGCATCACGCCGACCGCCAGCAGGATCGCGGCGACCATCACCGGGGTGTGGCTGGCCATGCCGACCGCGGCGATCACCGAGTCCAGCGAGAACACGATGTCGATCACCGCGATCTGGGCGATGACCATCATGAACGAGGCCGCCGGCTTGGTGTGGACGTCGTCGGAGTCCTCCTCGCCGACGATCAGGTCCTTGATCTCCATCGAGCCCTTCACCAGCAAGAACGCGCCGCCGAGGATCAGCACCAGGTCGCGGATCGAGATGCCGATGCCGGCGACGGAGAACAGGTCGCTGGTCAGGCCGGCCAGCCAGGCCAGGGTCAGCAGCAGCGCGATGCGGGTGATGCAGGCCACCGCGATGCCGAACTTGCGCGCTTTCTCGCGCTGGTCGAACGGCAGCTTGCTGACCGCGATCGAGATGAAGACGAGATTGTCGATACCCAGCACGATCTCGATCGCGCTCAGGGTGAACAAGGTGATCCAGACTTGCGGATCGGTCAGCATTTCCATCACGTGCGGCATACCTCTGAGTGTTATGGGTGTAGCGCCCGCGGCCGGGCCGCGGGCACGGGCGCGCCGAAGCGGGCGGCCCGGGGCGGACGGCGCGGGGACGCCGCCCTGGCGATGCGCATTGCGTTCCTTGCCGGGGCGATCAGCCCATCAAATGCAGCCACAGGCGCGGGCCGAGGATCGCGGCCCACACCAGCAGCACGTTCATCAACAGCACGAACACCGCGGCCGAGCCCATGTCCTTGGCGCGTCCGGCGAGTTCGTGGAATTCCGGGCCGTAGCGCTCGATCACCGCCTCGATCGCGGAATTGAGCAGTTCCACGCTCAGCACCAGCAGGATCGAGCCGATCAGCAGCGAACGCTCGACGCCGGTCTGGCCGAACCACCAGCCCAGCGGCGCCAGCACCAGGAACAGGCAGACCTCGAGCCGGAACGAGGACTCGTGCAGCCAGGCCGCGCGCAGGCCCTGCATCGACCAGGTCGCGGCCTTGAGGATGCGGCCGGGGCCGCGCGGCAGGTGTCCGTATTCGTCAGCCATGCCGGCGCGCGCTCGCGGCGGAGGCGACGGCGCGGCGCGCGGTCGGGAACGACGGGGAAGTCGGCATGGGCGGGCGTTCTCGATCCTGAGGCCGGAACCGGCCCGATGCTGGAGCCGGCGCGATGGCGGAGTAAGACGAACGGCGGCCGGCGGCCGCCACAGGGCCGGGATTTTGCCACAAGCCCGCGGCGGTCGCCCCGGCGCGGGTGCGCGGCGGCGGGCGGGTGCGGG
>NZ_LXSD01000443.1:0-20712 GCF_017168095.1 Lysobacter enzymogenes | reverse complement strand
CGTGCGTCCGCGCCGCGCGCGCCGGCCGCTGCACCGGCCCGCGCCGACCCGGCGCCGACCCGACCCGCGCCGACCCAACAGGGGCAGACCCAACAGGAGCCGCAGCGATGACCCGCGCCCGCCACCACTGGGTGCTGCCGGTCAGCCTCGTCGCCGCACTCGCGCTGAGCCTGCTGCCGATGCCGCAACTGCTGGCGCCGCTGCGCCCGTACTGGCTCGGCCTGGTGCTG
This sequence comes from Lysobacter enzymogenes, assembly GCF_017168095.1. GTDB lineage: Bacteria > Pseudomonadota > Gammaproteobacteria > Xanthomonadales > Xanthomonadaceae > Lysobacter > Lysobacter enzymogenes_D. The sequence goes on along the minus strand of NZ_LXSD01000443.1, from coordinate 20,482 downwards.
GCCTACTGGGTGATCGAAGACCCCGACCGGGTCGGCCTGGGCTTCGCCTTCATCGTCGGCCTGTGCGGCGACCTGGTCTCCGACGGCCTGCTCGGCGAACAGGCGCTGCGGCTGGTGGTGATGGCCTTCATCCTGCAGCGCTTCCGCGCGCGCCTGCGCTTCTTCCCGCTGTCGCAGCAGGCGCTCGCCGTCGGCGGCCTGATGCTCAACGACCGCATCGTCACCGCTGCCGTGCACATGGTGCTGCGCGAGCCCTCGCTGCCGTCGGCGTACTGGTTCGCGCCGCTGACCGGCATGGCGCTGTGGCCGGTGATCTTCCTGCTGCTCGACGCGCTGCGTCTGGGCACCTGGCGCAGGCGCTGACATGGGCCCGCGCCGCCGCCTGCTCAACCGCCGCCCGCGCGTGCTCAAGAACACCGCGGCCGAGGCCGACCAGTTCCGCCTGCGCGCCGCGGTCGCGTTCTTCTTCGTCCTGATCGGCGTGGTTGGCCTGGGCTTCTGGTACTTCCGCCTGCAGGTCTGGCAGCACGACGACTACGCGATGCGCTCGGAGCAGAACCGGGTCAAGCTGCGCCCGGTGGTGCCCGGGCGCGGGCTGATCTACGACCGCCGCGGCCGCATCCTGGCCGACAACGTCCCCGCGTTCCGCATCGAAGTCACCCCGTCGGAAGCCGGCGACAGCGACAAGTGGTTGCCGCAGCTGGCGCGGGTGATCGCGCTGACGCCCGAGGACATCTCGCGCTTCGAAGCCGAGCGCAAGGCCACCCGCGGCTTCAAGCCGATCGTGCTGAAGATGCGGGTCAGCGACGAGGAGGTCTCGGCGTTCGCGGTCGACCGCTGGCGCTTCCCCGGCGTCGAGCTGGTGTCCTACCTCAATCGCCGCTATCCCTACGGCGAGTTGTTCGCGCACGTGATCGGCTACGTCGGCCGCATCGACACCAAGGACCAGGAAGCGCTCGGGGTCAATGCCGGCGTGCTGACCCACATCGGCAAGACCGGGCTGGAGCGTTCCTACGAACAGCAACTGCGCGGCCAGGTCGGCTACGAGCAGATCGAAACCAACGTCGACGGCCGCCCGATCCGCCAGGTCGGCCACGTCCCGGCCAAGCCCGGCGCCGACCTGCGCCTGAGCATCGACCTCGACCTGCAGCGCGCCATGGTCACCGCGTTCGGCGACATGGACGGCTCGGCGGTGGCGGTGGACCCGCGCACCGGCGAAGTGCTCGGCATGGTCAGCCTGCCGAGCTACGACAGCAACCTGTTCGTCAACGGCATCTCCAGCGCCAACTACAAGGCGCTGAACGACGATCCCTCGCGCCCGCAGTTCAATCGCAACGTGCTCGGCGGCGGCCCGCCGGGTTCGACCATGAAGCCGTTCATGGCCCTGGCCGGCCTCGACAGCGGCGCGCGCCGGCCCGAAGACAAGATCCTGTCGACCGGCGAGTTCCACATTCCGGGCCAGAAGCGCGGCTACCGCGACTCGCACGGCGGCGGCCACGGTTGGGTGGACCTGCGCGAATCCATCGCCCAGTCGGTCAACACCTACTACTACAAGCTCGCCCTCGACATGGGCATCCAGAAGGTCGACCAGTACATGCTGCGCTACGGCTTCGGCCAGAAGACCGGCATCGACCTGCTCGGCGAAAACGTCGGCATCCTGCCGTCGCCGGAGTGGAAGGCCAAGCGCAACAAGAAGGAAGGCTGGTACCCGGGCGAAACCGTCATCGCCGGCATCGGCCAGGGTTACTGGGTGGTGACCGCGCTGCAGCTCGCGCGCGGCACCGCCGCCATCGCCAACAACGGCACCTTGCGCCAGCTGCACCTTGTGCGCGAGATCCGCACCGGCTACGAATCGCCGTGGCTGCCGAAGGAGCTCGACGCGCCCACCCGCATCACCGACAACCCCGCCCACCTGCAGGCCGTGCACGAAGGCATGGAATCGACCATCCACGGCGGCCGCGGCACCGCGCGGATCATGGCGCGCGGCGCGCCCTACCGCATGGCGGGCAAGACCGGCACCGCGCAGAAGGTCAGCCGCAAGGGCAACGTCAGCCTCAACCCGCATTCGCTGCCGTACCACCTGCGCCATCAGGCGCTGTTCGTCGGCTACGCGCCGGCCGAGAACCCGACCATCGCGGTCGCGGTGGTGGTCGAACACGGCGGCTACGGCGGCAGTACCGCCGCGCCGATCGCGCGCAAGATCTTCGACGCCTGGCTGCTCGGCAAGATGCCCGAGGCCGAGCCCGGCAAGGACGGCAAGGACGCCAGGCGCGGCCCGCCGATCGCGCCGCTGGCGGTGGCGCCGGGTTCGGCACCGACCGTTTCGCCGGGCCAGAACGTCGGCGAAGGCGCCGCGGTGCCGGCCGAACATCAGGCCGTGGCGGTGCCGGTCAACGGCGCCTGGGCCAAGGCGGTGGCGCTGGCCAACGCGCGCGTCGCCGCCCAGCCCGGCCACGTGCCGCAGGCCGACGCCGGCAACGAATCCGGCCTGCGCCCGAACCTGCCCGGCTACGTGCCGCCGCCCGAGCAGGGCGCGCCCGCGCGCAACGACGACGCGCTGATCGAACCCAACCTCGACCCCGAAGACGACGACGTGAGCCCGACCGTGGAGCCGCAGCGGTGAGAGTGATCCTGCGCTACCTGTGGGACCTGGGCCTGCGCTTCACCCGCACCCTCGACCTGATGATGCTGGCCGCGCTGCTCGCGCTGATGGTCATCGGCCTGGCCGTGCTGTACAGCGCCGGCGAACACTCCACCCGCATGGTCTTCGCCCAGGGCTCGCGCTTCGCCGTCGGCCTGGCCGCGATGTGGGGCCTGTCGCGCATGTCGATCACCCAGCTGCGCAACTGGACGCCGGTGATCTACGCGGTATCGATGATCCCGCTGCTGGCGGTGCTGGCGATCGGCACCGGCAAGCACGGCCGCCACTGGATCGACCTGAAGGTCTTCTACTTCCAGCCCGCCGAGCTGCTGAAACTGAGCCTGCCGATGATGGTCGCCTGGTTCCTCAACCGCCAGCAGCTGCCGCCCAAGTTCGTCACCGTGTTGGCCGCTGGCGTGCTGATCGGCGCGCCGACCGTGCTGATCCTGCTGCAGCCCGACTTCGGCACCGCGATGCTGGTCGGCATCAGCGGCGCGTTCGCCTTGTACCTGGCCGGCCTGTCGTGGTGGTGGTTCGTCGCCGCCTTCGGCGCCGTCGCCGCGATCGCCCCGGCCGCGTGGTTCTTCCTGCTGCGGCAATACCAGAAAGACCGCATCCTGACGTTCCTGAATCCCGAAACCGACCCGCTCGGCACCGGCTGGAACATCATCCAGTCGAAGATCGCCATCGGCGCCGGCGGCATGACCGGCAAGGGCTGGCTGCAAGGCTCGCAATCGCACCTGAACTACCTGCCCGAACACACCACCGACTTCATCTTCGCCGTGCTGAGCGAAGAGTTCGGCTGGGTCGGCGTGATCACCGTACTGTCGCTGTACCTGTTCGTCGTCGGCCGCTGCCTGTGGATCGCCGCCGGCGCGCGCGACGGCTACTCGCGTTTGATCGCCGGCGCGTTGGGGCTGGCGTTCTTCGTCTACGTCATCGTCAACGGCGGCATGATTTCCGGGTTGCTGCCGGTGGTGGGCGTGCCGATGCCGCTGCTGAGCTACGGCGGCACCTCGGCCGTCTCGCTGCTGGCCGGCCTGGGCGTAGTCATGGCAGTACGCGCCCACAAACCCGTGCACGGCGGCCGCTGACCGCGTAAGTCGCGCTGCTTCCTGTAGGAGCGGCGCAAGCCGCGACCGCGAACCCGCAACAACGACGCAACCACGCAAATCCCCACCTTCGACAACTCCCGCTCCGAATACGGATATCCGATGAGCACACCCCAGCCAGCACCCCACGATGCCGCGCCGCCGCGCCCCGGCCGCTCACTGGCGACCCGATTCGCCGTGGCCTTAGTGGCCTGCCTCTCGTTGGGCCCACTCATGACCGGCCTGGGACTGTGGCTCGGCTTCTTGCCCAATCAATTCCCCGTCATCCAGAACCTGTACGCCGCAGGCCCCGCGGCGCACGCGGTATGGTTTGGCGCCGGCGTACTTGGAATTGCGGCGATAGTCGCCCTGCTGCGTGCTCCAAGGCTCGCGGTCGCCGTCTGCTTGGCATTCGCGATTGCTTACGTATTTGGCGCGCTGTGGCTGTTGGGCCAGTTCACGTTCGGTGCTTGGGCCGCGATTGCATCGGTGCCGCTGTCGATAGCGGCGGCGGTCGCCGAATCGCGCAGGGCGAGGCTGGCGTAACCCGCACTGCCCCGGTAGGAGCGGCGCAAGCCGCGACCGCGACACCGCACCAACGACGCAACCCCCAACCCCGCCCACCGCAAGGAGCAACCGATGGGCTGCGACATCCACGTCCACCTCGAACGCCGCGACGAACGCGGCCGCTTCGTCGAAATCCCGCAGGTGCCCGACGAATACCCGCTGGGCGTGCGCAACTACAGCCGCTTCGCCTTCCTGGCCGGCGTGCGCAACTGGGCCAACATCATCCCGCTCAGCTCCCCGCGCGGCCTGCCTCACGACGTCAGCGCCACCGTGCGCGCGCAATCCGACGAATGGGACGTCGACGGACACTCGCACTCCTGGTTGACCGTTCACGAACTGCTGACGTTCGACTACGACCAGCCGCTGCTGTTCCGCGAAGGAGGCCGCGACTCCCGCTGCACCGAAGCCACTTATCGTCAACTGCTCGACGAAGAGTTCCTGTCGGAACTGCGCGACTTGCAGGCATCCGGCGTCGCGCGCGTGGTGTTCTGGTTCGACAACTGACCTGTCGCGGAGCCTCGATTGCTCCCTGTAGGAGCGGCGCAAGCCGCGACCGCGGGCCACAGCGGCCAGCCCAAGCCGAATCCTAGCGAGACAGGCGTCCGTGCTCGTTTCAACCGTTTGCTGCTGCCTTTCCGGTTGTGCGTTGTGGCGCCGACTTCTTGCGCGTTTGCTTAAGGGCCTTAGCGGGCGGTTCGCGAAGCGCAGTACCGCCAGCCAGTTGCTGTGCTAATTCCGGATGCTCCCGGCAAAACTGCGCGTTGAGCGCTAGTTCGGTCCAGCGTTGAGCAGCTGCTAATTCATCGTCCGCTCGCTCGATCAAACGGCGTTGATGCTCAGAAGGTAGCGAATGTTCGATGGACTCCAGTGCGACATCCAGAAGGTCGCGTGCTTCGCTAATAACGTGGTGGTGCAGATCTAGGGCTTTGATGTAGAGGTAGTCGAGTAATTCTGGCGAAAGACGGGCGAGACAGGCTGGTGATTGAATGGGCTCGGCGGCGTCTTGGAGTAGTTCGGCTAGTAAGGCAGTGTTTGACGTGTTGGTTGTGGGCATCGCGTTGCGTCCTCTGCATCAGGTTGGGCCTCAGAGGTAGGTGTTGCGAGTGAGGCGGTGCTCGGGGAGGCTGGCATCCCAAGCTCAGGATATCTCGATTCGAGATATCTTGAAAGCAGATATAACTTGAGTGTGGTCCATACATTTAAAGGCCACACGAAATGCCAAAGAAGTCACTAAGAACGCACGAGAATTCGGTGCTTATTGGGTTGCTCAAAGAAGTTCGGCTCAAATCGGGGCTGACCCAAGTAGCCCTCGCAGAGGCTATTGGTCACTCGCAGTCATACATCAGCGATATTGAAAGCGGTGAGAAACGACTGGATTTAATACAACTTCGTGAGTATTGCGCTGCATGTGGTACGTCTCTGCTTATTTTTGTAAAGAGATTTGAATCCGCAGTTCAAGGGTGAGTGAAGCTATCTGCAAAGGTGGTTCTTTAATGAACATGCGGGCGCTTGCACCGTGCTTCGCGCAAAAGGAGGGGCGATGTGGGTTTTTGGTTATGGTTCACTTATGTGGGATGGCTGGGAAAATAAGTTCACCTGTCTTCAGAAGGTGCGTGGTGAATTGCTGGGCTATCGGCGTATTTTTAATAAAGCATCTGTAAAAAATTGGGGTGCTAAAGCGGCTCCGGGTCCAACTCTCAATCTTATTGCGGGTCAGGATTATATCTGCCGTGGGATGGCTTTTAACTTTCCTATTGCTCAGTCAGAAGAGATTGTTTCCTATTTGCGCAAACGCGAGGGAAAGGGGTTTTCCCTGGAGACACTAAAGGTCAAGACCGAGCTGGGCACGGAGGTGCATTCGATTGTTCCTCTCTACTACGGGTTGAACTTGGTTAATACTGATTCTGTGGAGGATCTTGCGGCTAAGGTGCTAAGCGCAAAGGGGGACGCCGGTACATGCCTTAACTACGTTAGAGGCGTTGCGGCAAAGCTTTCTGAACTCGAAATTTTTGATGATGAGGTCATCGCCTTGGCTCGCGAACTGGATAAGAACTGCGCTATGAGGGAGGCTAGTCTCAGTCCATGAGGCGGCGTTTTTCTAAAATGCATGAGAGTTGGGTCTGGTCGCATGCAAGGTGCTCATAAATACAAGGAAGAAGACTGATGGCTCGTAATTATTCGCAGTATCAGGAAGAGGTTGCGGCAGATGTCGCTGAAACCTTAAAGGATACCGGTTGCCAGCCGATTCTATTTGTCGGTTCGGGCTTCTCGAGACGCTATGCTAGTGCTCCGACATGGGATGCTCTTCTTAAAGATCTCGCTGAGAGGTGTCCCCTGATAGATCGCGAGTACGCATATTACAAGCAGAAATTCAAAAATCTGCCCGAGGTGGCTAGCGCTTTTGCTGAATCATATCGAGAGTGGGCATGGGGCTCGGGGAGGCTTGATTTTCCAGATGAATTATTCAATGAAAATGTGCCCTCAGACGCTTTCTTAAAGTACGCAGCAGCGCAATCTCTGCGTGGGTTGGGGCCGCAGTCAGATGATGAAAGCTTTGGATCGGAGGAGTTAGATAGAGAGATTGTGGCGCTGCAAGCCATCAATCCACACGCAATAGTCACGACTAACTATGATGAGCTATTGGAGCCTCTATTTCCCGAGTATGAGCGAATTGTTGGGCAGAGGATATTAAAGCAACCCTATCTTGCAATAGGTGAGATTTTTAAGATCCATGGCTGCGTATCGATGCCCGAATCCATCGTTTTGACGGATGAGGATTATGCGGTGTTCGATAAAGACAAAAAATACTTAAGCGCCAAGCTTCTGACCTACTTTGCAGAGCATCCGCTCCTTTTTATTGGGTACAGTGCGACCGACCCAAATATAAGAAGCGTCTTGTATGACGTCGACAGGATGATTCGAGCGGATTTCGATCTAATTCCTAATATTTATATTCTTGAATGGTCTTCCGATATTGACGAAAGCGCTTATCCGCCTAGGGATCGTGTTTTATCCGTTGGGGATGGTAGAGAGATCCGTATCAAGAGTATCAGTGCTTCCTCTTTCGAATGGGTTTATGAGGCATTTGGGAGCGGCGAGCCTCTTGAAAAAGTTAATATGAAGCTTCTTCGCTCATTGCTTGCTCGCACAGTCGATCTTGTGCGGAAAGATGTGCCGACTAAGCGCGTGGAGATCGATTTCGAAACACTTGAGCACAAATTAAGTGGGGCTGATGGGGTCGCGACGCTGCTCGGTGTGGCCGCAATTGATGATCCTACTAAGGTTAATGTGCAGTACCCATATACGATTTCTGAGGTCGCGGATCAGCTAAAGTTGGCGAAGGGCTGGAATGCTGTCAATAAGTACCTGCAGCAAATTGAGGCTGAGACTGGCGTAAATTTAAAGGGTTTCGACAATTCATATCATATTGGGATGCGCACCGGGCGAGGCAAGGCTAGCCGGACAAATAAATACTCTCAGGCTTTGGTGGACCTTATTGCGAAAGTAAGGGATGGCCAAAAATATGAGCTTGCGAAGGATTGTCTGCAGAGTGGTTCACGAAAAAAGCGCTGAGGCGCGCTTTGTTGCGAGATTTTCCGTGCGCGGCAATATCTAGCTTTGCTAGTGCATCTGTATCGCTAAATACACCCTCTTGTGGGAGGATTGATTTTTTTGGCGTGTCGATTTAAGCAAATAGAGGCCACAGTGGCCTTTCTCTCTATAAGCCGAGAAAGGCTACTCTGCTCCCTTTCTACTCGACCCCTTTTCTACTAATAAACATAGCCCCTCCAACGGGAGCCAGGGGAATTCCGCTTCGCCCCTTGTTTCCGACCACAAACATCGAAGGAACCCGCCATGCACCACTCGCGTCTTTGCGCCCTTCTCATCGACTGCAACACCTCCGACATCGACCGTGCCGCCCGGTTCTGGGCCGACGCGCTGGGCCGTCCGGTGGATCCCGATCATCCGGGAACCCGCGGCAACTACCGCATGCTGGAAACGCCGCCGGATGAGCCGATCGTGCAGATCCAGAAGGTCGACCACGAGAGTCGGGTTCATATCGATATCGAGACCGACGATATTCCAGCGGAGGTGGCGCGCCTTGAGGCGCTGGGCGCAACGGTGGTCGACCGCCTGGAACGCTGGGTGGTGATGCAGGCGCCTACGGGGCAGCGGTTCTGCGTGGTGCGGGTTCAGCGGCCTGGTTTCCCGAAGAACGCGACGGCGTGGGATTGAGCACGGACGCGCCAGCCGATTCGACATCAGTCGCCACATTCATCGAGTAACCGCCAGATCGTGCGCGACGAACCGCTCAACGTGCTTTTCATCTGCAGTCGCAACCAATGGCGCAGCCCAACGGCAGAAGCCGTGTGGCGCAACCAGCCGGACCTGCGGGTGCGCTCCGCGGGCACCAGCCCCAGCGCGCGCCGGCGCGTATCGGCCGACGATATCCGCTGGGCTCACCGCATCTTCGTCATGGAGAACAAGCATCGATCCCGGCTGATGGCCGAGTTCGGCCGCGTCATCGCCGACAAGCCCGTGCATGTGCTCGACATACCGGACGAGTATCAGTACATGGACCCGGAGTTGGTCGATCTGCTCGAGGCCTCTGTGGGGTCCATCCTCGGGCTGCCGTAGCCTTTTGTTCTCGACTTCGGTGCTGGGCGTCCACGCGTTTTCCGGTTCTTCTGCGGCCAGCGTCTGAAGCCGGCGTCTTAGCTGCACCCAAGGCGCGCTCCGTCTTGAACGTCACCGTCCGGTTCGCTGCGCCGTCGTGCCATCAGGGTGGCTTCATTGGCTCGTGATGGCCTTCGGCGGGCGCGGCCAGCCAACGCTCGTGGCCGCGCTCAATCTGCACGTCGCCGAGCCACCAGGTCAGCCGATCGTCGGGTAGCGGCAGTCTGGAGTTATCCGGGCCGTCACAACGTCTGCGCTGACTCGCAGGGGCCTTGCAGGGGTAGTGGGCAGGGCAGTTGCCATTCGTCAACTCTCGCAGTTGCTTCGCCGAGGCCTGGTTTCGGTCCGGGCCGCTTCAAGCGCGAGCCAAAAAGCTTTGCGCGCGAGCCGAAGGGCGTCGCACGCAAGGCTTTTCAGGTCTCCATCGGGCGATTTCTGCGCGCCCGCAAGCCGCGCCGGCCGGGTCGCCGCATCGCGCAGCCCAGCCGCAAGACGATTCGCCTCGCGCGCAAGCTGCGGATGCTTGCGCGCGACGGTTCGAGTCTTGCGTTCGCAACGCGCCGGGTGTCGCGCGCAAGCCGTTTGGCTTGCGCTTGGGCTGCCGCGGCTTGCGCTTGGTGCGAAGAGGCTTGCGCACGAGCCGTTTTGGCTTGCGAGCGCAACGCTTTGAGCGTTGCGCTCAAGCCAAATACGTCGCCGGCAACCTGCGCGGGGTTGCGGCCGGGTATCGGCGCGTCGCGCGCAAGCCGCGACGGGTTGCGGCCGGGGCTGCGCGGCTTGCGTTTGGGCCGCCGGCTCGCGCCGACGCCGCTATCCGCAACCCGCCTTACTTGCTCCGCACCGCGGCCGCCGGCTTGTCGGCCGTCGCCAATTCCTCCACGACCACCGGCCAAGCCGAGTCTCGCGGATCCAGCGCCGAGCGCAAATACGCCCAACTCAAGCGCTGCATATCCGCCAGCCGCTGCGGATCCTCATCCGTCGCCTCCTTCGCGTCGTACCCGCTGATCCCGCCGTACAGATGCTCGGCGCCGAACACCGTCAGCAACGTCTTCGGCGCATGGCCCTGGCGAAGAACTTCCTGCGCCGCGGCCAGGACGGATTGGCCGGCATCGCCGAGCGCGTGGGCTATGGCTCGGCGAGCGCGTTCAGCGCGGCCTTTACCCGTTTCGTCGGGGTCGCGCCTTCGCATTACCTGCGGTCGTTGGCGGTAGAGGCGGAGCGGGCGCCGCCGGCGATGGCGTCGGTGGAGTGATGCGCGCCGTTTGAACCCGTGCCGCTCGACCCCGGCGCCGCTCGCCCGCCGCTCCGGCCGCTCGCCGGCCGATTTCCCCACTCCGCAGATAAACCCCGCGTCGCCGCCGGCCCGGCGATAGCGTGCGATGGCTCCCCATCGAGGCCATCCCCCATGCTGACGTCGAGCGATTTCCTCCAGGCCGTGCGGCCGGCTTTCATCGTCTACGCCCTGGCCATGGCCTCGACCGGGGCGGCGCTGCGGTTCGCGCCCGACGATGCGCGGCAAGCGGCCGCGCGCACGCCGGCGGCCTTGCACTGGCTGCAGCGGACCCAGCGTTCGCTGGCGCACCCGTCGGCGGCGCCGTCGGTGGCGCTGGCGGCGCGGCCGCTGCGCGCGGGCTTTGGTACCGGTTATCGCGCCGGCCTCGGCGCCCAGGCCGGCCGTTGCGCCGCGACCGCCGCGCAAGCGTTGCCCGTCGACCGCGCGCGCGACATCAGGCGTTCGGTCACCGGCGTGGCCTCCATCGCCCGTTCGTACATGCCGTCGCAGGTCTTGTAGCAAAAGCCGTCGTGCACGGCGACGGTCTCGCGCGGCCGATGACGCCGGCCTTGATCGTGAGGTCGTGGCAACTGCGCGAAGCCTCGGACGAATAGCTGTTCATCGCGCAAGAGCCGGACTTGCACTCATGCCGACGTCGCAGGTGGCGACGATGTCGGCGTCTTCGCCGCAGGCGCCGCCGAGCTGGCGGACGACGTTCTTCTTGCCGAGGGCGTCGCCGGCGAAGGCGGCGGCGAGCAGGAACAGGCCCACGATCGGAAGGCTTCGGCTCCTGGTCTTCTCCGTGAACGCGACGACGGACGGCGCGCGCCGCGGAGGCGGCCCGGGGGCGACGGCGCTTGCGCGCGAGGGACTGGCCCGACGATGCCGGGCGGCGCGGACCACCGCCCGCAGCGATCTTAGGTGCGGCGCCGATCCGGCCGATGTGATTGGCGTTGCAGCGTGAGCGGCGGTGAGGCGGGCCGCGGCCGCGGCTCCGGCGGCGCGCGCTTTTCGCTAAGCTGGCCGCCAGCGCCCGCACGGAGCCGCCGCGCCGCCATGACCGACCTGAGCATCGAAACCACCCGTTTCCGCGAATGGGCCGGAGGCGGCCTGGGCCCGCGCGAGGGCCAGTGGGAATGCGACTACAGCGATTGGCCGGCGTGGCACCGCGCGGTGCTGGCCAAGGTGGACGAGTCCAACCCGCGCGGCTGGTCGCAGGCCGAGATCGGCCATGTGCTGTACGCGATCGCCCGCGACAACGACGCGCAATACCTGGTCCGCGAAATCCGCAAGCGCCGCCCCGGCGCGCTGCGTTTCCTCGCGCGCGCCTCGCTCGCGCAGGGCGAGGCCGATGCGCGCTGGCAACTGGCGGCGGAACTGGAGCATCTGGCCGAAGACGAAGAAGCCCAGGCGCTGCTGTTCGCGCTGGCGACCGACCAGGACGAGTACGTCCGCCGCCGCGCGATCCGCGCGCTGGCCGGCCTGGGCGTGCGCGCGGCCGAGGAACTGGCGTGGGCGGCGTGGCATCGCGCCGACGAGTACCAGGAGTGGGCGCGCATGTCGGTGCTGGAGTGCCTGCAGATGCTGGGTTCGCCGCGGCTGGAGCGGTTGTTGGCCGACGCCTTGCAGGACGAGCGGCCGTTCCTGCGGCAGTTCGCCGAACGGATGCAGCGCACGAAGGAGGGCGGATGAGGTCGCGCGAACGTATTCGCTGTTTGCTGTTCGCGGCCGGGCTTGCGTGCGTCCCCGCATCGACGACCGCTGCGCCCCTGGATATCCCGAGCGTCGAGTTTCAACCCGGCCGTCCACGCCAAGGCGAAACCCTGGAGCAGTCGTTGATGCCGGCTCGCGCGGGGCGGCCGACCGAGCTCGAAAATCTGCAGCGGGCGGCGCTGCTGCTTCAGACCCACAAACCGGCCAGATTCGAGGTGGCCGGCCACGCCGACAAGGGCGAATGCGCCGAGCCGGCGCAATGCGATGCGCTCTCGCAGCGGCGGGCGCAACTGGTGTTGGGTTACTTGATCGATCACGGTATCGATGCGCGTCGCTTGCTCGGATTGACGGGCTATGGCGCCGAGCGCCCGATCGTGACGGATCCGCGCCCCGGCCAGGATCGCAGCCTAAACCGGCGCGTGGAGTTCAATGAAGACGTCTGAGGCGTCGTGCACCGCCTCGGTGTCGCGCCAGACTTTTCGCCACAAGCCTTTTCACTACGGAATCCGCTAATGCTCCAGCCGCCCGACCGCATCGAAACCCAAGTCACCCGCGAGGCCTGGGTCAAGCCCGTCGGCATCGTCTTGCACGTGCATGTGGTCGGCACCGTCGTGGTCGGTTCGATGGCGGCGGTGCGCAAGAGCAAGGAGCTGGTTGCGATCCAGGAACTGATGCGCGGGCTCGGCGTCGGCGAGGACAAGATCCGCGTGGACGCGCTGACCTTTGCCGCCGGCGAGCGCTGGTTCTCCGGTTCCTCGGTCGAGATCGACCTGGAAATCCGCGACCTGCCGCCGCAATCGGTGCCCGAGGCCTTGGCCGGGCTGTCGGCGCTCAAGGGCGTGGCCTTGCGCAACATGCGCCGCGAGTACGGCGCGCTGACCGCCGAGCGCGACGAACTGCTGCGCGCCGCGGTGGCCGAGTCGATGCGCCAGGCCAAGCTGATCGCCGATGCCGCAGGGCTGACGCTGCGTTCGGTCCACAGCCTGTCGCAGCAGTGGTCCGAGCCCGGCGAGCCGGACGAGCCGCACTACGGCGGGGCCCGCACTATGCGCGCCAAGCTGGCGGCCAGCGTCGAGGACATGAAGGGCTATCAGCTGGTGGAGAACCATGAAGGCAAGTTGGCGCTGACGGTGCGGATGGAACTGCGGGTGGGCGAGTTCGCGGAGCCATCGCGATGAGCGCCAAGGACAAGGCCGCGCGCCCGGCCCGGCGGAATCCAGGCGCGCGTGAGGCGACGTCCGCCGCACCGCGCCTGCTCTACGGCGGCAATCCGCAAATACCCAAGGGCTACGGCGACGCGCCGGTGCAGGCGTATATCGCCGCCATGCCCGGCTGGAAGCGTGAAGTCGGCCGGCGCCTGGACGAACTGGTCGAGCGCACCGTGCCCGGCGTGCGCAAGGCGGTGAAGTGGAACACGCCGCTGTACGGGGTGGAGGAGGGCGCCTGGTTCCTCGCCATGCATTGCTTCGATCGCTATCTCAAGGTCACCTTCTTCCGCGGCGACGCGCTGGACCCGCCGCCGGCGCAGCCGTCCAAGGTCGAGCACGTGCGCTATCACCATATCCACGAGCACGATCCGTTCGACGAAGCGCGCTGGGCCGATTGGATCGCCCAGGCCAGCCGTCTGCCCGGCGAGCGCATGTGAGGCGCGCGGCGCCGGTTCCGTTCACGACTACAGGACATTGCGCATGAAAAAGACCGCTGGCTCCGAGGCCACCTCTTCCGCCACCGCGTCGCAGCTGATCGACCAGCGCATCCAGGAACTGGGCGATTGGCGCGGCGAAACCTTGGCCCAGGTGCGCAAGCTGATCCTCGAGGCCGACCCGGACGTGGTCGAGGAGTGGAAGTGGCGCGGCGTGCCGACCTGGTCGCACGCCGGCATCCTGTGCACCGGCGAGACCTACAAGCGCGCGGTCAAGCTGACCTTCGCCAAGGGCGCGTCGCTGCCGGATCCGAAGAAGCTGTTCAACGCCAGCCTGGACGGCAACACCCGCCGCGCCATCGACATCCACGAAGGCGACAGGATCGACGGCAAGGCGCTGCAGGCGCTGATCCGCGCGGCGGCGGCGCTGAACCTGTCGAAGTGAGGCGGCGTCGCGTGGGGTAGTCCGGTCGTGGCCGCGGGTGTCTGCGCCGCGGGCGCCGCCGCGCGCACGGTTTCGACCGCGGCCGCGCGGCCACGTACACTGGCCGCCCCCGCGAGGCCGGACCTGGATCCAGCCCGTGCCCGACGCCGGCGCGAAGGAATCCGCGCCGCCGACTCCCTTCGAGTTTCCACTCATCCGCGCCGTCGCTATGGATCAGCCCCAGGATCTTCGCCTTTCGTTTTCGCCCAGCCCCTGGGAGCGCGTCCGCCTCGCCGCGGTGATGCAGTTCCAGCGCAGGCTGTTCGTGGTCTTCGTCCTGGCCTGGCCGATGGTCGGCATCACCTTGGCGGTGATCGCGCTGACCTCGGACCTGCCGGTCGGCGCGACGGTATGGCGGCTGGTCGCGTTCTGTTTCGCGCTGATGCCGGTCGTGCTGGCGATCAGCGCGATCGGCGCGTTGGTCGTCGGCGGGCGCATGCGCGAGCCGTTGAACTACGCCTTCGACGGCGGCGGCGTCCACGTGTGGACCAGCGCGTTCCAGCACACCCACGCCTGGAGCCAGATCGTGCGCATGAAGCGCAGCGGCGGGTTCCTGCTGCTCTTCGTCTCGCCGCGCCAGGCCCACGCCATTCCGCTGCGGGTACTGACGGGGCCGCAGGAAACGGCGCTGACCGCGCTGGCGCGCGCCCACGGGGTCGGCGCGGCCGCCGGCTGATGCGCGTGCGCGCCGCCCGCGCCGACGACATCCCGGCGCTGCTGGCGATCTTCCGCGCCGCCGTGCGCATCACCGCGGCCGGCGATTACAGCGCCGAACAGATCGACGCCTGGTCGCCGCCGCACTGGCCGCCGGCGCAGTGCGAAGCCTGGATCGAACGGGTGCGCGCGCTGCATCCGTTCGTGGCCGAGTTCGACGGCGTCCTCGCCGGCTACGCCGACCTTCAGGACGACGGGCTCATCGACCACTTCTACGTCTCGCCCGACTTCGCCCGCCGCGGCGTCGGCGCCGCACTGATGGCGCAACTGCTGGCCTGCGCGCACGAGCGCGGCCTGCCCGCGCTGCATTCGCATGTCAGCCGCACCGCGCAGCCGTTCTTCGCCCGCTTCGGTTTCGAAGTGACGGCGCAGCGCCGGCCGCTGGTGCGCGGAGTGGAAGTGCCCAACGCCGAGATGCGTTTGTCGCTGCGCGGCCGCTAAGGCGCGCGGCGCTTACGGCGCCGCGTCCCCGACCTTTTGCGCATACGGCCGCGCCTGGTTCACCAGCGCCAGCAGGAACTTGCCCGGCTCTTCGGTCATCGGCATGTGCGCGGAGTTTTCGAACCACACCAGCGCCTTGCCCGGCGCCTTCACCTGCGCGTACCACTCGGCGGCGACGTCGGAGTTGACGTTGGTGTCGTGGCGGCCGAGCAGCAGGATCAGCGGGCAATCCAGGGTCTTGCCGGTGGCGAGGTTCTGGGTCATCAGCTGCGGCAGCAGGATCGGGGTGGCGAAGTCGTTGCCCTTCCACACTCCGCGCAGTTGTTCGTCGTCGTAGTCGGGCGACAGGCGCGCCAGCACGCTGTCGTCGTCGTTGTTCTGCCGGTACGCCATCGTCCCGCCATAGCGCTGCAGCCATTTGCGTTGCGCGTAGATCTGCTGGATCGTCGGCGGCTTGCCCGGCGCGGCGTAGGGCGCCAGCGCTTCGAGTTCGCGCACCGCCTCGGCATTGCCGTCGCGCCTGGCCGCGTCCAGGGTGGCGCGCCAGCCGCGGCGCTCGCTCTCGGCCACGTCGGTGGCCTGGCCGACGCCGATGTAGGCGTGCAGCCACTGCGGATGCCGGCGCGCGGTTTCCAGGCCGAGATAACTGCCGTAGGAATGGCCGAGCAGGAAGATCTTGTCCTTGCCCAGGTCCTTGCGCACCCAGGCGACCATTTCCTCGACATCGGCGATCATGCGCTCGGGCGTCAGCGTCGGCGCGATGCGTTCCTGCGGCGTCAGCAGATGGGTCTTGCCGGAAGCGCGCTGGTCCCAGTGGACCACGGTGAAGTATTCCTGCCAGCCGCGGCCGTTCCACCAGCTCATCGGCATCGACACATAGCCGGGGCCGCCGTGCACCACCAGCAGCACCGGGTTGCGGCGGTCGTTGCCGCGGATCGACACCCACTGCTCGATGCCGCCGATGCGGACCTTCTCGCTGCGCTCGATGCCGTTCGGGGTCACGATCCGGCGCGCCTGGGCGACGACGGCGATGGCCTCGGCGCGATTGGCCGGCTTGACCGGCTGGGGCGCCGGCTCGTCGGCGTGCGCGGCGCCGGCGGCAAGGGCCGCGGCGAAGACGAGAGTGCGGGCGAGGATGTTCATGCGGGCTCCGGGCGAAGGACGGGCGATGGTGATCCTGGATACGGCCTAGGCGGGATCGGTTTACACGGTTCGCGGCATCCGGCTTCCGAAGCGCGTGCGGACTGCCGCAGGCGATGCGCGAGCGCCGGTCCGGCGGCGGGTAAGCTGCGCGACATTGCGCGCTCGCACCGCGACCCCGCCGACGAAGACAGCATGAGCGACGCCTTCCTCACCGCCACCGGCACCCTGCGCTACAGCCCCGCGCTCGGCAAAGCCGGCCATGCCCGCCGCGACGGCGGCAGCACGCAGTGGTGGCTGATCGTGGAGTGCGATCCCGAACTCGGCCGTTATCTGCGCCATCAGTTCCTGCTCGGCCATCGCCGCAGGCGCCGTCTGCAGGCGCCGCTGTGGGGCGCGCACATCTCGGCGATCCGCGGCGAGCGGCCGCCGCTGGGGGCGTTGTGGAAACGCTGGGACGGAGACACGGTCGAGTTCGAATACGATCCTGCGGTGCGCGAGACCGACGGTTTCGTCTGGTGTCCGGTGCGGTGCGAGCGGCTGCTGGCGCTGCGCGAGGCGCTGGGGCTGGCGCGCGAGCCGGAGCCGGCGTTGCATCTGACCATCGGCAATTCGCGGCTGGGGGAGTGAGGGGGCGGCGCGGCGATTTGAGCGGAAGGCGTCGGGACTGAAGTCCCTCCCACAGAAAGCCCGTCACGAGTGAGGGGGCGGCGGTCGGGATCGGGGGCGGGGACGTGCCCTCTGTTCATGTTTCCGGACGGCCCGCAGGCGTCTGCACTTCGCAAACCCTACATGAATAAAATCGGTTAAGTCCCGCAATGCCAAGGTTTTTTGCCTCGCAATCGCGTGCTACTCTCGCGCCGATGACCCGACGCCACACCGCCCGTTGCGCCCTGTTCGGCGCGCTCACGATCGCGTTGGCCGCCTGCGCTACGCAGGCGCCGATCGCGCCCATCGCCTCCGCCCAGGCCGCGCCGCCGCAAGCCGCCGCGGCGCCGGCGCCGGTCAAGCCGGCCACCCCGGTGGTCGGCACGCCCGCGCTGCCCGAGCCGGTGGTGCAGATGCCGCTGGAGCAGGCCCGCGCCCAGTTCGTCGCCAACACCGCGATCCAGTACGGCCTGGAGCCGGCCTATATCGAATCGGTGCTGGCCAAGGCGCAGATCAAGGACGCCATCGTCGCGGCGATGTCGCGGCCGGCCGAGGCCAAGCCGTGGCGCGATTACCGGCCGATCTTCATCACCCAGGCGCGCATCGACGGCGGCAAGGCCTTCCTCGCCGAGCATCGCGCCCAGCTCGAGCGCGTGCAGGCGCAGACCGGCGTGCCGGCCGAGATCATCGTCGCCATCGTCGGCGTCGAGACCAGCTTCGGCAAGAACACCGGCAAGTACAACGTGGTCGATGCGCTGTACACGCTCGCCTTCGCCTATCCGCGCAGCGGCGATCCGGCCAGGCTCGATCGCGAGAACCGCCGCGAGGCGTTCTTCCGCGGCGAGCTGGCGCAATTGTTCGCGCTGGGCAAGGAAGAGGGCATCGACATCACCACCCTCACCGGCAGCTACGCCGGCGCGATGGGCTGGGGCCAGTTCATGCCGTCGAGCTACCGCGAGTTCGCGGTGGACGGCGACAACGACGGCAAGCGCAATCTGTTCACCGATCTGGACGACGTGTTCGCCTCGGTCGCCAATTACTTCGTCAAGAAGGGCGGCTGGGTGCGCGGCGGCCCGGTGGTGGCGCGCGCCAGCCGCGACGCCAACGCGCAGGATTTCGCGCCGGAGAGCATGGACCCGGTGTATTCGCTGACGGACCTGGCCGCGCGCGGCTACCGTCCGCTGACCCCGGTGGCGCCGACCGAGACCGCGACGCTGCTCAATCTCGACGGGGCGAACGGTCCCGAATACTGGCTCGGTTTCCGCAACTTCTACGCGATCACCCGCTACAACATCTCCAAGCATTACGGCATGGCGGTGTACCAGTTGGCGGAAGCGATCGCCGGACGGGAGAATCCCTTGGCCACTGCGACCGCACCCACCGCGCCCGCCGCCGCGCCGGCGCCCGCCGTCAAACCCCAGGCGCCGCGCCCATGAGCGCCGGCGCGCAGCGGCCGTCGATCGATCTGATCGGGCGGCTGGTCGTCGCCGCGCTGCCGCTGGCCCTCGCGGCCTGCGCCAGCTCGCCGAAGAAATCCAGTTCCGAAGCGCTCGCATTGCCCGACCGCGGCCGCGTCCACAGCTCGGCGCTGGCGCATAGCGGCGGACGCAAGAAATCGCCGTACGCGCCGGCCCAGGAAGACCTCAGCAAGCGCGGCAACTACAAGGCCGGCGGCCTGTACGCGCCGGGGGTCAAGGACAGCACGCCGGACTACATCCCCGACGTCGATTCGATTCCCGAACCCGAAGTCGTCGCCGAGGCGCGCTCGCAGTTCGGCAACCGTTCGCCGTACGTGGTGCTGGGCAAGACCTACAAGGTGCTCGACTCGCACGACGATTACGTCGAGACCGGTACGGCTTCTTACTACGGCCAGAAATTCCACGGCCGCCGCACCTCCAACCTGGAGGTGTACGACATGTACGCCTTCACCGCCGCGCACAAGTCGCTGCCGCTGCCGAGCTTCGCCCGGGTCACCAACCTGGACAACGGCAAGTCGGTGACGGTGCGGGTCAACGACCGCGGCCCGTTCCACGACGACCGCGTGATCGACCTGAGCTACGCGGCCGCGGTCAAGCTGGGCATCACCCAGCGCGGCACCGGCCGGGTCGAGGTGCGCGCGCTGCATCCGGGCGAAGCGGCGCCGCCGCTGTACGCCAGCGCCGCCAACAATCCGCCGCCGGCGCCCGCTGCCGCCGCCGCGCCGAAGACGCCCAGCGCGATGGACCGCCTGGTTTCGGCGATGCCGATCGCCAGCGCCAACGCCGGCGAACTGCCGCCGGGCGTGCGCATCGCCACCGGCAAGCCGGCGCCGGTCAACGCCGGCGCCAGCGCCGCGCCGGTCAGGACCACCGTCGCCACCGGCAAGCCCGCGCCGGTCGCGGCGGCCGAGCCGGTCAAGACCACGGTGGCCACCGGCCAGCCGGCGCCGGTCAAGAGCGCCGTCGCCAGCGCCGCGCCGACGGCCGCTTCGGCCGTGGCCGGCAAGCCCGGCCCGCACGACTACCGCTTCGACATGATGCAGAACGGCAAGTCGATGACCGCGGACGAATTCGACGCCTGGATGAAGTCGCGCCAGGTGCGCGTGGCGACCGGCCAGCCGGTCGCGCCGCCGCCGGCCAAGGCGCTGACCAAGGCCGAAAAGCGCGCGCTGGAGAAACAGCAGCGCGAGCAGCAGAAGCTGCTGGCCAGGCAGCAGAAGGAACAGCAGCGCGCGCTGGCCGAGGCCGAAAAGGCCGCCAAGAAGGCCGGCAGCGCCGTCCCGGCTACCGCTGTCGCCGCCGCCGCGTTGCCGGCGCCGCCGGCCGCGCCGCCGCCGCCGACTCCGGCCAAGGCCGCCGCGGTGGTCGCCGCCAACACCCCTTCGGCCGGCGATGTGACCCTGCAGGTGGCCAGCTTCTCCGCCCGCAGCAACGCCGACCGCGCCCTGGGCATGCTGCGCGGCGCCGGCATCGCCGCGGCCCGGCTGCTCGACGGCAACGCCGCCAACGGCCAGAAGATCTGGCGCCTGCGGGTCGGCCCGCTGCAGGCCGACGCGGCGCCGGAACTTGCCGCCCGCATCGTCGGTCTGGGCTTCGGGCAGCCGCAGCGCGTTCGCGACTGAGGCGCCCGTCTGAACGGGCGCGACTGAACGCGCACCGCCGGCCAACAGGGCCGGCGGCTGCAAGCGCCGCCCATCTCAGGCACGATGCACGCCTCGCGGACCGCAGCAGGAAGGCACGGTCCGGCCACATTCGACGGTGGCCGCCAGGACGGCGGCGCCGACCTCCAAGCCTTGCGGCCGGCACGGTACCGGTCCCGGAGACAGTTCAACGATGAGTTCCCGCTTTAAGAGAATGGCCCCGCGCGCGGCCGCCTTCGCCGCGCTGACCTCGGCCTTCCTCGCCACCGCCGTCGCCGGCCTGGCCTCGGCCCAGGCGCCCGCGGCCAAGCCCGCCGCCGCTGCCGCCACCCC
>NZ_LXSD01000442.1:0-800 GCF_017168095.1 Lysobacter enzymogenes | reverse complement strand
GGGCGGGGCCGCCTGCGCCGGCGGCGCGGGCTGCGGCTGGGCCAGGGCCGGCACGGCGCCCAGCGCCAGGGCGAGCGGAAGCAGGCTACGCAGGGGGTGACGCAGGGACATGCACGACGCTCCGAAGCGGATGGCGGTTGGACCGCGCGCTGCGGTCCGTGGCGGTCAGACCGCGCCAGGCGGCCTGAGGTTCGGTCGATTATCTGCGCACGTTAAGCGGGGCGCTTGCAAGCTTTCGTTAAAACTCCGGCGCCGGCCCGCCTGCATCGCGACCGCCGCACGCCCGACTGCAGGAGCGGCGCAAGCCGCGACCGCGAAACCGCAAACTGCGCCGCAACTCCGAAGCCGCCGCGACATCGGTCCCCGCCCCCGCCTGAAAACTCAGCGCCGCAACCACACGCCCGGATTGACCGGCTGCCCGCCGCGGCGCAATTCGAAATACAGCGCCGGCCGGCCGTGCCCGCCGGAGCTGCCGACCGTGGCGATGGCGTCGCCCTTCTTGACCGTCGCGCCGGCGTCCTTGAGCAAGGCGTCGTTGTTGGCGTACAGGCTCATGTAGCCGTTGCCGTGATCGACGATCAGCAGCAGGCCGTAACCGGTCATCCATTCCGAATAGACCACGGTGCCGTCGCCGACCGCCTTGACCGTGGCGCCGGCCGCCGCGCCGATCAGCAGGCCTTCGCTGCTGCGCCCGTCCGGCATGGTCCCGCCGAAGCCGGCCAGCAGCGCGCCCGACACCGGCCAGCCCAGGCCGCCGACCTGCGGCGCCGGCGCGCTGGCGACCTGCACCGGCGGCTTGC
>NZ_LXSD01000441.1:0-14523 GCF_017168095.1 Lysobacter enzymogenes | reverse complement strand
GCTGCTGGCCACCGCCAGCCTGCTGGCCCTGCACTACGGCGGCCAGCAGCGCGGCTGGAGCGCGCTGGCGTGGCTGCTGCCGGCGGCCGCGGCGCTGCTGCTGGCCGCGTCGCGATTGCTGCCGGCCGGCGCACTGCGCGCCGCGCGCGGTTTGCCCACCGTGGTCTCGCTGCGCGGCATCGCCGCCGGCTCGTATTTCCTAACCGAGGCCTACATCCCGCTGCTGCTGTCGTCCGAACGCGGCCTGTCGCCGACCTGGGCCGGCGCGGTGCTGACCCTCGGCGCGATCGGCTGGTCGACCGGCTCGTGGCTGCGCGGGCGCAGCGCCCACGCGCAGCGGCCGTGGCGCTACCTGCAGGCCGGCATGGCGATGATCGCGCTGGGCATCGCGGCGGTGGCGGCGCTGGCGCTGCTCGAGGCGCCGATCGGGTTCGGCATCGGCGGCTGGATCGTGTCGGGGCTGGGCATGGGCCTGATCTACCCGACCCTGTCGGTGCTGATGCTGGAACTCTCGCCGCCGCAGGAACAAGGGCGCAATTCCTCGGCGCTGCACCTGGGCGATGCGATCTACACCGCCGCCGCACTGGCCGCGGGCGGCTCGCTGTTCGCGGCGCTGCTGACCCGCTCGCATGCGCTGGCCTATGCCTGCGGGTTCGCGATCGCCTTCGCGCTGGCGCTGGTCGGGCTGGCGCTGGCGGCGCGGGTGCGGGTCGCGCCGGCGGCCTGAAGATCAGTTGTAGGAGGGCCTTCAGGCCCGATGCCTTTCGCTCAGATCGCGGCGACCTGAAACAAGAGCATCGGGCCTGAAGGCCCTCCTACAAAAACAGCCAAGGCCGGCGGCAGCAAGGCCGCGGCTCAACGCGCCGCCTGCGCCTGCGTCGCGGCCGCGGCGAGCTTGCGCGGCGGCGCCTGCGCCAGGCGCTGGTACAGCGCCACCACCTGCTCCATCAGGCCCTGCGTGCTCCAGCCGCGCGCGTCCTGCGGCCCGGCCGCGGACAACTGCGCGCGCAGGTCCGGCGAGCGCAGCACCTTGGCCACGTTTGCGGCGAAGGCTTCGACGTTCTCTTCGCTGATCACCGCGCTGCGCGCATCGCGCAGCACCGTCGCGGTGCCCATCACCGCGGTGGAGACGATCGGCACGCCCAGCGCCATGGCCTCGATCAGCACCAGGCCCTGGGTCTCGGTCGGCGAGGCGAACACGAAGGCGTCGCCGGCGCGATAGGCGTCGAGCAGGGTCGTGCGCCGGTCGAGGTTGCCGAAGAAGCGCACATTGGCGTCGAGGCCGTAGTCCTTCGCCAAACGCTTGAGCCGTTCGGCGTCGGGGCCTTCGCCGGCGATGATGAACATCAGATCGGGGAAATCGGCGACCAGCCGGCGCGCCACCTGCAGCAGGAAGGCGATGTTCTTCTCCACCGCCAGCCGGCTGACCGTCACCAGGGTCGGCCGCGCCGCGTCGATGCCGTGCTCGGCGCGGAAGCGTGCGCCGTCGCCGTGGGCGAACTCGCTCAGGTCGATGCCGGTCGGCAGCACGGTCGAGGGCGTGGTGATGCCGTAGCGGTCCAGCACCTCGACCATCTGCGCGGTCGGCACGATCAGATGGTCGACGCCGTGGCAGAGCATGCGCGAGAGCCGCCGCGCCACCAGCCGCAGCAGCCCCACCGGCGCCCACGGCAGGTAGTGGCCGATGTATTCCTCGAAGTAGGTGTGGTAGGTCTCCACCGTCGGCCGGCCGGTCAGCTCGGCCAGGTCCACGCCCAGACGGTGGGCGCGGAACGGGGTGTGGATGTGGATCACGTCCCAGTGCCGCTGCGCCAGTTGCGGCAGCAGCCGGCGCGCTTCGGGGGCGCGGATCAGGCGGTCTTCGGGATCGAAGAAGATCACCCGCGCCGGCAGGCGCAGGATCTCGAACTCGTCGCTGTCGTGCAGCTCCTGGCCGCTGCCGGGGCCGTAGTCCGGCGCGACCAGGGTGACCGCGTGGCCCATGCGCGCCAGCGACTGGGCGAAGGTGCGGATCGAGGTCGACACCCCGTTGACCCGCGGGAAGTACACGTCCGAGAGCATCAGGATGTTCATCCGGCCAGCCTAGAGAGCGTGGATGACCGATTTGTGTCCTGGGGCGGGCTGCGGTGGGAGGGCCTTCAGGCCCGAAGCCTTTCTTTCGGATCGCTGTTGGCTGACAGAAAGGCTTCGGGCCTGAAGGCCCTCCCACCGGTTGCACAACCCGCCCGCTGTCCCGACCATGGCTCACCGCCCCGCCCGCACGACCGATGCCCGCCTCGTCCGACCTCTCCGCCGCTCCCGCCCCCACGTTGCGCCGCAAGCTGCGCTGGCTGCTCGCGCTGTGTCTGCTGGCCTGGATCGCCAGCGGCGTCTACCACGTCTACAAGCCGCTGCCCGCCGGCGTCGGCGTCGCCGGCCCGCTGCGCAGCGCGCGCGACGTCGCCTTGCTCACCGACATCACCTGGACCGACCCGCAAGGCGCGCGCCACAGCGACCAGCACGTGTTCGACGAAGCGCTGCGCCTGATCGGCCAGGCCCGCCGCGCGATCGTCGCCGACCAGTTCCTGTTCAACGATTTCGGCAGCGACAACGCGGGCCCGGCGCAGTACCGCAAGCTCAGCCAGGAACTCACCGACGCGCTGATCGCGCGCAAGCGCGCGGTCCCCGGGCTGACCGTGGTGCTGATCACCGACCCGATCAACACCGTCTACGGCGGCCGCGCTTCGCCGCAGCTCGACGCGCTGCGCGCGGCCGGCGTGGACGTGGTGACCACCGACCTCGCCCGCCTGCGCACGCCGAACCCGGCCTGGTCGGGCCTGTGGCAACTGTGCTGCCGCTGGGCCGGCAACGCCGACGACGGCGGCTGGCTGCCCAATCCGCTCGGCCCCGGCAAGGTGAGCCTGCGCAGCTGGCTGGCGCTGCTGAACCTCAACGCCAACCACCGCAAGACCCTGGTCGTCGACGACGGTCCGGACTGGACCGCGCTGGTCGCCTCGGCCAATCCGCACGACGCCAGCAGCCTGCACGGCAACGTCGCCCTGCGCTTCAGCGGCGCCGCCGCGCTCGACCTGCTGGCCAGCGAGCGCGCGGTCGCGGCGCTGTCCGGCGCCGCGTGGCCGTCCGCGCTGCCGGCTTCGGTTCCGCGCGAGAGCATCGTCGACACCACCAGCGCGCCGCGCGTGCAGGTGCTGACCGAAGGCCGGATCCGCGACGCCCTGCTCGCCGCGGTCGACGGCGCCCGCGGCGGCGACCGGCTGGATATCGCGGTGTTCTATTTCTCCCATCGCCGCCTGGTCGACGCGGTGACCGCCGCGCACAAGCGCGGGGTCGGCGTGCGGGTGCTGCTGGACCCGAACGAGGACGCGTTCGGCCGCAAGAAGAACGGCGTGCCCAACCGCCAGGTCGCCGCCGAACTGGTCGCCGCCGGCGTGCCGCTGCGCTGGTGCGACACCCACGGCGAGCAATGCCACGCCAAGCTGCTGCTGCGCAGCGGCCGCGACGGCAGGATCGAACTGATCGCCGGCTCCGCCAACTACACCCGCCGCAACCTCGACGACTACAACCTGGAATCCAGCGCGCGCGTGGTCGCGCTCGACGACGCGCCGGTGGCGCAGCAAGCGCGCGCCTACTTCGAGCAAAGCTGGAGCAACAGCGGCGGCCGCGCGATCAGCACCGACTACGCCCGCTACGCCGACGACTCGACCCTGCGCAAGATCTGGTACCGCATCGCCGAAGCCAGCGGCCTGTCCAGCTTCTGACCCGGCCTCGCCCGCTTCCCTCCGCAGCAACGCAATCGCTACGCAAATTTCGGCGGAGCTGCGCGTCCAGCCCCCCGATCCGGCCGCTGCCGCGCCCCAACCCGAAGCCTCCTGTAGGAGCGACGCGAGTCGCGACCGCGACAACGCAACTACGTCGAGGCTTGCGTCGCAGTTGCGTTGTCGCGGTCGCGACTCGCGTCACTCCTACAGGAGGCCTGCGCCATTGCTGCGCCGCAGCTTGCCCCATCGGACGATGGCGCCGCGCGCGCCGCGGCGCTTCACTGCCGCCACGCCGGAGCCGGTTCCGGCCTGGGGAAGCGCCGCATGTCCGCCGTCCGCTCGCTGCACCGGTCCGCGCCCCGCGCGGCCCGCTGGCTGTCGCTGTCCGTCCTGCTCGCCGGCGCCTGCTGCGCCGCACCCGCCTTCGCCTCCAGCGAAGTGACCGGCTTCGGCAGCAATCCCGGCAACCTGCGCATGTTCGCCTACGTGCCGCCGAACCTGCCCGCCGACGCGCCGCTGGTGGTCGCGCTGCACGGCTGCTCGCAGAGCGCGGCCAGCTACGACAACGAGACCGGTTGGGAGATGCTGGCCCAGCGCTGGCGCTTCGCGGTGCTGCTACCGCAACAGCAAAGCGCCAACAATTCCAGCACCTGCTTCAACTGGTTCGAGACCGCCGACACCAGCCGCGGCCAGGGCGAGGCGCTGGCGATCAAGCAGATGATCGAGCGCATGCGCGCCGACCACGCCGTCTCCGCCAGCCGGGTCTACGTCACCGGCCTGTCCGCCGGCGGCGCGATGGCGGCGGCGTTGCTGGCGACCTATCCGGACGTGTTCGCCGGCGGCGCCATCGTCGCCGGGATTCCGTATCGCTGCGCGACTTCGTCCAGCGCCGCGTTCTCGTGCATGTCGCCGGGCACCGACCTGACCCCGCAGCAATGGGGCGACAAGGTCCGCGCCGCCAGCGCCCACACCGGCCCGTGGCCGATCGTGTCGCTGTGGCAGGGCGACGCCGATTACCTGGTGCGCCCGATCAACCAGACCGAACTGATGCAGCAATGGACCAACGTCCACGGCATCGACCAGACGCCCGACGTGCAGGACACCGTCGCCGGCGTGCCGCACAAGGTCTATCGCGACGGCGCCGGCCGCGCACTGGTCGAGACCTACACCATCGCCGGCATGGGCCACGGCGTGCCGGTCGATCCGGGCAGCGGCGAAAGCCAGTGCGGCACCGCCGGCGCTTACATCCTCGACGTCAACATCTGTTCCAGTTATTACATCGCGCGCTTCTGGGGCCTGGACGATCTCGACCCCAACCCGCCGCAGGTCGCGCTGACCGCGCCCGTCGAC
Source organism: Lysobacter enzymogenes (assembly GCF_017168095.1). Lineage (GTDB taxonomy): Bacteria > Pseudomonadota > Gammaproteobacteria > Xanthomonadales > Xanthomonadaceae > Lysobacter > Lysobacter enzymogenes_D. The sequence goes on along the minus strand of NZ_LXSD01000441.1, from coordinate 9,415 downwards.
GGCGCCCTGGTCAGCGGCACGGTGACGCTTGCCGCGCAGGCCAGCGACGACGTCGGCGTGGAGCGGGTCGAGTTCCTGCTCGACGGCGGCGTGCTCGGCAGCGACGCCAGCGCTCCCTACTCGCTGCAGTGGAACAGCGCCAACGCCGGCGACGGCGCGCACACGCTGCAGGCGCGGGCGTTCGATCTGGCCGGCAACAGCGCCTCGTCGGCGGCGGTCGCGGTGCAGGTCGTCGACGGCGGTAGCGCGCCGCTGACGATGGAGTTCGACAACGAAGACGGCAACGACGGCTACGTCAAGGCCAACGCCGACGGCAGCGCCGCCGCGGTCGGCACGCTGGAGACGACTTACGGCCTGGCCAGCGGCCGCGGCGCCGACGGCAAGCACAACCGCAGCGTGCTGTCGTTCGACACCTCGGCCCTGCCCGACGGCGCGCAGATCCTCGCCGCCACCCTCAGCGTCGGCTTCGGCAGCGCCTACGGCGACCCGTGGAGCCAGCCGGCCGGCAACCGCCTGCTGATCGACGCGCGCCGCGGCTGCTTCGGCGGCTGCGCGATCGAGGCCGGCGACTACGCCGCCGCGGCCGACGCCAGCGCGGTCGCCGAACTGGCCCGCTTCAGCGGCGGCCGCCAGACCTCCAGCGCGTTCGATGCCGCCGGCCTGGCGGCGATCGACCGCACCGGCCGCACCCAGTTGCGCCTGCGCTTCGAGCAGCCGCCGGCAGCGACGAACTACCTGTGGATCCAGCGCGGAGCGAACGCGAAGCTACGAATCGAGTACCGTCCGTGACCGCATCGCCAACTGCGGCAAGGCCTCGAGCGAGGAGCGAGCGCAAGCGAACAAGGCGTGAACGAAAGCAAGCGCCACCGCGCGCCTTTTCTTCCTCCTCGCTCCCAACCGCCAACCCCTGACTCCCAACTCCCAACTCCCAACTCCCAACTCCCAACTCCCAACTCCCAACTCCTAACTCCTAACTCCTAACTTCTAACTCCTAACTCCTAACTTCTAACTCCTAACTCCTAGCTCCTAGCTCCTAACTCCTAGCTCCTAACTCCCGGCACCTAAGGTAAGGTCCCCCCATGGACCCGCTCCGCTACCTCCGCAGCTACCCGCCGCACGTACTGACCCAAGTGCAGTCGCTGGTCGACGCCGGCAAGCTCGGCGAGATCCTGCGCAAGCGCTACGACCACGGCAGCCACGCCGTGCGCGACGACAAGGCCTTGTTCGCCTACGTGGTGGGGCTCAAGGACCGCTACATGCGCAAGGCCGAGCCGCTCAACAAGGTGATCTACGACAACAAGCTGCACGTGGTCAGCCACGCCCTGGGCACCCACACCGCGATCTCGCGCGTGCACGGCGGCAAGCTCAAGGCCGCGCGCGAGATCCGCATCGCCACCTTGTTCCGCGATGCGCCGGCGCCGTTCCTGGAAATGATCGCGGTGCACGAACTGGCCCACCTCAAGCACCGCGAGCACGACAAGGGTTTTTACCAGTTGTGCGCGCACATGAGCCCGGACTACCACCAGCTCGAATTCGACCTGCGCCTGTACCTGACCGCGCAGGAAATCGAATCCGCGGGCGCGCGCTGAAACCCGCGCAGCGGCGGCGCCGCGCCGGACTGGGCGTGCGGCGCCCTAACCGCAGCTAAACCGAGGTCATGGCCGCGCTCGGCGCCCGCCTGGCCGGCGTCGGCCGGATCGCGCCCGCGGCCATCGCGATGACGGCTGCGCCGCGACAACGCGCAACGCGGTTTTGCCGGGCATTGCGGGCACGCCGCCGGCGCCGGCACAAACTCCGGGGCATCGCCGCGGCGCAGCGTGCACCGCCCTGGAGCTGCACAAACTACAGTCTCGATACACAACACCCACAGCCGGCCGCTTCAGCGCCGACGCCGGCCGTCCGCCAACGGTTAGAATCTGCGGCTTCCGTCGCACCTCAGCTCACGCCATGGACCGCATCGAGATCGGCCGCCTGATCCAACAACGCCTCGCCGCCCAAGTCGCCGACATGCAGGCGCAGTGGCGCGGGCACGCGTCGATCCGCCATTGCTTCGTCGACGACCTGCTGCCGCCGGAGCTGGCCCGGCGCATCCACGCGGCGTTCCCGCCGCCGGCGAGCATGATGCTGCGCAAGAACCTGCGCGAGCTCAAATACGTGTCGGCGCAGATGGACCGGCACGATCGGCTGCTGGAGGAAATCGTGTTCGCGTTCCAGCAGCCCAGCGTGCTCGAGCAGGTGCGCGCGATCACCGGGCTGCGCTCGCTGTATCCGGACGAACACCTGTACGCCGGCGGCATTTCGGTCATGGGCCAGGGCCACTTCCTCAATCCGCACCTGGACAATTCGCACGACAAGGACCGCGAGCGCTATCGCGTGCTGAACCTGCTGTACTACGTCTCGCCGGACTGGAGCGAGGCCGACGGCGCCAACCTGGAGCTGTGGCCGCACGGCCCGCAGGGCGAGCCGATCACCGTGGTCAGCCGCTTCAACCGGCTCGCGCTGATGGTGACCGACCGCACCTCCTGGCATTCGGTCTCGGCCAACCGCAGCGAGCGTCCGCGCTGCTGCGTGTCGAACTACTACTTTTCCGATCATCCGGTCGGCGACGCCGAGTATTTCCACCCGACCTCGTTCCGCGGCCGCCCCGAGCAGCGCGTGCGCGACCTGGCGCTGCGCGCGGACGCGTCCGTGCGCGGCTGGGTGCGCAAGCTGTTCCCCAAGGGCCTGCGCGCGACCCGCCACGTCTACCGCCGCGACCGCTGACGCGGGTCGCGGCCGCCGCGCTCATCCCGCCGCTTCGTCCTCGCGCATCATCAGCAGCGCGATCAAGGTCAGCGCGCCGGCGGCGGCGAGGTAATAGCCGACATAGTCCAGGCCGTAGCTCTGGGCCAGGAACATCGCGATCGACGGCGCCAGCGAGGCGCCGAGGATGCCGGCGAAGTTGAACGCCAGCGAGGCGCCGGTGTAGCGCACCGCGGTCGGGAACATCTCGGCCAGGATCGTGCCCAGCGGCCCGTAGGTCAGCCCCATCACGCCCAAGCCCAGGCTCAGGAACGCGAACACGCCCCACGGGTTCGCGGCCACGAACAACTGCTGGAAGAACGCGCCGAACAGCATCACCGCCAGGGTCGAGACGATCATCGCGATGCGCCGGCCCTTGCGGTCGGCGAACACCGCCGACAGCGGAATCATCGCGGCGAAGAACAACACGCTGCCCAACTGCAGCAGCAGGAACTGATGGCGGGTGTAGCCCAGGTGGGCGGTGCCCCAACCCAGCGCGAACACCGTCATCAGGTAGAACAGCACGAACGTCGCCAGCGCGCAGAAGGTACCGGCGACCAGCGCGCCGGGGTGCTTGAGCAGCACGCTCAGCATCGGCACCTTGACCCGCTCGTGATGGTCCATGGCTTTGCGGAACGCCGGCGTCTCGCTGATGCTCAGGCGCACCCACAGGCCGACGAACACCAGCACCGCGCTGGCCCAGAACGGCACCCGCCAGCCCCAGGCGAAGAAGGCCTCGTCGCCCATCAGGTCGGTCAGCACCAGGAAGATGCCGGTCGACAGGAAGAAGCCGATCGGCGCGCCGAGCTGCGGGAACATGCCGTACCAGGCGCGCTTGCCCGGCGGCGCGTTCTCGGTCGCCAGCAGCACCGCCCCGCCCCACTCGCCGCCCAGGCCCAGGCCCTGGCCGAAGCGGCACAGCGCCAGCGCGATCGGCGCCACGATGCCGACGCTTTGATAGGTCGGCAGCAGGCCGATGATCACCGTCGACAGGCCCATGGTCATCAGCGCCGCCACCAGCGTGGCCTTGCGCCCGACCCGGTCGCCGAAGTGGCCGAACAGCGCCGCGCCGACCGGGCGGGCGAAGAACGCCAGCGCGAACGCGGCCAGCGATTGCAGCTGCGCGGTGTTGGGATCGGCCGACGGAAAGAACAGCTGCGGGAACACCAGCACCGCGGCGGTGGCGTAGATGTAGAAGTCGAAGAACTCGATGGTGGTGCCGATCAGGCTCGCGAACAGGACCCGCGAGGGAGAATTGACCGAGGCCTGGGCGGCTGCGCTCATCGGCATGTCCGGATTGGGGGGAGGTGGTGCATTGATACCCGATCCCGGGCCGGTTCGGCAAAGACCGGACAGTCGCAGCCGCTGGCCGCGCGCGGCGCGATCCGGCAAGGTGGGCCGTCCCCCCGAACCGACCCTCGCCGCCATGAGCGAAACCGCCCCTTTCCGCGTCGCCCTGATCGGCTACGGCTTCGCCGGCAAGACCTTCCATGCGCCGCTGATCGCGGCCACGCCGGGGCTGGAGCTGGCGCTGATCGGCTCCAGCGACGCGGCCAAGGTCGGCGCCGATGTCCCCGCCGCCGCGGTCGTCGCCGATCCGCTGCAGGCCGCGATCGATCCGCGCGCCGATCTGATCGTCATCGCCACGCCGAACCACAGCCACGCCCCGCTCGCGCGCGCCGCGTTGGCCGCCGGCAAGCACGTGGTCGTGGACAAGCCGTTCACCCTGGACCTGGCCGAAGCGCGCGAACTGGCCGCGCTGGCGCAGCGCCACGGCCGATTGCTGTCGGTGTTCCAGAACCGGCGCTGGGACAGCGACTACCTCGGGGTGAAGCAGGCCATCGAATCCGGACGGCTCGGCGAGATCGCGCACTTCGAATCGCATATCGACCGCTTCCGCCCGCAGGTGCGCGAACGCTGGCGCGAGCAGGCCGGCCCCGGCACCGGGGTGTGGTGGGATCTGGGCCCGCACCTGGCCGACCAGGCCCTGCAGCTGTTCGGCCTGCCCGAGCGCGTGTTCGCCAGCCTGGCGGTGCAGCGCGACGGCGCGGTGGTCGCCGACTGGGCGCACGTGGTGCTGGAGTACCCGCGCCTGCGCGCGATCCTGCACGCCGGCATGCTCGCCGCCGGCGGCGTCGCCCGCTTCCTGGTCCACGGCCGCGACGGCAGCGTGGTCAAGGCGCGCGCGGACCGGCAGGAAGCGCAGTTGCTGGCCGGGCTGGCGCCGGGCGCGCCCGGCTGGGGCGACGACCCCGACGACCTGCAGTGGTTCGGCGCCGACGGCGAAACGCGCTCGCCGACGCCGGCCGGCGATCAGCGCCGTTACTACGCCGCCGTGCGCGACGCGATCGCCGGACGCGGCGCCAATCCGGTCACGCCGCTGCAGGCGGTGGCGCTGATGGCGGTGCTGGAAGCGGCCCATGCGTCGGCCGCGCAAGGGCGCGCGCTGGCGCCGGCGCTGAGCGAGGACGAACGCGCCGCGTTCGCGCGCGAACGCGGGCGAAGCTGAAGCAGGCTCACCTTCGCTCATGCGCGGATGAACGATCCGCGCGCATGCGTTCGGGTACCGCAGCGCGGATAGCGTGCGAATTCGAGCGCGCACGCGCAGCGCGCGATGCCGATGCGGACGCCGTCGCGCGCCGCCGCCGTGCGCGAGCATGAACCGCGCCGCCGCGCGTCACGCCTGCGCGCGGACCGCGCGCACATGCGCAAGCGCTGCGCGTACGCAATTGCAAGCGCGGCGCAGGCGGCAACCGCGCGCCGCGCACACGCGCAGCGCCGAGTCCATCGCAGATCGGCAAAGCGGAACTAAGCCCGCCGGCTAATGCGCGAAACATCAAGGATTCGCCGGCACCGGCTTTCCTACTCTGTGCGCGCTCCAACCGAGCGGCGCCGGCATTCCCTGGCATGGCGCCGCGACGCAACGGATGCGCGCTTACACCCCGGCCCCGCGCGGGCCGTTGTTCAGTTGCGCCAGGCCCGGCCCCGGCCGGATCCGCGCCATGCAGCAGTTGCGGCGAGGCCACGGCCGCGCCGCGCCACAGGGGAGTCGTCGGCGGCCTCGTCCATCGCCAACGCTGCGGCGCGCCTGCGCCGACAGCGGCGCATGCGCGCGGCGCCGATGCGACGCAACTCCATCCCTACACCTCCACCGAGCAGGTACTCATCATGAATCAGCGCATCCTCCGCTCCGTCCGCCTGAGCGCCCTCGCCTGCGCCCTGGGCCTGTCCTTCGTCGCCACCCAAGCCAGCGCGCAGAGCGCGGAAGTGGTGTCGGCCGGGGCCAAGGCCTGCGCGCTCAGCGGCGGCGTCACCGTCACCGTGCTGGGCCTCAACACCACCCTGCCGCTGCCGTGCACCGGCCAAGCCCAGGTCACCGCTCCGGGCAGCAAGGAGAACAGCGCGCTCGGCCTCGACATCGGCCTGCTCGGCCTGGTCAGCGTGGTCAAGCTCGACGTCGCCCGCCAGCGCGCCGACTACACCAACCTCAGCGGCGCTACCGCACTGGACGGCCGTTCCAGCGCCGCCGGCCTGAGCCTGGTGCAGAACCTGGTCGCGCTGGAAGGCGCCAGCGGCGCGCTGTCGTGCGACTCGCTCACCGGCAGCACCGTGCTGCAGTGCCAGGCCAGCGCCGACGTCGCCAACGTGCGCATCGCCGGCGGCGACGTCATCACCGTGCCGACGCCGCTGCCGCAGAACTTCCGCGTGCCGGTCGGCGGCAGCATCCGCCTGGTCGTGCTCGGCATCACCGTGGAAGTGCCGGTCGGCGGCGCGCTGACCCTCAACAGCGTCGCCACCAGCGGCGTCGGCAGCCGCGACGTCAGCGTGACCCACAAGCCGGTCCAGCTGACCCTCGGCGGCAGCGTCAACGTCGGCGGCCTGGGCCTGATCGGCGTGCAGGTGGAAGCCGCCGCGACCCCGTCGACGATCAACGTGCGCGGCCGCACACCGTTCACCGCGGTGACGGTGGACTGATTCCGAGCGCAATGCCTCGCGTCGGAGACGGCGCGGGGCGTTGTGGGTTTAGCGGATTGAATGGAAGAAGGGAAAAATGGAATCAAAGCAGCACCGCAATCCGCCAGCCGCGGAAATACGCCCAACAGCTTCCTGTAGGAGCGGCGCGAGCCGCGACCGCGACAAAACACCTGCGGCGAAACGTCCGTCGTAGTTGCGTTGGCGCGGTCGCGGCTCGCGCCGCTCCTGCAAAAAGCGCCCCCATCGCGCCGCGCTCACGGATGCGATTGACGCCCTCGCGCCGCTTCAACGGATTCTTAGCGTTCATCGCGTTAAGTTTCCCCCATGAAGAACCCGACCCATCCGCAGTCCCGAGATCGCCTGCGATGAGCGCGCAGTGCGATTACAGCTTCGGCATCGAGGAAGAGTTCTTCCTGGTGCGTCCGCACAGCCGCCTGCTCGCCGCGCAAGTGCCCGCGCGCCTGCTCAAGCGAGCCCGCGCCGAGTTCGGCGACAGCATCGAAAGCGAGCTGCTGCAGGCGCAGATCGAGATCGCCTCGCCGGTGCAATGCGACCTCGGCCAGGCCCGCCGCCAGCTCGGCGAGCTGCGCCGCGGGCTGGGCGCGCTCGCCCACGAGCACGGCCTGGCGCTGCTGGCCGCTGGCACCCATCCGCTCGGCCAATGGCGCGAGCAGGCGCAGACCGACAAGCCGCGCTACCGGCAGCTGGTCGAGGATTTCCAGATCGTCGCCCGCCGCAGCCAGGTCTGCGGCCTGCACGTGCACGTGCAGTTGCCCGACGGCGTCGACCGGGTCCAGGCGATGAACCGGGCGATGCCGTGGCTGCCTTTGCTGCTGGCGCTGTCGACTTCCTCGCCGTTCTGGGATCGCTTGAACAGCGGGCTGATGAGCTACCGCCAGGCGATGTACGACGAATGGCCGCGCACCGGCATTCCCGATTTCTTCGCCGGCGAAGCCGAGTACGACGCCTTCGCCCAGGTGCTGGTGCGCGCCGGCGCGATCGCCGACGCCAGCTCGCTATGGTGGGCGATCCGGCCCTCGCCGAACTTCCCCACGGTCGAGCTGCGCATCGCCGACGCCTGCACCCATCTGGACGACAGCATCGCCATCGCCGCGCTGTTCCGCTGCCTGATGCGCCACATCGTCCGCCACCCGGCGCCGGCGCCGCCGTGCGACGCGGCCACCCGCCGGCTCATCGACGAGAACCGCTGGCGGGCCAAGCGCTCGGGCCTGCAGGCCGAGTTCCTCGACGCGCAGGGCCGGCTCGAACCGGCGCTGGCGCAATTGCAGCGCCTGCGCGCGCTGATCGCCGACGACGCCGAGGCGCTCGGCTGCGCCGACGCGCTCGCGCACCTGGACGTGCTCGTCGCGCGCGGCACCAGCGCGCATACGCAGCTGACGATCTACCGCGAACAGCGTCAGGCCGGCGCCAGCCGCAACGCCGCGCTCAAGGCGGTGGTCGACTGGCTGCTGCGCACCAGCCTGCCCGCGCAAACGCCGGTCCCCGCCACCGCCGCCCACTGATGCCCGCCATGCCCACGCCCGCCCGCAAACTGCTGATCGGCCTGTCCCCGCGCCTGATGCGCAACCTGCCGCCGGAATACGGCTTCCGCAACAAGACCCTGCAATACCTCGAGCAATCGATGGCGCACTGGGTCATGAGCAGCGGCGCGCTGGTGGTGATGATCCCCACCGTCGACGCCGAAGGCGCGGTGCAGGCCACCGACCTGTCGGTGCGCGACTACGCCGGCGGGCTCGACGGCCTGATCCTGCAGGGCGGCGCCGACATCGACCCGGTCGCCTACGGCGAGCGCCCGAGCGAACTGCTGATGACCACCGACCCGGACCGCGACCGCTTCGAACTGAGCCTGCTGCGCGCTTTCGTCGCTGAGGGCAAACCGGTGTTCGGCGTCTGCCGCGGCATGCAGCTGATCAACGTCGCCCACGGCGGCAGCCTGCATCAAGACTTGGTCGGCGCCGGCGTCACCCGCGCCGAGCACTACATCCCGGCCCAGTACGACGAACACAAGCACGCCCTGCGCCTGCGCGAGGACGGCTGGCTGGCGGCGCTGTATCCGCAGGTGGCGCGGCCGCAGGTCAACTCGATCCATCACCAGGGCATCAAGCGCATCGGCGCCGGCCTGGAAGCGGAGGCGTGGTCGGAAGACGGCATCGTCGAATGCGTGCGCGGCCGCGGCGCCGGCTTCGTGGTCGGGGTGCAGTGGCACCCGGAATTCCACGACCATCGCTTTCCCGAGCTGCTGCCGGGCCGGCCGTTGCTGATGGCCTTCATCGAGGCGGCGCGCGATCGCGCCGCCTCGTCGTGACCGCGACCGGCGGACCTGCGCCGCAGTGGCCATCGGCCGCTACGAATCGACTCGTAGGGCGGGCCGCCGCCCGCTGTGAGCCGATGACCGCGGAAAACCGATCCCCGCTGCGAATCGATGTGCGCTGGGAGCCGACGCGATTGCCGAGGCCGCGCCACCCGCCGTATCGTTCGACCGGACCGCACCGCACAAGGACCCGCCCGCATGAATTCCGCGCAACGCATCCCCTGTTCCGCCGCAGCCGTGTCCGCCGCGCTGCTGGCCGCCGCGACCCTGAGCGCCTGCAAGCGCGAGGCCGCGCCGGCGCCCGCGACGTCCGCGCCGCAACCCGCC
>NZ_LXSD01000440.1:0-4293 GCF_017168095.1 Lysobacter enzymogenes | reverse complement strand
GGCGCGCCGGCCGCGGTCGCCGCATCGGCCGGCGGCGCGGCGCCGCTGGCGATCGCCAGCTCCTGCGCGGTCAGCGGCTGCACCTTGATCTCTTCCATCAAGCCGTTGAGCTTGTTGAACGCCCAAACCTTCTTGGAGCCGATTCCGCTGACGGTGCGGCCATCGGGCAGGACGTCGCCGTCCAGGTACTCGTTGCCGTCGACGTCGACCAGCCGCGGTTTGTCGTCGCGCAGGATCTTGACGATCCGGGTCGGCTCGGCCGGCACCGCCGGCTTCGGCTCTTCCGGCGCGGCCACCGCGGGGCCGGCGGCGACCGGGCTCGCGTCGAGGTCGCGCTTGATCACCCGGCGCACCCCGGCCACGTCCTGCATCGCGCGCGAGGCGATCGCGCGCGAGAACAGCGACGGATCGGCGAAGTGGCCGCTGACCTCGACATCGCCGTCGCCCAGGTAGCGCGTCTGCGTGGTCAGGCCCTGGCTGCGCAGCACTTCGCGCACGTCGCCGGCGATGTCGTCGCCGGTGCGCAGTTCCAGCCGCGCCTCGACCTCGTCGGTGACCAGGCGCTTGCGGATCATCTCGCGCGTGGCCGCGTCCTTGACCGTGCCCGACAGCACCAGGCCGCCGTCCTCGTTCTCGACCAGGCGTCCGCCGGCGATCGAGAACTCCTTGATCAGCGGCTGCACCAATTGGGTCGGCGTGGGTTTTTTCTCGAAGCCCGGCATCACCGCCGCGGCGATCGCCACCGACACCAGCGACAGCGCCGCCAGGCCCGCGATCAGCGGCAGGTGGCGCATCGGCGCCTTGGCCGGGCGCGCGGCGTCGGCGAGGTTGGGCAGCATCGTCGCCCAGCCCGGATCCTCGGCCGCGCCGACCGCGAACGAGGCGCCGCCGATGTCGACGCGCTGCATCGCGGCGAGTTCGGCCGGATCGCCCGGGCTCAAGGTCTGGCCGTCGATGAACAGCGGCGCGTCGAGCGCGCGCAACGACACGGTACCGCCCATGCGGGTCAGGAACGCGTGGCGCGGGGCGACGTTGGGATCGGACAGGACGATGTCGCAATCGCCGCTGCTGCCGATCAGCACGGTTTCCTGCGCCGACAGCGGCCGGCTGCCGCCGGTGTGCAGGCCGGAGACGATGCGCAGCACGCTGATCGCCGGCGAGGCGATGCGGATGTCGGCGGCGCGTTGTTCGGCCGCGGCCGGCGCCGATTCGACGGGGCGTTCGACAGTGCGCGGCTCGGCGGCGTCGGCCGCCTGCGCGGGCGCGTCGCCGGTCGGCGCGTCGGGGCTTGCGTGTGGATCGGGGGACATCATCGCGGCAACTCCTGTTCAGGCGCCGCCGCCGAGGGCGGGGCGCGCGGCCGGGACGCGCGATACGCGCGGGCCGTTCGGCCGATGAATGGGGAAACAAGCGCTCGCAGCAAGGGTCATGGCGAATTATCTCCTCAGGCGTTCACCTGGCCGGCCTGCACGATGCGCAGATCGGGCGCGAGTTCCTGGTAGGACAGCACCGGCAACTCGAAGAAGTCGATCTCCAGCAGCTTGCGCAGATGACGGCGAACATCCAGTGAACACAGCAACACCGGCTTTATGCCTTCGCCCTGTCGCGACAGGTGCGAACGCACCTCCGCGCCCAGGCGTCCGGCCAGTTCCGGCGAGATCGCCAGCTGGGTCGCGCCGCCGGCCACGCGCACCGACTGGCGCAGGCGGTCTTCCAGTTCCGGGTGGATCAGCAGCACTTGCATGGTGCGTTCGCCGTCGGCGTAGCGGTCGGCGATTTCGCGCTTGAGCGCGACGCGCACGTATTCGGTCAGCAGCACCACGTCCTTCTCGCGGCCGCCGACGTCGGTGATGGCTTCGAAGGCGTCGCGCAGGTTGCGGATCGGCACGCCTTCCTCGACCAGCCGGCGCAGCACGTCGGCCACGCGCTGCGGCGCGACCACGCGCAGCATTTCCTTGACCAGGTCCGGATAGTCGCGCTGCATGCGCCCGAACAGGTTGGACGCTTCCTGGATGCCGATGAAGCTGCCCAGGCGCCGCTCCAGGGCGTGGCGGCAATGTTCCATCACCGTGCCCAGCGCATCGCGGATGCCGTGGCCGGCCTGGCCGGTCCATTCGCCCGTCAGCGGCGGGAAGAAGCCCGGCAGCCTGGGCGCGTTGGCGTCGCCGGCGCGCGCGGCGCGGAACTGCGCGTTCGGCGACAGCCGGCCGAACGCCAGGCGCGCGCCAAACGCGGTCAGGCGGTAGCCGCCGAGGCCGTCGTCGCCTTCCAGGTCGGCGGCGATCTTCACCACCGGCACCGGCAGCGGCACGCCGTACTCGTCGCGCAGGCGGCGCGCGACCTCGACCATGCGCTCGCGCGCGGCGTGCTCGCCGAACGCGGCCGCCAGCGACGGCGCGATCTCCAGCTGCAACGGCGCCGGCGGCGCGACCTCGTCCTCGTTGAGCGGCTTGTCCTCGGCCGCGCGCTCGCCCTCGGGCACGCTGAAGGCGCGGCGCAGCAGCGGGTGATGGTGGCGATAGCGCCAGGCGGCGAAGCCCAGCAGCACGATCGACAGGGCCAGGAACACCAGCTTGGGGAAGCCCGGCACGAAGATCATCCCGAATGCGAGGCAGCCGGTGATCAGCAGCACGCGCGGCTGGCCGGAGACCTGGCGGGTGATCGACTCGCCCAGGTGGCGGTCGTCCTCGTCGCCGGCGGTGCGGGTCACCACCAGGCCCGCGGCGATGGTCGCCAGGATGGCCGGAATCTGCGAGACCAGGCCGTCGCCGATGGTCAGGATCGAATAGGTGTGGGTGGCGTCGCTGAGCGGCATGCCCTTCTGCAGCACGCCGATGGCCAGGCCGCCGAGCAGGTTGATGATGATGATGACGATGCCGGCGATGGCGTCGCCCTTGACGAACTTCATCGCGCCGTCGAGGCTGCCGTGCAGCTGGCTTTCCACTTCCAGCAGGCGGCGCTTGCGCTTGGCCTCGTCCTTGTCGATCAGGCCGGCGCGCAGGTCCGAGTCGATCGACAGCTGCTTGCCGGGCATCGCGTCCAGGGTGAAGCGCGCGGCCACTTCGGCCACGCGCTCGGCGCCCTTGGCGATGACGATGAACTGGACCACGGTGATGATCAGGAACACCACGAAGCCGACCACCAGGTTGCCGCCGGCGACCAGGCTGCCGAATGTTTCGACGATATGACCGCCGTTGGCTTCGAGCAGGATCGAGCGGGTGATGGCGATCGACAGCGACAGCCGGAACAGCGTGGTCAGCAGCAGCACGCTGGGGAAGCTGGAGAACGCCACGGGCGTGGGGATGTACAGCGCGATCAGCAGCAGGCCGAAGCCGATCGCGATGTTGACCGCGACCAGGGTGTCGATGATCGCCAGCGGCAGCGGCAGGATCATCACGCCGATGATGGTCACCGCCGCGAACGCCAGGACCACGTCGCTGTAGCCCGCGCGGCGACGGCCCTGCGCGCCGGACGCGGTAGCGATCCAGGAAGTCAGCAGTCCACGCATTCGTTCGTCCCGAAAATCCTTAGGAAATCCCGCTCCCCGCGGGGGCTGCCGGCAGCGCGCCGCGCGTGGGCGCCGCGGCGACCGCCGCGCCCCGCGCGACGGATCCGCGGGCCGCGATCGTGTGATGAGTCGCACAGTCTGAAACGTTGCGGGCGATCACGACGCTGCCACGTACCCCTGGGCCATCACGCATGGCTGTCCTCGACACGATGCCGGTCCGGACGGCCGATACTAAGTGCAATTTGTCACCCGTTGCATGAACGAGCCGGGTTCGCGCAATGCGTGCACAAACTCACGGGTTCTTCATTGCGTGCGGCTAAATTCAAGCGCATTCGTCGCTGTTTTTGTGAACTCGTGCGCACTTGCTTCGTCGCATTCGTCTAACGTACGCGCGAAACGCTCACGATTCGCGCTCCGCGGTGGGGGCGGCAGCGACGGACGCGGAAACGGTTGCCGATGCAACCGTCGCCGGTGCGATGTCGTCGGGGTCGAGCTCGGCGATGAGCGACAACGATTGCCCGCCGACGCCGACCGCGAGCGCGCGGCCGCTGCGGGTGCGCAGCACCACGATCCGCTCGCGCGGGCCGATCGGCAGGATCTGCAGCACCGACAGCGGCGCGTCGCGCGCGGTCAGGCCGTGGCGCTTGCGCAGCACGTACAACACCGCGACCAGGCCGCCGAGCACCACCGCCACCGGCAGCAGGATCGCGGCGAATTCGAACAGCAGCGACGGCGGCTGCGCAGCGGCGGCCGGCGCGGCGGAGGCGGGGGCCGCCGGCGCCGCG
>NZ_LXSD01000439.1:0-6712 GCF_017168095.1 Lysobacter enzymogenes | reverse complement strand
CGCGGGTTTCGCCGCCGCCGCGCTGCGCTGGCCGCGCGCGCGGGTCGAGCGGCTGGTGCGCGACCTCGGCGCGCTCGCCTACGCTCCGGCGATCCGCGCCGAAGTGCGGCGCGAGCCGGTGCGCCGGCTCAAGCAGGCGCTCGACAACGCCTATCTGCTCGCGCTCGACAGCCAGGTCTGGGACGGCAAGGTGCAGAACCAGCTGGCCCTGCAACTGGCCGACAACCTCGACCGCGCGCTGCGCATGGACGAGGACGCGCCGCTGTATTTCCTGCTCGACCTGCGCGGCCGCGCCGAACTGCGGCTGTGGGCCGAGCGCCGCGACCCCGGCCTGGCCGACTGGGTGCGCCTGCTGCTGCCGCGCGAGCTGCACGAGGACGCGCCGGCGCTGGTCGCGCATCTGCCGCCGGAAGTGGTCGAACGCCTGCACACCCATCACGGCGCGCGCCCTCTGAGCGCCTGAGCGCGCGCCCTTTCTTCGCCGCAGCCACGGAACCGCCATGCCCGCCGACCCGCTCCGCCACGATGTCCCGTCCGCCGCCGGCGCGAGCAACGTCGCCGACCTGACGGCGCGGCGCGACGCCGGCCGCGGCGGCGGTGCGGTCGCGGTGTTCGAGCGCAAGCAGTTCGAACGCGCGCTGGCCGGCACCGTGGTGCCGGCGCAGCAGTGGAACCAGGTCGCCGAGATCGACCAACTGCTGGCCCGGGTCAACACGCTGTACGAACTGGCCGGCGAGGAAATCAAGCAGGCGCGCGAAGCCGGCTACGCCGCCGGTTTCGCCGAAGGCCTGGCGCGCGCGCAGCAGCAGATGGCGCAGCAGCTGGCCGACCTCAACGAACGCCGCGCGCGCGTGCTCGCCGACGCCGGCAGCCGCGTGACCGAGCTGGCCTGCGCGATCGTGGCGCGGATCTCGCCGGAGTTCGACGCGCGCACGGTGGTGCCGCCGCTGGTCATGCACGCGGTGGAAGCCGCGCAGGCCGAGCAGTTCCTGCTGATCCGCGTGCACCCCAGCGTGCGCGAGGAAGTCGCCAAGGGCCTGGGCCTGGTGCGCCAGGCGCATCCGGTGGTCGGCGTGATCGAACTGGTCGACGACGAAAGCCTGGACCGGCTCAGCTGCGTGGTGGTGTCGGAAGTCGGCGAAGTGCGCGCCGGCGTGGCCCAGCAGATCGAGGCGATCCGGATCGCGCTGTCGGGCGCGGAGTACGGCGCCGAACACGGCGCGGAGCAGGACGGATGAGCGCGCCCGCGCCCGCCTTGTTCGCCGCCGCGCGCGGAGCGGCGCGATGAGCAGCTTGCCGCGCACCGTGCTGCAGCCGGCGCCCGCGCCGGCGCAGATCGATCCGCTGATCGCCGCGCTCGCGCGCGTGCCCAGCGTGGTGCGCGTGGGCAAGGTCGCCGAGGCCTACGGCACCATGATCCGCGCCACCGGCCTGAAGGCGATGATCGGCGAACTGTGCGAACTGCGCAGCCCGCGCGACCGCAAGTTCCGCCTCGCCGCCGAAGTGGTCGGCGTCTCGCGCCAGTACACCTTGCTGACGCCGCTGGGCCCGCTCGACGGCGTCGCCCACGACACCGAAGTGATCGCCACCGGCCGCCAGGCCTCGGTGCGCTGCGGCGACGGCCTGCTCGGCCGCATCCTCGACGCCAACGGCGAGGCCATCGACGGCCGCGGCGGCTTCGGCCCGACCGTGCAGGTGCCGATCTACGCCGCCTCGCCGAATCCGCTGGCGCGGCAGCTGATCGACCAGCCCTTCGCCACCGGCGTGCGCGCCATCGACACCGTCATCACCGCCGGCGTCGGCCAGCGCCTGGGCATCTTCGCCGTCGCCGGCGGCGGCAAGAGCACCTTGCTCGGCATGCTCGCGCGCGGCGGCGACGCCGACGTCAACGTGATCGCCCTGGTCGGCGAGCGCGGCCGCGAGGTCAACGAATTCATCCACGACAACCTCGGCGAAGCCGGGTTGAAGAAGTCGATCATCGTGGTCGCCACCTCCGACCGGCCGGCGCTGGAACGCAGCCGCGCGGCCTGGGTCGCCACCGCGATCGCCGAGTACTTCCGCGACCGCGGCCAGCGGGTGATGCTGCTGGTCGATTCGGTCACCCGCTTCGCCCGCGCCCTGCGCGATGTCGGCCTGGCCATCGGCGAGCCGCCGGCGCGGCGCGGTTTTCCGCCGTCGGTGTTCAGCCAGATGCCGCGTTTGTTCGAGCGCGCCGGCAACAACGACAAGGGCTCGATCACCGCGTTCTACACCGTGCTGATGGAAGGCGAGGACGGCGACGACCCGGTCGCCGAGGAAGTGCGCTCGATCCTGGACGGCCACATCGTGCTGTCGCGCAAGCTCGCCGCCGCCTACCACTACCCGGCCATCGACGTGCTGGTGAGCCTGAGCCGGACCATGCCGCGGGTGGCCGACGACGCGCACCAGCGCGCCGCCGGGCAGTTGCGCAAATACCTGGCCAAGCACCAGGACATCGAGCTGCTGCTGCAGCTGGGCGAGTACAAGCGCGGCAGCGACGCCGACGCCGATGTCGCGATCGAGAAGATCGAACCGATCCGCAAGCTGCTCAAGCAGTCGGCCAACGACCTGGCCGACTACAAGCAATCGCTCGACGCGCTGCGCAGGTTGTTCGGATGAAGCAGCGCTTCCCCCTGGCCACCTTGCTGCAGCTGCGCGAGCACCGCGTGGAGACCGCGCGCGCGGCGGTGATGGAGCGCCAGCGCCAGGTGCAGGCGCGGCGCGAGGCCTGCACGGCGATCGAGGGCGAGATCCAGTCGCTGCAGAACGAGCGCGCTGGACAGCGCCTGCGCCTGCTCGATCCGCCGCCGGCGGGGGTGCCCTGGCCGATGGCGATGTCGCAGCGCGAAGCGCACATCGAGCATCTGGCCGAACTGGCCGCCGCCGCGCGCCAGCGCCTGGCCGACGCGCAGGGCAAGCTGCGCGAGGCCGAGGCCGCGCTGGACGAGGCGCGCAAGGCCTTCTTCCGCGCCAAGGCGCGGCTGGAGGCGCTGGAGAAACGCCGCGACGTGTGGCGCAAGGAACAAAACGCGATCGCCCAGCGCCGCGAGGAAGCGCATTCGGCCGATCTGTTGCTGGCCGCGCGCCAGCGCTCCGCTCACGACAACAGTCCCTTCTGAGGTCGCCATGAGTACGATCCGCAACTCCGCCAACGAAGACGCCAGGCGCGCCCAACAGGCCGCGCAGCAAGCGCAGCTGACCGAACGCCGCCTGGCCGCGCACGAGCCGGCGCCGGCCGAATCGGTCGACCAGTTCCGCAACCTGATGCAGCAACGCCAGGCGTTGGGACAAAAGGACGGGCAGACCGCGCCCGGCGCGCCGCCCGAGGACGGCCAGCAGGCCGCCGCCGGCGACGCCGCTTCGCAGGCGCAGCGCGGCCGCCAGCAAAGCGCGCTGGAGCGCGGCCGCAACCAGTTCGCCCAGGACCAGACCGCCCAGAACCATGCCGCGCAAGGCCAGGCGCGCCAGCACACGGTCGAGCAGAAGTCGCGCGACGAGCAGCGTTATTCGGTCGGGTTCGATCGCGGCCCGGCCGACCAGCCCTCGTCCGAACAGTCCGGCCTGTGGCTGGCGCAGCAGGCGATGCGCTCGGAACAGGCCGCGCCGATGCAGCCGCCGCCGCCGACCTCCAACGCGGCCGCCTTCGCCGACCTGATCGAGCGCCACGTGCGCCAGTTCGCGGTCAGCAGCGGCGGCGCCCACGGCGAGGACGGCCAGGTGCTGCTGCGCCTGTCCGACCAGACCCTGCCCGGCACCGACCTGCTGCTGAGCAAGACCGCCGAAGGCTGGCAGCTGCGCGCCGATTCGCGCTCGCGCTCCAGCTACGACGCGATCCGCGAAGCCGGCCCCGAGCTGATGCGGCGCTTCGCCGCGCGCAACCTCGGCGCGCTCAGCATCGACCCGCATTTCCACGACTGACCGCCGCCGGCCCGGCGCTGCGCGGCGCGCGGCGCGGGCTCCTCATACCCAACCGATGGAACGCCACCGATGACCGACCAGAACGCCGCCGACGACCAGCGCCGCCAGCTGCGGGCCTCGTTCGAAAACCTGCTGCAGGAACAAGCCGGGCTCAGCGCCGACGAGCGCGGCCTGCTGCTGCAGCATTTCGACGAAGCCTTGCAGCAGCAGGATCTCTCGGCGCCGGCCGACTTCGACCCCGAAGGGCTGCGCCGCGACTGGGCCGCCGCGGTCGACGCGCTGGTGCCCGACGCCAGCGCCAGTGAGCGCGAATCGCACCTGCGCCGTTTCGACGACACCCTGGAGCCGTTGCGCCGCGACACCATCCAGGACGCCTACGAGTATTCGCGCCGCCGCCGCGAGCAGGGCGAGGACGCCGCCGCGCAATGGCTGAACGAGCGCAACGCCGCGCGCAAGACCGCGCAGGCCGCGGCCGCCGCGACCGCGCCGGCGCAGCCGGCCGCGCGCAAGGCGACGCCGCGCAATCCCTGGGGCGGCTGAACGGCTCGGAGGCGAGCGCGCAGGAGCGGGCTGCGGGAAAAAGCGCGCCGCCGTTCTCACTCCTCGCTTCCCTTCGCGTGCTCCTCGCCCCGGCCCCTAGGGTACGCCATAGCTTGTTGGCCCCCGCGGCGCTGCGGAAGATGGCATCAACCAAACAGGGGCGGGTCTCGACGACCAGGCTGAACCGCTCTATCTCGCACAACGCATCGCATTGGAGAAGATCATGAGCAACGACGTGAATGCCCTGTTCGTCAACTCCCTGGCCAATCAGGAAGTGCAGAACAAGACCCACGAAGCCAAGAGTGCCGGCCAGGGCTGGCTGCAGGCGATCGCCACCCTGTGCGGCAAGCTGGCCGACCAGAAGGCCGACCAGATGACCAAGGCGATCAACGACCTGCCGGCCGACGCCAAGCCCAGCGACATGCTCAAGACCCAGGCCCTGGTGTCGGAATTCCAGCTGATGATGAACACCTTCACCAATGTGGTGAAGACCATCGGCGACACCAACGCCAACACCGCCCGCAAGGGTTGATGGCGGTCTCGCGCCCGCGGCGCGAGCGAGAGGGAGCGAAGCCGCGAGGCTTCGCTCCTTTCGCGTTTTTGCGGATGGCGGTTCGTGCGACGGCGTTTGCGCCGATCTATGCGGCGGCCCGCGCGGCGACGTCCACGGCGTTTCCCAAGGCGATGCGTTCATGACGATCTTCTCAGCGGCAGTGCGCGCGCGCCGCATCGCCGTCCTGGCGCTGCTCGGCGCGTGTGCGCCGGCGTGGGCGCAGGACTACCAGCCGTACATGGACTCGTTCAATTCGAGCATGGCCTCGATGCAGAACACCGCCGGCACCGCCGCGGTCAACGCGGCGATTAACCGCTCGCTGAGCCAGCGCGGCCGCGACGCGGCGGCGGCCGCCAAGCCGGCGGCCAAACCGGCCGCGAAACCGGCCGCGAAACCGGCCGCGGCGGACCTGTCGTTCCGGCGCGATCCGGCCACCACCGAGCGCGTGCGCGCGGCCTTGATCGCGGCGATGGCCAGGCAGAGCCGCGGCGTCGCCGACGACTTCGCCCGCCGCTCCGGCGGCGCCGAGTACCGCCGCCGCTTCGCCGCCACGCTGCCGGCGCGCGGTCTGTCCAACGACAACCTCGCCGATGTCGCCGCCTATCACGTCGCGGTCAACTGGGCGCTGGTGCACCAGGCGCCGCTGCCGGCGGCGCCGGCGCTGCGCGCGCTGCGCGAGCAGATGCGCGGCTCCTTCGCCGACAACGGCGTGCTGGCGCAGCTGGCGCCGGCGCAGCGGCAATGGGTGGCCGACGATTTCCTGTTCCGTTCGTTGAACCTGGACGAGAAGCTGGCGCAGTTCGCGCGCGCGCCGGATCCGCAGACCCAGGCCGCGTTCGCGCGTGCGGCGCGCGAGGACATCCGGCGGACCTTGGGGCTGGATTTGCAGGAGTACCGTTTCGGCGCGGGCGGTTTGACGCGTTGAAGCGCATCGCTGTCTGAAACGCACGGCAGTCTGAAACAAAGGCATCGGGCCTGAAGGCCCTCCCACAACCGTGCGGGTGTTGTGGGAGGGCCTTCAGGCCCGATGCCTTTCGCTCCGACGCGACGGACGCTTCAGCGCGAACGCCCGATCCTGCGCCCCAGCCACCACGCTCCCGCGGCCACCGCCACGGCCAGGAACAGCGCCACGCCGCTGCCGCCCGGGCTGGCGCGTTCGCTGATCAGGCTGCCGCTGGGCAGCATCAGCACGATCGCCATCGCCAGGCAGGCGTAGGCGACCACGGTCAGCACCCAGAACAGCCATTGCAGCGCGCGCAGCGCTTCGAGTTCCGGCTCGGCTTCGCGGCTGGGGCGGTGGATGCCGCCGCGGCCGAAACGCCACAGCCAATGGGTCAGGGTGGCGTTGTCGACCTTGCCGCCGCGGCGCAATGCGCGGCGCGGCGCGCCTTCGCCGGTGTAGGTCGGCGACGCGTCGCCGCGTTGCTGCGCGGCGCGCTCGTGGCCGGCCAGCGGCAGCGAGCGCGGGTCGGCGTTGGCGGCGTTGCTGCCCACCGCCGGCAGCGTGGCCGAGGTTTCCGACGGCGGCGGCGCGGCGTTGGCGGCGGTGGTGCCGGCCGGCGCGTGCTGGCCGGCCATGCGCGCGAGCAGGTTCTGTTGCGCGACCAGCGCGTCCTGCGACATCGCCGCGGCCATCGGCGCGGCCGGCACGGCGTTGGGCGTGGCGGCGCCGACCAGGCCCAG
>NZ_LXSD01000438.1:0-5780 GCF_017168095.1 Lysobacter enzymogenes | reverse complement strand
CCGGCGCGGCCGCTTCCCCGCCGATCGTGCCGCGCGCGCCGCCTCACGCGCGTCGCGCGTTCGCGCGCGCGGCGAGCGCGCACGCCGCGACTGCTGCAGCGCAAAACAAAACTCGCCGGTACAACAAGTTGCGCGGCGAAATTAATCGCGATGCGAGGTTCGGGTTTCGTGCGCAGGCGCGTCTGTATCTAGGTAACCAGGCCGCGGGCACACGCGGCCGGCCATCCGAAAGAGGGGAGAACGAATGCAATTGCGAGTTCAGAAACAATCGTTGCTGAGCGCATCGCGACGGGCCGTGTTGTTCCTCGCGCTGTTGCCGTGCATGGCCGCCTATGCCGGCGAGCGCTCGTCGGCGAACGCGCGCTTCGACATTCCTCAGCAGCGGCTCGACACCGCCCTGTCCGAGTACGCGCGCCAGAGCGGAACGCAATTGCTGTACGCGCCGGAGCTGGCCGCCGGCAAGACCGGCCGCGCGGTGCGCGGCGAGAAGAGCAACCGCCAGGCGCTGGAGGAACTGCTCGACGGCACCGGCCTGAGCTACGCCACCAACGCCTCCGGCGCGATCCTGATCAGCAACACCGGCGCCGCCGCGGCCGCCGGCGCCAGCGGCGCCGCGCCCGCCGCGCAGGAGAATCAGGGAAACGCGCAAGAGGTCGCCGAGACGCAGCCGGCGGCGGCCTCCCCGCAAGCGCAAGACGACCAACAGGCGCCGGTAGCGACCGCAAACCCCGCTAGGAACCCCAACGCGACCACCCTCGACACCATCGTGGTGACCGCGCAGAAGAAAGTCGAGAACATCCAGAAGGTGCCGATCGCGATCAGCGCCTTCGGCGGCAAGGACCTGGGCGACCGCAAGATCGAAACCGGCGGCGACCTGGTCACCGCCACGCCCAACGTCACCTTCTCCAAGACCAATTTCGCCAGCTACAACTTCCAGATCCGCGGCATCGGCACCCAGGCGCTGTCGGTGACCACCGACCCGGCGGTGGCGGTGAGCTTCAACAGCACGCCGATGATCCGCAACCGCCTGTTCGAGCAGGAATACCTCGACGTGGAGCGGGTGGAAGTGCTGCGCGGCCCGCAGGGCACGCTGTACGGGCGCAACGCGACCGCCGGCGTGGTCAACATGATCCCGAACCTGGCCAACACCGACGGTTACGAAGCCAACGTCAAGGGCGAGGTCGGCAACTACGACACCCGCCGCGTCACCGGCATGGTCAACGTGCCGCTGACCGACGCCTTCGCCTTCCGCCTGGCCGGGCAGTACACCAAGCGCGACGGCTTCGACCACAACGAGGTGACCGGTCGCGACGTCAACGACCGCGACCTGCTGTCCACGCGCGTGTCGTTCGCGTTCAAGCCCAGCGAGAAATTCGACGCCAGCCTGGTGTGGGAGCACTTCCAGGAAGACGACCGGCGCTCGCGCACCGGCAAGCAGCTGTGCCACAACGACCCGGGCCCGCTCGCCTTCGGCAGCACCACGGTGTCGGCGATCGACCGCAACTACATGAGCCAGGGCTGCAAGGACGGCTCGCTGTACGACGACGGCGCGTTCGGCGTGCCCAACGGCGCCAGCATCCCGTTCGTGTTCGGCGCGCAGAGCACCGGCATCGGCTACATCCTGGATCCGGACGGCAACTTCCTCGACATCGCCTCGATGATTCCGCGCGGGCTCGACCCCTATAAGGGCGTGACCCAATCGCACGACCTGCGCAAGATCGCGACCTCCTACGATCCCAAGTTCGAAGCCAAGAACGACATCCTCCAGTTCAACCTGGGCGCCGATGTCGGCGAGCACCTGCGCTTCGTCTCGCAGACCCTGTACACCCGCGACAAGTACTACTCGACCCAGGACTACGGCCGCTTCCAGTCCAATCCGATCTTCACCAACACCTCCAACGGCGTGTCGATCTTCGGACCCGACGGCCCGGAGCCGGCCTACAACGCGTTCCCCGACGGCAAGTACTGCGATCCGCAGCTGGGCTGCTCGGACCGCCTGCTGATCGCCGACGTGGTCGATTCCTACAGCAAGCAGTGGTCGCAGGAGTTCCGCCTGCAGTCGTCCTTCGACGGCATGTTCAACTTCAGCGTCGGCGCCAACTACCTGGAATACAAGGTCGACGAAAGCTACTACGTGTTCGGCAACGTGATCACCGCGCTGGCCGACCTGTTCTTCAACGGCAACGGCGCCGGCCAGCGCCCGGGCAGCTGTCCGGCCGGATCGGCCACGCGCGTGGATCCCAACACCGGCGACGTGATCCCCTGCGTCTACATCGATCCCAATCCGCTGGGTTCGATCAACGGCCAGGGCCACAACTACTTCCGCAGCCGCAATCTGGCCGAGACCAAGTCGGCGGCGATCTTCGGCGAAGGCTACTGGCAACTGCGCGACAACCTGCGCCTGACCGCCGGCGTGCGCTTCACCAACGACCGCAAGATCACCACGCCGTATCCGACCCAGACCCTGCTGGCCGATTCCACCGGCACCACCGGCGTGCCGCAGCTGTTCGGCGGCTACGTGGGCTACGGCTATCCGGCGCTGCCGAAGATCCGCCAGACCTGGAACGAGCCCACCGGCCGGCTGGTGCTGGACTGGTCGCCGGACCTGTCGTGGACCGACAGCACCATGTTCTACGCCTCGGCTTCGCGCGGCTACAAGGCCGGCGGCACCAACTCGCCGGGCATCGGCGCCAACCCGGCCGCGCTGAGCTTCGAGCAGCGCAGCGCCGAGTTCAAGCCCGAGTTCGTCAACGCCTTCGAAGTCGGCATGAAGAACGTCATGGCCGGCGGCAAGTTCGTCCTCAACGGCACGCTGTTCTACAACGACTACAAGGACTACCAGGTCTCGCAGATCCAGGACCGCGCCACCCTCAACGAGAACTTCGACGCCAAGACCTGGGGCGCGGAGCTCGAAGCGGTGTGGAAGCCGACCGATGCGTTCCAGCTCAGCGGCAACGTCGGCCTGCTGCGCACCCGGATCGGCTCCAACCAGTACTCCATCGACGTGATGGACCGCACCGCCGGCAACGCCGACTGGGTGGTGGTCAAGCCGTGGCTGCAGCTGGCGTCCAACTGCATCGCGCCGAAGGAATACGTCAAGGCGGTGCTGGACGCGACCTATCCGCTGGATCCGCCGTTCAACAACGCCGCCAACATCCTCAACAGCTTCTGCTCGACCAACCTGCCGCTCAACGGCGCCGGCTTCTCGCCGGGCGGCCCGTACGACGGCGTGTACGGCTTCACCTACGACCCGGCCAAGGACGCGCCCAACGGCGGCGCCGGCTTCGCCAAGAACGTCGGCGGCAACGAACTGCCCAACGCGCCGCACATCACCGCCAGCCTGAGCCCGCAGTACACCTTCATGACCGGCAAGGGCGATTTCACCGTGCGCGCGGACCTGTACTACCAGGGCCCGAGCTGGGCGCGCATCTATCAAGACAAGATCGACCGCCTGCGCGACTGGGGCAACGTCAACGTCTCGCTGACCTGGCGCGACATCGACAGCGATCTGGCGGTGCAGCTGTACGTCAAGAACGCGCTCGGCGGCAAGGCCATCACCGGCACCTTCATGAACAGCGACGACACCGGTCTGACCAGCAATGTGTTCATCCAGGACCCGCGCATCATCGGCTTGACCGTGAGCAAGGGGTTCTTCTGATCCAACCCCGCCGCCCGCGCGCGCGGGCGGCGGCCGGCAATCGCCTGAATGCTGCAGACAGGCACCGCAGCTCCCAGGCAGCGCAGCCACGGCGCCGCTTCATCCGTGACAGTCCCGCGCGGGCCCGCACGCCCGCCCAACTCGACGCCTCACAGGAGATACACGCAATGTCCAAGCTCAAGCATTCGATCCTCGCCCTGGTCTCGGCCGCCGCGATCTGCGGCGCCACCTCCGCGTCCGCGGCTTCGTTCGAGCTGTGGAACGGTTCGGCCTGGGTCAACAGCGGCACCGTCACCTTCAGCGGCCCGACCACCGCCAGCTACCTCGGCAACAGCCTGCCGTGCACGGCGACCTTCACGGTCAACCTCAGCGGCGGCGCGGCCACCGTAACCGGCGCTTCGTTCACCGGTTCCTCGGCCTGCAACGGCATCGTCGCCTCGAACTTCGCCTGGGGCATGACCCCGGGCGCCGCCGGCGGCTACACCGGCGCCAATCCGCCGTTCACCGGCGCGCCGACCCTGACCGGCGCGCTGTCGAGCGTCAGCATCTCCGGCATCCGCATCTTCCTGCCGGCGCCGCTCAACGTGACCTGCCCGAGCACGACCGGCTCGGGCACGATCAACGGCGTGCTGGAGTCCTCCGGCTCGGGTTCCAACCGCTTCGTGTTCAAGGGCGCGCTCGGCCCGTGCTCGGTGCAGACCCAGAACGGCGGCGCGCTGTCGCCGAGCACCCCGGTCCGGGTGATCTGACCGGCTGAGCCCGGTCAAAACCGACCGCGCCCGGCGCGGGCCGGCGCCCTTCGCGCTTCATGCGTGGCGCGAAGGGAGGGCAGGCTTCGCGATGCGCCGGACGCGGCGATCGGCCGAGACGGACTTCGGCGCAGGGGAGGAGCGTTTCCTCCCCTTCTTGTCCATGCGCCCCGGCCGCACCAAACTTTCAGGAGGATTCGAGAATGCGCAAGACTCCGCTACGCACGGCCGCACTGGCGGCGGCGCTGACGCTCGCCAGCGCGTCGGCCGCCCATGCCGGCACGCCGTCGGGCCCGTATGCGATGTTCAAGTTCTGCCCGTACACCAACCCGGCGGTCGGCAGCTGCGTCCTCAACACCACCACTTCGGGCACGCTCAAGATCGGCAGCACCACCATGCCGATCGACAAGCCCATCGTCATGCAGGGCGGCATCGAAAGCCTCGGCCCGTCGCCGTTCTACGCCGCGGTCGGCGCGCCGACGCTGTCGGCGCCGCCGGCCAAGGTGCCCGGCGGCCTGCTCGGCATCGTCAACCCGGCGCCGAACTGGCCCGGCCCGCTGTGGACCGCGTTCTGGGCCATCGTCGGCGCGGTCAACGACGTCAGCGCGACGATCGAGCCGGTGCAGGCGGTGCAGACCAACTTCGGCAATGCGCTGTACCCGCCCACCGACGGCAGCGACCCGACCGTCGCCCGCCTGGCGGTGCGCGTGCACCTGCAGAACCCGTTCCTCGGCGGCAGCTGCTACATCGGCACGGCGCAGGATCCGATCGTGCTCAAGCTGCAGACCGGCACCACCGCGCCGCCGCCGCCGAACCAGCCGATCTCCGGCAACCCCGGCACCGCCTACACGGTGTGGACGGACGAGCCGAACTTCATCGGCTACCTGCAGGTCGACGACAACACCCTGGTCGACAACTCCTTCGCCGTGCCCAAGGCCAGCGGCTGCGGCAATATCGCGCTGGGGCTGCCGATCCTGACCCCGCTGCTCGACGCGCTGGTCTCCGGCGCGGTCAACCTCAAGGTCGGCCTGCCGGCGGCCGCCGGCACCAACACCGCGATCATGAGCGGCAAGTCCTCGATCGCGGCCGCGCAGTACGTACTGGACAGCGAGCAGTAAGGACCATTGGCGACGACTCAGCGAACCGCGCGCGCTGCGGAGGAGGGGCCGGACGCATGACCGGCGCCGAATCCGTCCCGCTCAAGCGCGTCCGGACCGCGGCGGCCATTGCCCTCGCTTTGGCCGCGCTCGTCGCCGTGTACCTCATGGGCCGCCATCAGGGACGAACGGCGGCCCATGAGGATGCGCAGGGTCCGGTCGCCGCCGAAGGACAGGCGGCGGCCGCCACCCTTGCGCCGGCCGCGCTCGCCGCGG
>NZ_LXSD01000437.1:0-507 GCF_017168095.1 Lysobacter enzymogenes | reverse complement strand
GTCGCCGCGGCCGGCGCCGCGCTCGGCGCGGGCGTCGGCGGGCTCGGAATCTCGGCGACGCGCACCTGCGGCGGGTTCGAATTCAATTGCGGCGCCTCGACCGGCCGCGGCGCCACCTCGCGCACCTGCAGCTGCGGCAGTTGCGCCGGCGCGGGCACATCGCGCACCGCGACCTCGCGCGGCCGCGCCTGCACGCTCGGCAACGCGATCTCCCGCTGCGGCGCGCGCAACGCCGGCGGCTGCACCGGCGCGGGCACATCGACGCTGCGCAGCGGCTGCTGCGCGGCCTGGATCTGCGGCGCGCGCACGCTGTCGTCGATGCGCTTGCGCGTCGGCGGCAGCACGAACACCTGCGGCGCGTCCGGGGTTTCCTTGCTGACCATCACCGGCTGCTCGACCGTCGGCGGCGGCAGCTGCGGTTCGGGCACGTCGCGCACCGGCACGTCCGGCAACTGCGCCTGCAGCTGCGGCGTCGGCGGCGCGGCCACCGCGACCTGCGCCGGCGGC
>NZ_LXSD01000436.1:0-2763 GCF_017168095.1 Lysobacter enzymogenes | reverse complement strand
CGCCGCGCCGCCGCTGGCCGCGCCGACGCCGGGCCCGCGCGTGCTGAGCCAGACCGGCTTCGACCCGCAACACACCCGTTTCAGCTTCGAACTGCGCACCCGCTGGGGGCAGAAGGTCGAAGGCCAGTTCCCGCGCTACGACGGCGAGGTCAGCGTGCTCGCCGACGGCCGCCATCAGGTGCGCATCCGCCTGGCCACCGGCGCGGTCGTGGTCGGCGACTCCGAGCGCTACACCCGCATGGCCCGCGGCGAACGCTTCTTCGCCGCCGAGCGCTATCCCTACATCGAATTCCTGTCCGAGCCGCATCCGGCCGACCTGGCCCGCACCGGCGGCGCCCTGCGCGGCCGCCTGACCCTGCACGGGATCAGCCGCATGGAGACCTTCGTCGTCGCCCCCAGCCCGTGCGCGCATCCGGGCGAGGAGTGCGACGCGATCGCCCACGGCAGCGTCAGCCGCGACGACTACGCCTTGGACGGATGGCAGTTCGCGTTGGGCGACCGGGTGCGTTTCACCATGCAAGTACGCCTGTTATCAACGCAAAATAAGCCCTCCCCGCCGCGGACCCCGCCGCCGCGGTCCCACGAGACGGTTCCGGCGCGCCCGGAGCGTTGACCCATCGCGGCGGCCGGGCGGCCGCAACGCCAAGGAGCTGCACCGTTGAACCCCGTCTTGCGCGGCCTCGCGGCCTTGCTCGCCCTGTCCCTGTCGGCCTGCGCCTCGCTGAGCCCGGCCCAGCGCGACCGCGCCAGCGCGATCGCCGCGGCCGCGCGCTCGGCGCAGATCGACTGCCGGGGCGAGAACGCCTGCGCCCGGCCCTCGCCGCTGTACGACCTGGGCCCCAAGGCGATGACCGAGTCGGCGCCGGAGCGGCCGCGCCACTACACCGTCATCCTCGACCGCGGCCCCGACGCGCTGCTGGCGCGGGTCAACCTGATCCGCAGCGCCCGCCACACCCTGGACCTGCAGACCTACATCTTCGAAGAGGACGACGCCGCGCGCCTGGTCCTGGACGAACTGCTCGCCGCCGCGCGCCGCGGCGTGCGCGTGCGCCTGCTGATCGACCAGCTCGCGGCGATGCGCCACGTCGACACCCTGGCCGCGCTGGCCGGCGCCCACGTCAACTTCGAGATCAAGCTGTACAACCCGGTGCTGCACCGCGCCCGCATCACCTACCCGCAGTACGCCCTGGCCGCGGCCTGCTGCTGGCGCCGGCTCAACCAGCGCATGCACACCAAGCTGCTGCTGGCCGACGGCCAGGTCGGCATCTCCGGCGGGCGCAACTACCAGGACGACTATTACGACTGGGACGACCAGTACAACTTCCGCGACCGCGACGTGATCGTCGCCGGCCCGGTCGCGCAGGTCATGGGCACCGACTTCCAGGTGTTCTGGAGCGACCGCCGCAGCGTGCCGGTCGAACGCCTGGCCGACGTCGGCCAGCGCATCATCGACGACGGCGTGCCGACCCTGCCGCCGAGCCGGTTCGAGCGCCCGCAGCGCGCCCAGGCGATGCGCGAAGCCGCCGACGACGACGCCCAGGTGCGCGAGCGGCTGGTCGCCCACGCCATCGCGGTCGGCGCGGTGCGCTACATCTCCGACACCCCCGACAAGCACCGCGAGGACGCCGAAGCCAACGCCCTGGCCTCGGACTCGCTGCGCAACCTGATCGCCAACGCGCGCGACGAGGTGCTGCTGCAGACGCCGTACCTGGTGCTGTCCAAGTCGGCGCAGCAGCTGTTCCGCACCCTGCACGAGCGCCCGGACCGGCCGCGGGTGATCGTCTCCACCAACAGCCTCGCCGCGACCGACGCCTTCATCGCCTACGCGCTGTCGTACAAGTACAAGCGCCGCTACCTGCGCGAGTTCGGCTTCAACATCTACGAATACAAGCCCTTCCCCGCCGACGCGCCGATCGACATCGCCGCCACCGGCGCCGAACTGCCGGCGCTGGGCCTGCCCGGGCTGGACGAGCCCGAAGGCCGCGCCGAACCCGGCCAGATCAGCGGCGCCGGCCTGGCCGAATCGCGCCCGCGCCGCAACGACCCGGACCGCAGCAGCGTGCTGTACCGCCAGCGCTATCGCCAGCCGCTGACCCAGGAATACGCGGCGATGCGCTACGCGCGCCGGCGCACCAACGAACCGGTGCCGCTCAAGCGCGCCGGCGTGCGCATCGGCATGCACGCCAAGTCGATGGTGATCGACGAGCGCATCGGCGTGATCGGCACCCACAACTTCGACCCGCGCGGCGACCACTACAACACCGAGAGCGCGGTGGTGATCGACGATCCGGCCTTCGCCCAGGCGCTGGCGGCGAGCATCCGCCGCGACATCGCGCCGGAGAACTCGTGGGTGATCGCGCGCCGCGACAAACCGCCGATCTTTTCCGGTCTGGAATACTCGATCGCCAAGATCTCCGAGCACCTGCCGATCTTCGACCTGTGGCCGGTGCGCTACGCCACCAGCTACGAATTCGTGCCCGGCCCGGACTGCCCGAACCCGCTGTACCGCACCGACCCGGGCTTTCGCGCCTGCTACAAACCGGTCGGCGATTTCCCCGAGGTCAATCTCGGCGTGAAGAGCCTGACCACACGCATGTTCACCGCGTTCGGGGCAGGACTGGCGCCGATCCTGTAGGCCCGATCGCCGTTGCCCTTGCTCCTCGCTCCCCCCGCCGCCCCGAACTCGCCACAGGCAACCGTAGACCCGAAGGGCGGCGCACAGGATGTGCGCCGTGCGCCACCCAGGCCATGGATGGCCTGTGT
>NZ_LXSD01000435.1:0-5608 GCF_017168095.1 Lysobacter enzymogenes | reverse complement strand
GCGGCCGGAGCGGCGGCGTCGGCCGGCGCGGCATCGGCCGGCTTGTCGGCGGGCTTGTTGCACGCGGCCAGCGCCAGGGTGACGGCGGCGGCCAGGAACAGGACCTTCAATTTCATTGCGGACTCCATGTGGCGGTAAGTGATGAGGGTGGCGGCTCCATTGCCAGGCCAGCGAGTGGCGCCATCCCGCGCGTCGTGGTCACGACGCGGCTACGAGATACACGACCTGAACGAGAGGCGTGTTACGAATGTGTAAAAACCCGCCAATCGCGGCCATCGAATGCCTCCAACGGTCGGAATCGGCGCTTGTAGTCCATCTTCGGATGGCCGGCGATCCAGTAGCCGAGGTAGAGGTGGCGGCGGCGTTCGCGCCGCGCCCATTCGATCTGGCGCAGGATCGCCAGCGTGCCCAGGCTGCGGTCGGCGAGCTCGGGGTCGTAGAAGGTGTAGACCGCCGACAGCGCGTCGTCGACCACGTCGGTGACCGCGACCGCGAGCAGGCGGCCGTGGCCGGCCTCGCGCAATTCGAGGAAGCGGTTTTCGCTCCAGCTGCCGATCAGGAACTGGTCGAACTCGATCGCGCCGTGCCCGTCCATGCCGCCGCCGGCGTGGCGCGAGGCGAGATAGCGCCGGTACAGCGCCAGTTGCTCGGGCGTGCGCTCGGCGCGGTGCACGCGCATCTCCATCTGCGCGTTGCGCGCCAGGCAGCGGCGCTGGCTGCGGTCGGGCGCGAAGCGGTCGACCGGGATGCGCACCGCCACGCAGGCGCGGCAGCCGCTGCAATGCGGGCGGTAGACGATGTCGCCGGAGCGGCGGAAGCCCCAGCCCAGCGCGTGCGGATACCAGTCGCGCAGGCGCGGATCGCGCGGGTCGAGGACCAGGTCGCGGGCGATGCGTTCGGGCCAGTAGCCGCAGGCGTGCTCGCCGGTGTGGAACAGGCGGAGGTCGTCGCTGTCCGGCTGCGGTTGCGTGCCCATGCGCTCAGCATAGCGCCGGGTCGGTGAGTTGCGCATGCAGTGGCTCCCGGTTTGCGCAGCCGCGCGGCGCGAGTGCGGCGCTGAACGGTGCGGGTGGCGGGCCCGGATCGGCGCGGCCCTTGTCAACCGCCACGCGGCCCGGGCGTTGATCCGGTCATCGGCGCCGCGGTGGCGCCTGACGCAGGAGTCGACGATGACCCGTTTCCCCCTCTACCTGGCCGCGATCACCGCGGCCGCCATGTTCGCCGGCGCGGCGACCGCCGTGTTCGCCGCGCCGCAGGACGCCGGTTCCGGCGCCGGCGGGCAGCAGCGTCCGCGCGCGAAGATCGACGCCAACGGCGACGGCGTGATCTCGCGTGAGGAAGCCGCCAAGTTCCCGCGCCTGGCCGAGCGTTTCGACGAGCTCGACAAGAACCACGACGGCAAGCTCGACGCCAGCGAGCGCCCGCAGCGCCGCGGCGGACGCGAGCACGGCGGCCGTCATGGCGGCGCGGGCGGCGCGGCCCGGCTCGACACCGACGGCGATGGCCGAATCAGCCAGGCCGAGGCGGCCAGGTCGCCGCGGCTGGCGCAGAACTTCGCCCAGGTCGACGCCAACAAGGACGGCTACATCGTGCGCAGCGAACTGCGCGCCTACATGCAGCGCGAACGGCCCAAGCGGGAGGCCGAGCGGGCCAAGCGCTTCGACGCCAAGTTCGCCGAAGCCGACCTCAACCACGACGGCAAGCTGAGCAAGATCGAGGTGCAGGAAAAGATGCCGCGGCTGGCCTCGCAGTTCGCCTTCCTCGACGAGAACCGCGACGGTTTCCTGAGCAAGAGCGAGCTCAAGCCCGACCCGCGGCGCTGAACCCCGGCGGCCGCGATGCGGCCACCGACCCCTCCCTGGCTGTAGTTCAGGGCGCCGCGAGGCGCCCTGTTTTTATGTATCGCGTTTTATCCGTCGCGCGCGGCCGGCATCGCATCGGCGCGCGCTCAGCCGAAGCGGCCTTCGTGGTGCAGCACCCAGACGATGGTGGCGAGCAGGAAAACGCTGCTCCACACGATCGCCTCGGTGCTGAGCATCCAGCGATAGGTGCGGGTGCGGCGCAGGTCGTAGCCGGTCTCGCGCCGGGTGCGTTCGATCATCGGATCGATTTCGCGCGGGATCCAGCGCAGCAGCTGCCAGGTCATCGCGCCGATCGACAGCAGCGCGAACGTCAGCGGCGCCAGCCAGCCGGAGGTGATCGCCAGCACCGCCAGCAGTCCGAAGCACACCAGCGCGGCCAGCGTCGTCGTCGCCATCAACAGGCGGTACACGCGCCGGCGTTCCTGCGCGTCGCGGGCATGGCGAAGCAGCACCCGCCCGGTGACGTAGGTGCCGACCGCGCCGCCGAGAATGCCGCCGATCACGCCGCCGAGCTGCAGTCCGAACTGGGCGCCGTGCGCGAGCGCCGCGCCGTCGCCGGCGAGCGGCGCGTGCAGGCGTTCGAGCATGGCCATCAACCCGCCGCCGGCGACGCCGCCGCTGGCCGAGGACGCGCCCAGGCCGAGCTTGCCGGCCAGGCCCGAACCGGCCGCGCTGCCGGCCACGGCGGCGGTGGCGATCGACGGCGGCGCCAGCACGCCCAGCGCCGAGGCGACCATCGTGGTGAAGCCGACCGACGGCGCGCTGGCGCGGGCGAACACGGCGAAGCGTTGCAGCAGTTCCTCGCGCACCGCGCCGCGCGCGCGCGACAGGCGCTTGCGCACCGCCGCGTCGCTGAGCCCGAGCAGGGCGGCGACCTGCTGCGAGCTCTGGCCTTCGCGGTAATACAGCAACAGCGTTTCGCGGCTTTCGTCGGGCAGCGCCGAGATCAGCTCGGCGGCGACGCGGCTGCGCTCGGCTTCGAGCAGGCGCTCCATCGCGTTGGGGCCGGGGTCGGCGGCCAGTTCGATCGCCAGGTCCGCGTCCTCGACCTCGCGCGGCGGGCGCCCGCGTCCGCGCAGGTGGTCGCGGGCGAGGTTGCGGGTGATCTGGCGCAGCCACGGCAGGAGGCTGGCCGGGTTGTGCAGCTTGCGGATGTTCTGCCAGGCGCTGAGGAAGGCTTCCTGGGCGATGTCCTCGCTGGCGTGGACGTCGCGCACCATCGCCAGGGCGATGGCGGTGACCGAGTTCTGGCAGGCGCCGACGATGCGCGAATAGGCGGCGCGGTCGCCGCGCGCGGCCAGCGGCAGCTCGTGGCCGATCAGCGAGAGCAGGGCGTCGGCGTTCATCGCGGGCGGCGTCCGGCGGGGATGCGGTGGGCGGCGTGGCGCATGCGGTCGGGTTCCTGGCTGCGGCGGCATCGGGCGATGCCTGCAGTCCGAGACGGCGGTGGCCGGGAAATGTGACCGCTTGGCGGCGGTTTCTCTGCGCAGAAGGCCGGCCGAGGCAGGCGCTCTTGCAGGTGCGGCTTGTAGATGCGGCTTCTTGTGGGAGGCGCTTCTTGTGGAAGGCGCTTCTTGCGGGAGGGCGGCTGTTGTGGGGCGGCGGCTCTTGTGGGAGGGGCTTCAGCCCCGACGCTTTCCTGTCGGACCGCTCGAAGCTGCAAGGCGGCTGATACAAAAGCGTCGGGGCTGAAGCCCCTCCCACAAGAGCCGGTCCTCTCAAGATTCGGCACCTCTCAAGATTCGGCGCCTCTAAGAGCTAGCGCCTCTGAGAGCTTGCACCAACAAGACCCAACTCCCACGAGAGCTGGCACCTACAAGAACCGATTCCCACACAAGAGCCGGCACCTACAAAAATCGACTCCGACAAGCGCCGGCGCCACTCCCGCCGCTCACCCCATCGCGCGCACGGTCTTGAGCGTCTTCACCACCCGCCACGTCCCGTCGACGCGCTCGACCGCCAGGGTCTTGTACACCGCCACCGAGCGGTTGAAGTAGGCGCTGTATTCGATCGTGCCGGCGTCCTTCGAGGTCGGCCGGAACGCGCGCAGTTCGATCAGCTCGGCCGGCTGGCCGTCGCGCGCGCGGCTGCCGCTGTCGTCGGCGATTTCCTCGCACTGGCTGGCCGGCAACAGGCGCAGGCCCGGCCGCGCCAGCGCGCTCAGCAGCGCGCGCGGGGCGTCGCCGCGGTCCAGGCGCAGGCACTGGGTCGGCTGGTCGGCTTCGGCCAGCTGCGCGGCGAACACCGCCTGCGCCAGCGCGCGCGGCGTGGCCGCGACGCTGCCGTCGTAGGCGCGCGCGGCCAAAGCGGTTTCGGCCGGGTCCACCGGCGCGCTCGCCGCCGGGCGATGGCGCAGGCCCTGGAACAGCGCCAAGCCCATCGCCACCGCGATGCACACCAGCAGGCCGACCTTGATCCGCAGCATGCGCTTGTCGCCGGGGCGGCGCGCCAGCTCGGCGTCGGAGCGGAACCGGTACGGCGCCTGGTGCGCCTGCTCGCTGCGGGTGCTGTCGATCAGGCCGGCCTCGCGCAACAGGTCGCGCGCGCGCAACTGGTCTTCCGAACGGATCACCCACACCGTCGGCCGCTCGCCGGCTTCCTCGCGATAGCTGAAGCTGGAGCGGCGATTGCCCTTGTAGGAACGGTCGTTGGTGACCCGCACCTCGATCCCGGCCTCGCGCAGCAACTGGGCGACGCCTTCGACGTTCTCCAGGCGCGAACTGCTGAAGACCTGCCTCATCTCATTCCTTCGCCGGTACGTGGGTGGCCGCGGCCGGGTCGGCGACCACGCGGATCAGGCCTTCCTGCGCGGTGCTGGCGACCAGGCGGCCGTCGCGGTCGTAGATCTGCCCGCGCGCCAGCCCGCGCGCGCCCTGCGCGCTGGGGCTGTCGATCGAATACAGCAGCCACTCGTCGGCGCGGAACGGGCGATGGAACCACAGCGCGTGATCCAGCGAGGCCATCTGCACGTTGGGCTGGTAGTAGCTGATGCCGTGCGGAAACGTCGCGGTGCCGAGCAGATGGAAATCCGAGGCGTAGGCCAGCAGCGCGCGGTGCAGCTCGGGCGCGTCGCCGACGCGCTCGCTCAGGCGGAACCACACCTGCTGATACGGCGGCCGCTTGGGCGGGTTGAGTTCGTCGCGCGGATACACGTGGCGGAACTCGAACGGCCCCTGCCGCGACAGCCAGCGCTGGACCTTGTTCGGCAGCGACGCCATCACCTCCGGCGGCACCGGCGGCGCCGGCGCGATGTCCTCGGGCTTGGGCACTTCCGGCATCGACAGCTGGTGCTCGCCGCCGTCCTGTTCGACCTGGAACGAGGCGGCGAGGAAGAAGATCGGCTGGCCGTGCTGGATCGCGGTGACCCGGCGCACCGAGAAGCTGCCGCCGTCGCGGGTGCGGTCGGCCTGGTAGACGATCGGCGCTTCGATGTCGCCGGCCTTGAGGAAATAGGCGTGCAGCGAATGCGCCGCGCGCGCCGAATCCAGGGTCGCCTGCGCCGCCGACAGCGCCTGGCCGAGCACCTGCCCGCCGAACACGTACTTGGTGCCGATGTCGCGGCTCTGGCCGCGGAACAGGTTGTCTTCGAGCCGCTCCAGCGACAGCAGTTCGATCAGTTCGGAGACGGGTGAGGAGGTCATCGGACGGTCGGATGGGGAGTCGCGGGGAGTATAGCGGGACGGCGGACACGCTCCGGGCGCGCGCGCGGTGCGCGGCGGGGCTTGCGCGGCAAGGCGCGGCGGGCG
>NZ_LXSD01000434.1:0-23567 GCF_017168095.1 Lysobacter enzymogenes | reverse complement strand
ACACGACGCCGCCGGCCGATGCCGCGCCGCCGGCGGACATGCCGCCGCCGGCCACCGATATCGCGCCCAACCCCGCAGCGCCGGTCGATCCGGCCGCGCCGCAACCGCCGCCGCCGGACGACGGCCAGAACAAGGGCCAGACCGAGACGCCGCCGAAGCAGTAAGCGCCGCGTCTTGCCGCGAGGGCCGCCTTCGGGCGGCCCTCTTCGCGTCCGGCCGCGCGCGGCCTGCGTGCGCGTTCGCGCATCCGGGTGCGCATCCGGACGCGCGGGCGGCGTCGAGCCGACCTGCCTGCGCCGCCCGCGCCTTCGCGCACCGCCGGCGCGCGCCGCGCCGCATCCGGTCCCACTCGGCCGCCTCGGGACGCCGATCGACCGTTCGGGCGCTTCCGGCCTGTCACCGTGCTCTGTTAAGTTGACGGCATGTCCGTAGGCGTCCTTCTCATCACCCATACCGGAGTCGGCAGCGCGATGCTGCAGGTCGCCGGCCGCCTGTTGAATCCGCTGCCGCTGCGCGCCGAAGCGTTCGAAGTGCCGTTCGACGCCGATCTCGACCAGTTGCTGCCGCAAGCCAGCGCGGCCCTGCGCCGGGTCGACGGCGGCGACGGCGTGCTGGTGCTGACCGATCTGTACGGCGCGTCGCCGAGCAACCTGGCCGCGCGCGTGGCCCGGCTCGGCACGCCGGTGCGGCGGGTCTCGGCGCTGAACCTGCCGATGCTGCTGCGGGTGATGAACTACGCCGAACTGGAACTCGATCAATTGCCCGCGGTCGCCGCGGCCGGCGCCCGCAACGGCGTGCTGCACGACGACGCATGACCCCGCGGCGCCCGCCGCCGCGACAGGAAGCCCGAACACCGCATGACGCAAGCCGCATTACCACCGCTCCCGCCATCCGCGCCCGCTGCGTTTGACCATTGCCTGAGGACCCCGACATGATCGAACGCGAACTCACCGTCGCCAACCGCCTGGGCCTGCACGCCCGCGCCACCGCCAAGCTGGTGCAGGTGCTGTCGGCGTTCCGCAGCAACGCCACGCTCACCGCCAAGGGCCGCGAGGTCAACGCCAAGAGCATCATGGGCGTGATGCTGCTCGCCGCCGGCCAGGGCACCCACGTCAAACTGCGCGTCGAAGGCGAGGACGAGGCCAACGCGGCCGATGCCGTGACCGCCTTGTTCGAACGCCGTTTCGACGAAGACAGCTGAGGCCGGAGGCGCGGATGCGGCACGAATTCCAAGGAGTCGGCGCCTCGCGCGGCAGCGCGCTCGGACGCGCGCGGGTGCGCCTGCCGCATGCGCTGGAAGTCGCCGAGGAACGCATCGGCCGCGACCAGGTCGATAGCGAACTGGCGCGGCTGCACGCGGCCATCGACACCGTGCGCGGCGAAATCCACGTGCTGCGCGAACGCCTGCACGGCGCGCTCGCGCACGAGGTCGGCGAATTCCTCGACCTGCACACCCTGCTGCTGGACGATCCCGAACTGCTGCAGGGCCTGGACGAGCTGATCCGCACCGGCCACTACGCCGCCGACTACGCCCTGCGCCTGCAGCGCGACCGCATCGCCTCGGTGTTCGAGGCGATGGACGATGCGTATTTCCGCAGCCGCGTCGACGATATCGACCAGGTCATCGGCCGCATCCACGCCGCCCTGCACCGGCGCGACCACGACACCCAGGGCGTGGCCGGCGAGATCCTGATCGCCGACAACGTCGCCCCGGCCGAACTGGCGCAGTTGCAGGCGCAGGGGGTGATGGCCATCGTCACCGCCGCCGGCAGCGCGCTGTCGCACAGCGCGATCCTGGCGCGCAGCCTGCACCTGCCGCTGGTGGTGGGCACCGCGCAGGCGCTGCTGAAGATCAACGACGGCGACGCGGTGGTGGTCGACGGCGCCACCGGCTCGGTGATCCTGGAGCCCGACGCCGGCGACCTGCGCGCGCACCGCGCGCGGGTGCGCGAGCTGGCGCGCGAGCGCAAGCAACTGCACCGCTTGCGGCGCGAGCCGACCATCACCCGCGACGGCGTCGACATCAAGCTCTACGCCAACGCCGAATCGCGCGAGGACGTGGCCGAGGCGCACGCGCTCGGCGCCGCCGGCGTCGGCCTGTACCGCACCGAATTCCTGTTCCTGCAGCGCAACGAGCTGCCCGACGAGGACGAACAGTTCCGCGTCTACCGCGACGTGGTGCTGGGCATGACCGGCCGCGCGGTCACCATCCGCACCCTCGACCTGGGCGCGGACAAGGCCGACAAGACCGGCCTGGCCCTGCGCGACGAACCCAACCCGGCGCTGGGCGTGCGCGGCGTGCGCCTGTCGATGGCGCGCGAGGGCCTGCTGGAAACCCAGTTGCGCGCGATCCTGCGCGCCTCCGGCTACGGCCCGGTGCGGGTGCTGGTGCCGATGGTCAGCGCCAGCGAGGAAGTGCGCGCGGTGCGCGCGCTGCTCGACAAGGTCGCGCTCGACCTGCGCCGCGAAGGCCACGAGATCGCCGAGCGGGTGCCGCTGGGCGCGATGATCGAAGTGCCGGCCGCGGCACTGGCGCTGCCGGCGTTCATCGGCGCGGTCGACTTCCTGTCCATCGGCACCAACGACCTCGTCCAATACCTGCTCGCGGTGGACCGCAACAACGAGGCGCTGGCCGGCCTGTACACGCCGCTGCATCCGGCGGTGCTGCGGGTGATCCGCGACGTGATCAAGCTCGGCAAGGCGCGCGGCAAGCCGGTGGCGGTGTGCGGCGAAATGGCCGGCGACCCGATGTTCGCGCCGCTGCTGCTGGCGCTGGGGCTGGAGGAGTTCAGCCTGCACCCGGCCACCTTGCTGGAGCTGCGCCGGGCGATCCGCGGCCTCAACCTGGACGCGCTGCGCAAGCGCGCGCCGGCGCTGCTGCGCGCCGGCGACCGCCAAGCGATCGAGCGCTGGCTGAGCCAGGCCGGCCCCTGAGCGCGGGCGCGCAACGCATGGCGCGCCAGGCTCAGCGCTCGAACGTTGCGTCGGGCGGGCATTGCGGCTTGCGCCTGGGCTGCGGCGCCGGCCGCGGCCACTGCACCGCACATCCGCGCAGCGCGCCCAGCGCCGCGCGCGCCGCGCCGTTCAGATCGCTGCCCTCGGCGTTGGCGAAGGCGAACACCGCCACGCGGCAAGACGGGTCCACGATCATGTACGAGGCATAGCCCAACTTCAGCCCGTCCTTGGCCAGGCAGCCGTCGCCGACCTGCCAGCCCAATCCCATGCACAGGCCGGGCGGATCCTGCCGACGTTGGGTCAAGGCGATCGCGCGGCCGAGCACGTCCGGGCCGGGATCGATCTGGCGGTCGAGGAAGGCGAGCATGTCCGGCACCGTCGACGACAGCGCGCCGGCGCCGATCGCCGCGGAGTGAGGATCGATCTCGCCCACGCCGATCGGCGCATAGCGCTCGCCTGGCAGGCGCAATCCGTAGGACTGCGCCAGCCTCGCCCGCACCGGCGCGCTCAGCTCGACCTGGGTGGAGGCCATGCCCAACGGCTCCAGCAGCAGCCGGCGCGCCACCTGCGGCCAATCGCGATAGCTGGAACCCCAGCCCGGCTCGCCCGGCGGCGAGTCGTGGTGCACGTGCGACATCAGCGCGCCGAGCAGGGCGAAGCCCTGGTTGCTGTAGCACCACTGCTGCCCCGGCGGGTACTGCGGCTCGAACTCGCGCAGGAAGCGCGTGGTCGCATCGAATGAGTAATGGCCGAAGATATCGTCGCGCTGCGGGCACAGGCCTTTGGGGAAGCCGGCGCTGTGGGTGGCCAGATGGCGCAGCCTGACCGGTTGGTCCATGAGGTAAGGATGGATGCCGACGCCCGGCGGCAACAGCTCCCGCACCGGCGTGTCCAGCTCGGCCCGCGACTGCAGCACCGCGATCGCCAGCAAGGTCGCGGTGAATACCTTGGTGTTGGACGCGATCATCACCACCGTGTCCTCGGGCGCCGCGCTGCCGCCTTGCTGCAGCGGCAGTTGCCCGAAGGCGTAGCAGTAACGCTGGCCCTGGTACAGCACGCCGACCAGCACGCCGGGCACCCTGCCCTTCTCCGCCACGTCCAGCGGCGCGATCAAGGGCTCGAACAACGGCGCGATCAGTGCGCCGACGCGTTGCCGGTCGGGTGCGGTCATGGCGGCCGTCCTTAGCGCCCGCGGATCGGGCCGGGCGCGAGTCTAGCGAGGCGTCGCGGCGAGGTGATTCACTGTCGCTCACGTTCTGCGCATCGTCGCGGATCGCGCGCGCGGCGCTGCATCGGCGCCGAAGCGCTCGCCGGCGGCGCAGCCCGACTCGCCGGCCGTAGCGGCGTCCGCTGCCGTCGCCGCGCACGCGCAGGCTCCACGCCGCATGACGCTGCGCGCAGCGCGCCCGCCACCGCGCAGGCCGCGGTTCATCCGCACCCGGCGCCGCGGGCCCCGTCGTCACTGGGCTTTGCCGCGGCCGCGGGCGATAATGCCGGCGCACTCGTTGGATCCGCCGGCTTCGTGGCCGCATCCGTCCCCCGCCAGGA
This sequence comes from Lysobacter enzymogenes, assembly GCF_017168095.1. GTDB lineage: Bacteria > Pseudomonadota > Gammaproteobacteria > Xanthomonadales > Xanthomonadaceae > Lysobacter > Lysobacter enzymogenes_D. The sequence goes on along the minus strand of NZ_LXSD01000434.1, from coordinate 19,064 downwards.
AGTACCGCATGGCCGAAGCCGTCCGCCACGACAAGACCGCACGTCAGCTGCGCCTGCTTTCCGATGCGCTCGACAGCGGCCGTCTGGGGCCGGTTCGCCGCCTGGTCAACACCCTCTCCCCGGCCGAGATCGGCAACCTGCTCGAATCGCTGCCGCCCGGCAAGCGCCAGGTGGTGTGGGGGCTGGTCGATCCCGAGGACGACGGCGAGGTGCTGGTCCACGTCGGCGAGGAAGTCCGCGAAAGCCTGCTCGCGGACATGGACCCCGACGAAATCGTCGCCGCGGTCGAAGACCTCGACATCGACGACCTGGCCGACCTGGTCGAAGACCTGCCCGACACCGTCATCGACGAAGTGCTCAAGTCGATGGACCGCGACAACCGCGAGCGGCTCGAGCAGGTGCTGTCCTACCCGGAAGACACCGCCGGCCGCCTGATGAATCCCGACGTGGTGACGGTGCGCGCCGACACCACCATCGACGTGGTCCTGCGCTATCTGCGCCTGCGCGGCGAACTGCCCGAGCACACCGACCACCTCTACGTGGTCAGCCGCCGCCACCAATACCTGGGCCGCATCGCCCTGGCCGCGCTGCTGACCCACGAGCCCGGCACCGCGATCAACAAGCTGGTCGACGACGAACAGCCGGCCATCGACGTCGGCGAGACCGCCGGCGAAGTCGCGCGCCAGTTCTCCGACCACGACTGGATCAGCGCGCCGGTGGTCGACGACAACAACATCCTGCTCGGCCGCATCACCATCGACGACGTGGTCGACATCATCCGCGAAGAGGCCGAGCACCAGGCCTTGAGCGCGGCCGGCCTGGACGAGGACGAAGACCTGTTCAGCCCGGTCCGGCGCGCGTTCCGGCGCCGCCTGATCTGGCTCAGCGTCAACCTGTGCACGGCCTTCCTCGCCGCCAGCGTGGTCGGCCAGTTCGAAGACTCCATCGCCCAGTTGGTGGCGCTGGCCGCGCTGATGCCGATCGTCGCCGGCATGGGCGGCAATGCCGGCACCCAGGTGCTGGCGCTGATGATCCGCGGCCTCGCCCTGGGCCAGATCGGCGCGTCCAACGTCGGCGTGCTGCTGCGCAAGGAACTGTCGGTCGCGCTGATCAACGGCCTGGTGCTCGGCATCGGCCTGGGCCTGATCGTGCTGATCTGGTTCCGCCAGCCGGGCCTGTCGTTCGTGATCGGCAGCGCGCTGACTATCAACCTGCTGACCGCCGCCACCGGCGGCGTACTGGTGCCGATCACCCTCAAGCGCCTGGGCTTCGACCCGGCCCTGGCCGGCGGCGTGATTCTGACCACGCTGACGGATGTGATGGGGTTCTTGAGCTTCCTCGGGTTGGCGACGTTGATCTTGTTGCGTTGAGCGACCCGCTCGCACGCGGACGGACGGCACCCGGGCGCGATCGCCAAGCCGGCTAAGCTGGTGCGCATGCTGCAACACCAGGACATCGCCACCGCCGTCGACCTGCAGGCACGCAGTTACGCGCTGCTGCGCTGGCTGGCGCAGGCGGTGCAGCGCGGCTTCATCGGTTTCGACGCCGCCCACGGCTATGCGCGAGACCCGGCTGCCGCCGCGGCCTGGGCGCAACGCCATCTCGAGGAACTGCCGCCGCAGGCGCGTCCGCCGCAAACCGATGCGGCCGGGTTCTTCCGCCTGTTTTCCAGCTATCTCGATAACGGCCACGTCGTCGTACGCGACCCGGGCTCGCGCCTCTACTCGCCCGACGCGCACTGCTTCTGCGGCATGTGCAGCTGGTTCATCAACGGCCCGAGCCTGCGCACACGAGCGCCCGCGCCGGGCGATCAGCGCCGCGCCGACCGAACGATGCGCGCCAGTCTCGACGAACTGGCACTGGAATGCGGCCGCTTGCTGGAAGAGGCCGAGGTAAGCGCGCTGATGCGCCAGGCCGAGTTGCGCGAGGCGCTGGCGCTGTACGCCTATGCCGAAACCCTGCTGCGCCGCGTGCGCGGCGGCGGCAGCGAAGCCGGTGTGCCGGTGGCCTTGTGGCGCCGCTTCGCCTGGACGCCGCAGGACGCGCCCAAACCCAGGTTCCGCCTCGACGCCGACCACATCATGGCCGCGCAAACACTGCTGCTGCAGCGCCTGAGCCAGCAATCGCAACCAGACTGAGAAGCCGAACCGCCCGGTGCGTCTCGTCTGCGCAGTCCAATAGCATGTGCGACCGAATCATCCACGGGGTTGAATCCGCCCCGCCCGCGGGCCGATGATGGCCACAGCCCGCCACGGAGCCCGCCATGCCCGGTCGCCGTTCGTTCCGCGCCGCATCCGCGCTGTCGTTGTCTTTCGCGTTCGCCGCGCTCGCCGCCTGCCAATCCGCGGCGCCCCGTCCCGACGCCGCCGCCGCGGCGCACGCACCCGCCGCTTCCGCCATGACCGATCCACGCGCGCACGGCCGCTTCGTCAGCCGCGAACTCTCGCTCGCCGACGGGGTGACCCACCGTTATCAGGTATTCGTTCCCTCGCGCGCGGCCGGCGGCGAAACGCCGCCGTTGATCTTGTTCGTGCACGGCTCGGGCGAGCGCGGCGACGACAACCGCAAGCAGGTCGAGGTCGGCCTGGCGCCGGCGATCCGCGAACGCCTGGACCGCTTCCCGGCGATCGTGGCGTTCCCGCAGATGCACAAGGACAAGGCCGACAAGCAGCGCTTCAACCGCACCGCGCTGGCGGTGCTGGACGCGGTGCAGGCCGAGTTCGGGGGCGATCGCGCGCGCACCTACATGACCGGTCTGTCGATGGGCGGCTTCGCCAGTTTCGATCTGGCGCTGATGCAGCCGCAGCGCTTCGCCGCGGTGGTGCCGCTGTGCGGCGGGTTCGACGTGCCCACGGCGGCCGATCGCGAACGGGTCGAGCAACTGGGCGGACCGTGGAACCTGGACGAGGCCGCGCAGCGGATGAAGGGCCAGCCGTTCTGGATCTTCCACGGCGCCCAGGACGACGTGGTGCCGCCGCAGCGCTCGCGCGAGATGGTCGCCGCGCTCAAGCGCGCCGGCGCGCAGGTGCGCTACACCGAATTCCCCGAGGCCGACCACAACGCCTGGGATGCGGCCTATGCCAGCGAGGCGCTGTGGACCTGGCTGTTCGCGCAGCGGCGGCCGGATGCGGCGCCGGCGGCGGCGGGCCGCTGAGCGGCGCCGACACGAAGCGACGGCGCGGCGCACGCAGGCATCGCGAAACATCGCGGCGCGCGTCTTCGAAACTCAAACGCAACACCGGTGATTCGCGCAGTCGCGCGAATCACCGCAGCGCCCGCGCTCAACCCTTGAGCAAGGTCTCCAGCACCGCCATGCGCACGGCCACGCCGTTGGCGACCTGGGTCAGGATCAGCGATTGCGGGCCGTCGGCGACCTCGTCGGTGATCTCCACGCCGCGGTTCATCGGGCCGGGATGCATCACCACCGCATCGGGCGCGGCGCGCTTGAGCCGGGCCACGGTCAGGCCGTAGTCGCGGTGGTAATCCTCCAGCGAATCCACCAGCCCTTCTTCCATGCGCTCGCGCTGCAGGCGCAGCATCATCACCGCGTCCACGCCGTCCAGCGCGGCATCGAGGTCGTGGCCGACGATGCAGCCGTCCAGGGTGCCGTCGTCGGGCAGCAGCGAGGCCGGGCCGACCGCGCGGATCTCGCCGGCGCCGAGCGCGCGCAGCGCCTGCACGTCCGAGCGCGCCACCCGCGAATGTTTGATGTCGCCGACGATGGCCACGCGCAGGCGCGAGAAATCGTTGCCCTTGGCCTGGCGCAGGGTCAGCATGTCGAGCAGGCCCTGGGTCGGATGCGCGCTGCGGCCGTCGCCGGCGTTGACCAGGCAGGTGCCCGGGCGCACGTGCGCGGCCAGTTCGGCGACCGCGCCGTCGTCGCGATGGCGCACGACGAAACCGCGCACGCCCATCGCTTCGATGTTCTTGAGCGTGTCCAGCGCGGTCTCGCCCTTGGTCGTCGACGAGGTCGAGGCGTCGAAGCTCAGCACATGCGCGCCTAGCTGCTGCACCGCCAGCTGGAAACTCAGGCGGGTGCGCGTGGACGGCTCGAAGAACAGCGTGCACACCGCGGTGCCGGCCAGGGCGCGATGGTCGTAATGGCCTTCGGCGAAGGCCTGGGCGCGGATCAGCAGGGCTTCGAGCGAGTCGCGCGTGGCCTCGCGCAGGCTCAGCAGGTGGCGCGAACCGCCGGGGGCGGAAACGAAAGTGGTCATGACGGTGCTGGGCGTTGCGGGTCGGGGGAAGACGGTTTCAGGAATGCGGAATCGAATCGATCGGGGTGGCGTCGTCGGGCGCGGCCAGCCAGCGCTCGACGATCACCGCGGCGGCCACCGCGTCCAGCGCCTCGGCGTCGCGCCGGCGCTTGCGGCCTTCGGCGCGATCGGCGGCGAAACGGTGCGCGGCCTCGACCGAACTGGAGCGCTCGTCCACCAGCACCACCGGCAGCTTGTAGCGCACGCGCAGTTGCCGGGCGAAGGCGAGCGCGCGCTGGCGCGCGGGCTGGTCGCCGCCTTCCAGGGTCATCGGGTCGCCGACGATCAGGCCGTCGGGCCGCCATTCCTTCTGCAGGCGGTCGATCGCGCCCCAGTCGGGGCCGGCGCCGTGCACGTCGATCACCGCCAGCGCGCGCGCGCCGTGGCCGAACGCGCTGGCCACGGCCACGCCGATGCGGCGCGCGCCGACATCGAATCCGAGGACGGTGCCGTCGCGTCGGATCGAAGCGGGAGCGCTCTCGCTCATGCGTGCCCGGCGTAATCGGCCAGGTGGGCGAAATCCACGCCGATGCGGCCGGCCGCGGCATGCCAGCGCGCGTCCAGCGGCAGTTGGAACAGCAGTTCGGCGTCGGCCGGCGCGGTCAGCCAGTCGTTTTCGGTGATCTCGTGCTCGAGCTGGCCCGAGCCCCAGCCGGCGCAGCCCAGCGCGACGATGGCGTGGTCCGGGCCTTCGCCCTTGGCCATCGCCTCGAGGATGTCGCGCGAGGTGGTCAGGAACAGGCCGTCGGCGATGGCCAGGGTCGAATCCCAGCGCGCGCCGCCGTCGTGCAGGACGAAGCCGCGTTCGGGATGGACCGGGCCGCCGGCCAGCACGATCTGCGCGCGCAGGGCCTCGTCGCCGCCTTCCACGCCCATCTGCCCGAACACTTCGCCCAGGGTGTATTCCGAGGGCCGGTTGACCACGATGCCCATCGCGCCGTCGTCGTCGTGCTGGCAGATCAGCGCGACGCTGCGCGAGAAATTGGTGTCGGCCAGCGCGGGCAGCGCGATCAGGACCTGACTGGCGAGGGGCGTGGGCATTACCGGCATGGGACCATTCTAGCCTGCCGGGCCGGGCTGCGGGGTCGAGCGGCGGGTCGGGGTCGCCATAACGCGAAATGCGGCCGGTTCGGGACGGTTTGGGATTGGCGGGGAGATCGAGGGAAGCGCTTGAGGTAGGGGCTTGTGGGAGAAGGCGGTGGGAGAAGGCTGAGGGAGGCGCCGGTAGGAAAAGACTGTGGGAGGGGCTTCAGCCCCGAAGCTCTCTTTTCAGATCGCCGCGCCACCAAGGGCCGTCCTGATCGGAGCGCAGAGCATCGGGGCTGAAGCCCCTCCCACAAGAGCGCCTGCCGGCATTCGAGAGCCCGGGCGATCCGGCCAGCCTCGGACCTGGATTCGCCGCCCGCGCACCGCGACAATCCCAGGCCACGCCGCGCCCGCGGCGCGCCACGAGGCTGCCCATGTCCGGCTATTGCGATATCGCCCCCGGCCATCCGATCCACGGCGACTACCACGACCGCGAATACGGCTTCCCGCAGCGCGACGAGTCCGACCTGTTCGAGCGCCTGATCCTGGAGATCAACCAGGCCGGGCTGAGCTGGGAGACGATCCTGCGCAAGCGCGAGGGTTTCCGCCGCGCCTACCACGGCTTCGACGTCGACGCCGTGGCCGGGTACGGCGAAGCCGACCGCCTGCGCCTGCTCGAGGACGCCGGCATCATCCGCAACCGGCTCAAGGTCGACGCGGCGATCCACAACGCCCAGGTGATCCAGCGCCTGCGCGCCAGCCACGGCGGCTTCGCCCAGTGGCTGGACGCGCACGTGCTGCACGAGGGCCGCCCGCGCGACAAGGCCGGCTGGATCAAGCTGTTCAAGCAGACCTTCCGCTTCACCGGCGGCGAGATCACCAACGAGTTCCTGATGAGCCTGAGCTACCTGCCGGGCGCGCATCGCGAAACCTGTCCGGCGTATGCGCGCATCGACAAGATCGGGGCGGTGTGGAAGCGCGTGCGCGAAGCGGCGGCGAAGGGCGGCGCAACCAAAGCGGCGGAGCCGGCGGCCAAGGTCGTCGCGAAGCCGGCCGCCGCGGCGAAAAAGGCCGCGAAGAAAGCGGCCGCGACGAAGACCGCAGCAAGCAAGCGCGCCGCGAAGAAACTGCCGGCAGCGCCGGGCAAAAAGCGCTCGAATTGATTCCGATCCGTCGCGCCCCCGGTCCGGCTCCCTCGCCCGGCGACACTCCCTCACTCCGTCATTCCGGCGAAAGCCGGAATCCATTTTGATCTTGCTTCGCGCGCAGCTTCGACGTAGCTACGGCAAAAGCAAAATGGATTCCGGCTTTCGCCGGAATGACGGGGGAGGCCGCACCAGCTACCGCAACGTTCGCCGAAATAACGGGGCGCCGCATCAGCCAACACAACGTTCGCCGGAATGACCGGAGGCCGCGCCAGCCGCCGCAGCGGCAGGCAGCGCAGCAAACGTCACTCCGACTTCATCCCCCGCTCACCCAGCCGCGCCACTCTCGCCCGCAATGACTGTACGGCCCGCCGCTTCGCGGCGCCGGGCCGAGCCGATGCAAAGGAACCGCATGACGCCCCACCCCGCCCCCGCCGCCGTCGAACTGTCGGCCAAGACCCGCGCCTTCATCGTCCTGATCGCGCTGCTGCAAGGCCTGCTGCTCTATCTCGTGCGGGTCGGCGCCGGCACCGGCTTCGGCTTCGAACTGCAGATCGCCTGGTACGCGCTGACCCTGTCGATCCCCACCGCGATGCTGCTGACCGTGCAGCGCCTGGACGACGCGCGCTACTGGACCAACATCGCCCTGGTCGCCGCGATCTGCCTGCCGCTGTCGATCTGGGCCGGCTGGAGCGCCACCGGCGCGCCCGACCTGAAAGAAGCCGCGGTGCTGGCGCCGTTCGCCTGCAGCCTCGCCATCGCCGTGTTCGTCGCCCTGCCCTATCTGCAATGCCGGCTCGCCCACGGCCGCTGGTGCGCGCCTTACCACGAGCTGTTCGAACACGGCTGGCAGAACGCGCTGACCCTGATCCTCACCGCCGCCTTCGTCGGCATCTGCTGGGCGGTGCTGGGCCTGTGCGCGGCGCTGTTCGCGCTGATCGGCATCCAGTTCTTCGCCGACTTGTTCACCACCCGCGGTTTCGCCCATCTCGCCACCGGCGTCATGATCGGCCTGGGCGCGATGATCGGCCGCACCCAGCAACGGCCGGTGCAGATCGCCCGGCAGATCCTGTTCGCGATCTTCAAGGGCCTGTTGCCGCTGGTGGCGCTGATCGCGCTGATCTTCGTCGCCAGCCTGCCGTTCACCGGCCTGGACGCGCTGTGGAAGACGCGCTCGGCGACGCTGATCCTGATGTGTCTGATCGCGACCGTGGTGCTGTTCGTCAACGCGGTCTACCAGGACGGCGAAGCGCCGCCGCCCTACCCGCGCTGGCTGCGCGCGGTGGTCGAAGCCGCGTTGTTGACCCTGCCGCTGTACGCCGCGCTGGGCCTGTATGCGCTGAGCCTGCGCATCGGCCAGTACGGCTGGACCGGCGAACGCTTCTGGGCGGCGCTGGCGGCCGCAGCGCTGAGCCTGTACGCGCTGGGCTACGCGGCCGCCGCGCTGCGCCGCCACGACGGCTGGCTCGGCGGGCTGCGCCGGGTCAACGTCGCCGTCTCGCTGGTGGTGCTGGCATTGGCGGTGGCGGCCAACTCGTGGCTGCTCGACCCGCACCGCCTCGGCACCGGCTCGCAGCTCGCGCAGTTGCGCAGCGGCAAGATCGCGCCGGAGCGCTTCGACCTGGGCTACCTGCGCTTCGACGCCGGCCGCCGCGGCTACCAGGCGCTGCAGACCCTGGAAACCGATCCGCGCTTCGCCGCCTCGGCGCCGGCCGCGCACGCCAATCTGCAGCGCGCGATGAAGGCCTCCAGTTCGTGGGAATACCGCGCCGAACTCGAAACGCCGGCCAAGGGCCGCACCCGCGAACAGGCCTTGCGCGCGCTGCAGCGCGCCGAGGGCGCCGCCGCGATCGATCCGGCCTGGATCGCCGCGGCCCTCGCCGACCAGCTGACCCTGCCCAACTGCGAAGACGAAGACGCCCGCTGCGTGCTGGCCACGCCCGACCTCGACGGCGACGGCCAGCCCGAATACCTGCTGTGCCGGATCAACGACTGGGGCGCGAACTGCAACGCCTACGCGCGTTTGCCGCGCGGCTGGCGCAGCATCGGCCAGACCTATCTGTCGCAGCGCGGCAGCGAGGTCGAGGCGGACCTGCGCGCGAACCGGATCGAGGTGATCCCGCGCCGCTGGGGCGATATCCGCATCGGCGCCGACAGCGAGCGCCTGCGCCTGGAACCGGGCCCGGGCCGGCATTGCCAGGACGGCGACCGCGACGAGGACTGCGCGCGCTGAGCCGCGGCCGCGGCGCTACAGCATCAGCGCCACGTCCTTGGCCGCCGCGTCCGCCGGCGGCGCGCCGTCGCGCCAGAACGCTTCGACCCACGGCCGCACCAGGTCGAGTGGGGTCGAGGCGCCGCGCACCGCGCCGAAGCGGCGCAGATTGTCGGACTGCAGCGCCAGCATGCGCGCGTCCTGGTCGTTGACCCGCTTCAGCAGCGGCCACACCAGCGCGCGCACCAGCCACGCCGGCGCCCAACGGTTTTCCACGTGCAGGCTCGCGAACACCGAGGTGGTGGCGGCATCGCGCGGCGCGAAATGCAGGCTGATGCGCACCGCTGCGCCGTTGCGGTAGCGGTATTCGATCTGCGCGCTGCCCGGCGCGTCGAACAGCGCGCGTTCGCTTTCGCGCGGCGATTCGAACAAGCGGTAAAGCAGGCCCGATTGCTGGGCCTGGCCGAGGTAATCGACCGCGAAACCTTCAGCCGACGGCACGAACCGCGCCGTCGTCGGTTGCCGCGCGCCGCCGCGGCGCACCAGGCCCGGGTGGATCCAGTGGGTGTGCAGCGGGTCGAGGAAGTTCTCGATCGCATCGACCACGTGCGCGCGCCACTGCGTCTGCCATAGGAACCGGCGCGAACCGGGCGGATTGCGCCGCGCCATCGCCGGCAATTCGCCCTCGTCGCGGCCGTCGGCGCGCAGCCAGATCAGGCCGTCGTGCTCGCGCACCGCGGCGCTGCGCACGCGCACCTGCGGCAGCGCGCCGCCGTCGGGCAGGCCGGGAATCTCGCGCAGCCGGCCTTCGGCGTCGAAGCGCCAGCCGTGGTACGGGCAAGCCAGTCCGCCATCGCGGCAGGTTCCCTGCGACAGCGGCGCGTGCCGGTGCGGGCAGCGATCTTCCAGCGCGAACGCGCGGCCGGCGCCGTCGCGCGCCAGCACGTAGGGCCGGTCGAGCAGGCTCACCGCCACCGGCGCGGCGCGCAGGCGCTCGCCGCACAGCGCGGCGAACCAGCGCGATTGATGCGAGGGATGCCAGCCGCTCATGCGCGGCGCGCTGCGGCGATGGCGACGGCGGCTCGGTGCGTGCGCTTCATAGCCCGAATCTTCGCATGATCGGCACCCCGACCCGCCGCGTCAGCAGCGACAGTGCGGCCAGCGCGCGGCGCGTGCGCGCCGGCATGTGGCGGGCGTAGACCGCGCTGTATTCGATGCTGGGCTCGCCGCCGCGCAAACGCTTGAATCCGGCCGCGCCGGCGCTGAAGTTGACCGTGTCGCCCCCGGCGATGGCGCGCTCGAACGTGGTTGCGGTGAGCAAGCGGTAGAGCCCCAGGGGCTGCGGCAAGGCGGTGTCGTAACCGACGATGGGCGTGGTCAGGGTGCCGCCAAAACCGAACACCCCGGCGATGCAGATCAGCTGCCCGGCCTCGTCGCGGAAACCGTCGAAGCGCAGCAGCCCGGCGCGGTGCCACTCGCGCAGGAAGCGCTCGCCGTAGCGCGGGTTGAACGCCGAATACTTGTCCATGTACAGGCGCTGGTAGAGCCAGGCGATGCGCGCGTAGTCGTCCGCGCCGATGTCGGCGTCGCGCACGCGCCGCGGCTGCCGCGCGGCCAGCTTCAGGTCGATGCGCAGGTTGTGCCGGCGCTGCGCCAGTGCGGCGACGTCGCGGAACAGATACACCTGCCGACTCGGAATCAGCGCGAAGCCCAGCGCTTCGCACTCGGCCAGCCAGTCGGCATGCTGGTCGCGGTTGAGCGAGCGCAGCCACACCGCATGATCCGGCCAGCGCTGCAACGCGCCGCGCAACAGCCGCGCCGCGCTGCCCGGGCGCCACCGCGGATACAGATTGGTCGACAGCCACCAATTGTTGATCGCCACCGCGCGGTCGATGCCGGCGCGGCGCAGCCAGCCGTCGAGGCCGCGGCCGGCGGCGCGCAGCAGCGGCGCCGCGGCGGGCGGTGCGTAGCGCACGGCCTCTTCGCTGGCGTAATCGCCGTAAGTCGTGCGCGGCGAACAGACCCAGGCGTTGCCGCCGACATCGCCGTCGTCGACGCTGACCGGATAGCGGCGCTCGCCGCCGTCGAGGAATTCCGCCCGCGTGGCCAGGTTGGCGACCAGTTCGCGCGAGTCGGCGCCGGCGTGGATGCGCTCGAAGGCCTGCACGCGGCGGGCGAAGTCGTCGTCGCTGCGGGCCGGTGCGGTCACAGTTCCGGCAACTCCTCGCCGTCCCATTCGATGTCGCGCGTGGCCGCCTCGCGCAGGCCGCCGCCGCGGCGCAGCGCGCTGGCGGCATAGGCGGCCAGATCGGCCAGCCCGCCGAGCGGCGGCAAACGATCGCCGGGCACCGACAGCACATCGTCGGCGCGGCGCCAGTCGCGCAGCCACCGGCGCGCACTCCCGTGCGCCAGCGCTTGCGCGAAGCCGGCGCCGAGCATCACCGGCGCGAGCATGCGCGGCCGCGCTGGCCGCGCATCGACGCAGGCGATGTCGGCGCCGAGCAGCGCCGCCGGCAGATCGTCGTCGGCGCCGAACAGGTGCACGCCGCTGGTCGCGCGCGGATTGCATTCCAGCACCGTGACGCCGCCGTCGTCGCCGACGATCCAGTCGAACGAGATCTGCCCGGTGTAGCCGATCTTGCCGACGAAACGCTCGACGAACGCGCGGATCGCCGCATTCGGCGCCGGCTCGAAATAGAAGCTGGAACTGCGGTTGAGCCGGTACGCCGGCCGATACACCGAGTGCGCGAGCAGGCGGCCGCGGTCGGCGACGCTGTAGGAACACAACTCGGTGCCGGCGTGGAAGCGCTGCGCGACCCAGGTCTGCGCCAGCGGCAGCGGCGCCGCGTCGGCGGGCATGCCTTGCGGATACAGGCGCACGTGCACGCCGAAGCGCGAGTACTCGGGCTTGAGCGCCAGCGGCCGGCCCGCGGCCCATTCGCGCGCTTGCTCCAGTGTGCGCACGGCGGCGCTGTCGGGCACGTTCGCGCCGCAGCCGCGCGCCAGTTCGAGGAAACGCAGCTTGCTGTGCAGCTCGCGCAGTTTGTCGAACCCGTCGACCAGCACGCGCACGGACGCCGGCAGCGCGCCGCGGTAACGCGACAGCCAGAACGCCTCCTCGCAGGTCGGCACGATCAGGTCGATGCGGTGTGCGGCGACGATGCCGGCGAGATCGGCGGCGAAGCGCGCCGCGTCGAAGCGCGGGCCGGCGATCGGCAGGCTCGCGCCGACCGCGTTCGACCAGCCCGACAACCGGCACGACACGCTGTCGGCGACGATCGCTTGCGCGCGCCCGCCCGCGCGGAAGCGGCGGGCGATCTCCAGTGCGGCCGGCGCGCGGGCGCCGAGGACGAGGACGTTGGGCATGTGGCGGCGGTGCGTGGCGGGAGCAGAACGATCGCGGCGCTGACGCGCGGCGGTCGAACGTGCGGACCGGCAAGGATCGAAGCATGGGCGCGGGTTAGCAAGCCCGGATGCGCGGCAACACGGTCGCGAGGCGGTGGCGGTACGGCGTCGCAGGCGCGCGAAACGACTTGCATCGCTGATCGCCGCGCCAGCCGTTCGTCGCCGGACGCATCGGGCCGCCCGCCCCTTCCGTCGAAAAACATAATCTTTTCAATCAATTACAGAAAAAATCCACCGTCCGACGTAGCTAAGGGCTGGGGCTCGCCCCAGGTACCTTCACCCCGCGCGAGCTTGTTAGGGTCGGTCTGGAAAGCGCTTTCGCCGCGCCCCGGCCCCGGCCGGACGCGCCCCCAGGAGGGTGTTCTCATGGCAGACGCAGGCAACGGAGTTTCCGGCTCGGACTCCTCGCGTAACACATCCGACGCCGCGCAACGCTCGGCCGAAACCGCCGCCGCGCAGCAGGCCGCCGCCGACAAGGCCGCCGCCGATGCCGTCGCGGCCGCCGCGGTCGATCCGGTCCAGGCCGCGCCGGTCGACCTGAGCCTGTCGCCGGCGACGATCTCGCAGCTCAGCGCCATGCCCGTGGACACGGTGCCCAACCTGGCCTCGTTCCCCACGCTCGGCGGCGTGCCGACCGCGACCACCTACGCCGACATCGCGCAGAAACCGGCGGTGCCGGCGATCGAGGAAACCAACGTCTGGTCGCCGAGCTTCAGCATCACCCCGAACGACCCGGCCGCGGTGGCCGCCGCCTCGCTCAACGATGTCTCGATCAATCTCGGCCTGAACCACGTCGGCGATGTCAACGCCAGCATCGAGGCGCGCATGGGCATCGCGCCGGCCAGCGTCACCGGCTTCGCCAGCGTCAGCTTCAACAACAGCCTCGACAGCCTCAGCCTGAGCACGACGCTGGGCCCGTTCGGGCCGAACTCCACGCCGAGCTACAGCGCCACCGTCGCCGGCAAGACCACGCTGGGCAATCTCGCCGATTTCGATTTCAGCGCCAGCGCGACCTTCAACAACCAGGGCTTCGACAACGCCGCGGCCAGCGCCAAGCTCACCCGCAGCATCGCCGAGGGCTGGAGCGGCTCGGTGCAGTTGGGCGTCGGCGCCGACCGCCAGGGCTTCAGCCGGCTCAACGGCGAAGGCGCGGTCGACTACGACCAGAACGGCCTGAACGTCGGTTTCGTCGGCCGAGGCAGCGTCGATCTGCGCACGGGCGAGACCAGCGGCTACTTCGGCGCGTATGCCAGAGGGCGGTTCTGACGGCGGCCCGGCGATCGGGCTCCGCCGCCGCTTGAACGGATGCGGGAGCGCCGTTGCGGCGCTGCAAAAAAGAAGCCAGCTTTCGCTGGCCTCTTCGAACGATCGGTTGGATGCGACCGGGCGCTCACCGCACCTCAGCCACCTCCACCCCATCCAACCCCTGCGACAAGGTCCGCGCATCGCCGCCCTGCGCCAGCTTGATGCGCAGGCGCACCTCGTTCTGCGAGTCGGCGTAGCGCAGCGCGTCTTCGTAGCTGATCTCGCCGGCCTGGTACAGCTCGAACAGGGCCTGGTCGAAGGTCTTCATGCCGAGCTGCACGGAGTCCTTCATCAGCTCCTTGAGCTTGTGGATCTCGCCGTCGCGGATGTAGTCCTGCGCCAGCGGGGTGCCGAGCAGGATCTCCATCGCCACCCGGCGGCCCTTGCCGTCGGGGGTCGGGATGAGCTGCTGGGCGACCACGCCCTTGAGGTTCAACGACAAGTCCATCAGCAGCTGCTGGCGGCGGTCTTCGGGGAAGAAGTTGATGATGCGGTCCATCGCCTGGTTGGCGTTGTTGGCGTGCAGCGTGCACAGCACCAGGTGGCCGGTTTCGGCGAAGGCGATGGCGTGGTCCATGCCTTCGCGGGTGCGCACCTCGCCGATCATGATCACGTCCGGCGCCTGGCGCAGGGTGTTCTTCAGCGCGGCGTCCCAGCTGTCGGTGTCGATGCCGACCTCGCGCTGGGTGATGATGCAGCCCTCGTGGCGGTGCACGAACTCGATCGGGTCTTCGATGGTGATGATGTGGCCGGTCGAGTTCTGGTTGCGGTAGCCGATCATCGCCGCCAGCGAGGTCGATTTGCCGGTGCCGGTGGCGCCGACGAAGATGATGATGCCGCGCTTGGTCATCGCCAGCGTCTTGATGATCGGCGGCAGGTTCAGCTCTTCGACGGTCGGGATCTTGGTCTCGATCCGGCGCAGCACCATGCCGACCTGGTTGCGCTGGTAGAAGCAGCTCACGCGGAAGCGGCCGACGCCGGTGACGCCGATGGCGAAGTTGCACTCGTGGGTCTTTTCGAACTCTTCGCGCTGCTGCGGGTTCATCACGTTCAGCACGAGGTCGCGGCTTTGCTGCGGCGTCAGCGGGTTCTGGGTGATCGGCGAGATCTTGCCGTGCACCTTCATCGACGGCGGCATGCCGGCGGTGATGAACAAGTCCGAGGCGCGCTGGTGCGCCATCAGCTTGAGGAAGGAAGTGAAGTCGATCGCGCCGGAGGCGGTGGTCGGGTTGGTCGGGGCGGGCGTGTTCATGCGGCTACCTCCTCGGGAGGTCGTTTACGGCGGCGAGGGCCGTCGGGGGATGTGATGCTCGCGGCTGGCGCGACGTCGTCGGGCGGCGCGGCAGGCGCGCCGCCGGGGCGGGGCGTCATTCGAACAGACGCTTGTCCTTGGCGTATTCGCGGGCCTGCGGGCGCAGGATCAGGCCGCGCTTGACCAGGTCCTGCAGGTGCTGGTCGAGGGTCATCATGCCGAAGTTCTGGCCGGTCTGGATCGCCGAATACATCTGCGCGACCTTGTCCTCGCGGATCAGGTTGCGGATGGCGGGGATGCCGACCATGATTTCCCAGGCCGCGGTGCGGCCGCCGCCGACCTTCTTCAGCAGCGCCTGCGAGATCACCGCGCGCAGCGATTCCGACAGCATCGAGCGCACCATCGGCTTTTCGCCGGCGGGGAACACGTCGATGATGCGGTCGACGGTCTTGGCCGCCGAGGAGGTATGCAGCGTGCCGAACACCAAGTGGCCGGTTTCCGCGGCGGTCAGCGCCAGGCGGATGGTTTCCAGGTCGCGCAACTCGCCCACGAGGATGTAGTCGGGGTCTTCGCGCAGCGCCGAACGCAGGGCCTCGTTGAAGCCGTGGGTGTCGCGGTGGACTTCGCGCTGGTTGATCAGGCACTTCTGCGAGGTGTGCACGAACTCGATCGGGTCTTCGACCGAGAGGATGTGCGCGTACTCGTTCTTGTTGATGTGGTCGATCATCGCCGCCAGCGTGGTCGACTTGCCCGAGCCGGTCGGCCCGGTCACCAGGATCAGGCCCTGCGGCTGCTCGATCAGCTGGCGGAAGATCGGCGGGCAGCCCAGGTCTTCGAGGGTCAGCACCTCGGAGGGAATGGTACGGAACACCGCGCCGGCGCCGCGGTTCTGGTTGAACGCGTTGACGCGGAAACGCGCCAGGCCGGGGATCTCGAAGGAGAAGTCGACTTCCAGGAACTCTTCGAAGTCGCGCCGCTGCTTGTCCGACATGATGTCGTAGACCAGCGCGTGCACCTGCTTGTGGTCCAGAGCCGGGATGTTGATCCGGCGCACGTCGCCGTCGACCCGGATCATCGGCGGCAGGCCGGCCGAAAGATGCAAGTCGGATGCTTTGTTCTTTACCGAAAACGCCAGAAGTTCGGCGATATCCATGCGTGCTCCCCGCACTGCGCTTGGGCCCGTTCGCGGACCCGTAAAAAACCAGCCACTCAAGCCGACCGGACTGCGAGCGGCCCGTTGCCGTCGAGTGGCCCGATCGCAACCGTAAAGCTGGAACCAAACCACCCCCAAGAGGCAGTATAGCCCCGCCGGGGCCGCCCCGTTCCACCCTTCCTCACAGGATTTCCCCACGTGCACGCGCACGTACTTCACGACATCTTGCAACAGTTGCGCCGCGCGGCGCATGACGCCGGCCGGCCGGCACCTCGATTGCTTGCGGTCAGTAAGACCCAGGATGAGACCGCGGTCGCGGAACTGGCCTTGCAGGGCCAGGACGCGTTCGGCGAGAACTACGTCCAGGAGGCCGCGGCCAAGCGCGCGGCGATGGCGGCCACGGCCGCGGCCGGGCGGGCGCTGGAGTGGCACCTGATCGGCCATCTGCAGTCCAACAAGGCCGCCGAGGCGGCGGCGCTGTTCGACTGGGTGCACACCGTGGACCGGCCCAAGCTGGTCGCGGCGCTGGCCCGGCACCGCGGCGGCGACGCGCCGCTCGACGTGCTGATCCAGGTCAACATCGACGACGAGGCCAGCAAGCACGGCTGCCGTCCCGACGACGTCCCGGCGCTGGCCGCGGCGATCGCCGCCGAGCCGGCGCTGCGCCTGCGCGGGCTGATGGTGATCCCGACCCCGCACGCCGACCCGGAACGACGCCGGCCCTCGTTCCGCCGCGCCAAGGCCTTGTTCGACGCGCTCGCCGCGCAGTTCGCCGGCGTGGACACCTTGTCGATGGGCATGAGCGACGACTTCGCCATCGCCGTCGCCGAGGGCTCGACCCTGGTGCGGATCGGCACCGCCCTGTTCGGCGCGCGTGCGCCCAAGGTTGCGTCATGAGCCGCGGCCGGATCGCGCTCGCCCCTGTCGGCCGCTACCGGCCCGCTTACTGTCGCCAGGCGCGCATCGAGGCGGTATCGATGCCGACGCTGCGTTCGCCCCGACACCGCATTCTCCGACTCCACGACCCGGTCCCGATTCCATGCCCAACGCTTCCGCTTCCCCGTCCCACCCGCCCGTCCTGGCCTTCATCGGCGGCGGCAATATGGCGCGCAGCCTGATCGGCGGCCTGATCGCGCGCGGCGCCGACCCGGCCCGCCTGCGCGTGGCCGAGCCGGTGCCGGCGCTGCGCGAGGCGCTGGCGCGCGACTTCGGCGTGCCGGTGTTCGAGCGCGGCGAACAGGCGGTGCAAGGCGCGGACGTGTGGCTGCTGGCGGTCAAGCCGCAGGTGATGCGCGAGGTCTGCGCCGCGCTGGCCGCGCAGGCGCGCGAACAGGCGCCGCTGGCGATCTCGATCGCCGCCGGCATCACCGCCGGCCAGCTCGATCGCTGGCTCGGCGGCGGCGCGGCGGTGGTGCGGGCGATGCCCAACACCCCGGCGTTGCTCGGCGCCGGCATCACTGGCCTGTACGCCAACGACGCGGCGCGGCCGCGCTTCGATCAGGCCGCCGAACTCCTGTCGGCGGTCGGCCCGACCGTGCGCATCGACGACGAGGCGCAGATGGACGCGGTCACCGCGGTCTCCGGCAGCGGCCCGGCCTATCTGTTCCTGCTGGCCGAGGCGATGCAGCAGGCCGGCGAAGCGCAGGGCCTGGACGCCGACGCGGCGCGCGCGCTAGTCGTGCAGACCCTGCTCGGCGCGGCGACCATGCTGCAGTCCAGCGAGGAACCGGCGGCGACGCTGCGCGCGCGGGTGACCTCGCCGGGCGGCACCACCCAGGCCGCGGTGGAAACCTTCGAAGCCGGCGGCCTGCGCGAGCTGGTCGGCCGCGCGATCGCCGCCGCGACCGAGCGCGGCCGGCAGTTGTCGGCGGCGAACGAATGAGCGGCGCGATGCGTTATCGGTCCGGCCGCATGGCCGCCGCCTTGACGCTGGCGCTGATGGCGGCATGCGGGCGCGAATCCTCGGTGCCGCCGACGCAGGGCAATGCCGCCGGCAGCGAGAGCGTCAAGGTCGGCGAAGTGGTCATGCACCTCACCGCGGTGCAGACCGACAAGCTGCCCGAACAAGTGGTGCGCCGCTACGGCGTGCCGCGCGATGCGCGCACGGTGCTGCTGGTGATGTCGCTGCGGCAGGGCGAGGACGCCGACGCGCGCGCGCTGAGCGCGCAGCGCATCCAGGCCGCCGCGACCGATCTGCTCGGCCGCAAGCAGACCATAGCGATGCGCGAGATGCGCGACGGCGAATTGATCGATTACGTCGGCACCGCCCAGGTGTCGCCGCCGGACACGCTGCGGTTCGAGGTGACGGCCGACAACGGCCGCGGCGTCCATCGGGCCAGGTTCAATCGGGATTATTTCTGAGGCTTGCTTCTCAGGCTTGCCTCTGAGGCCGGCGCTGCGGCGCCGGCCGGGCGACGACGCAACCGACGCAACAAAGCCGTCCGCCACGCGCGCGACGATACACAGCGTCAACGCCTCACTGCCCCGGCAAGCCCCCGTTGCGCGTCAACGCATCCACCCGCCGCCGCTCGTTCGGATCGAACCCGGCCAGCAGCGCGTCCAGCCGCCGGCGCCGCTGGTCCTGGCTGAGGTCGCCGTCGGCCAGCACGCGCTGGCGCTGCGCGGCATAGCTGCGCAGGCGCAACTGCCACTGCGCGCGTTGCCGGTCGAGCTCGCCCAGGCGCTGCGCCGCGGCCGCGCCGAACTGCGCTTCGCGCGCGGCGTAACGCGCGGCCGGGTCGGCGCCGTCGCGCTCGAACCGCTGCTGCTGCGCCAACGCATCGTGCCACTGCGCGCTCGCCTGCAACGCCGGCGCGGCCGTGGCCTCGTCGTCCAGTTCGGCCGCGCGCCGCGCGCGTTGCGCCGGATCGGATTCGGCCGACAGCGCGCCGCGCGCTTGTGCGCGCTGTTGCGCCAGCCGGTAGTCGGCTTCGTCCTGCGCGTAGAAGGCGTCGGCCAAGGCCACGCCGAGGCGCTCGCGGCGCAACGCGCGCACCCGTTCGAACGCCGCCTCGGCGCCGCCGGCGGCCTGCGCCAGCGCCACCGCGTCGCGCTCCAGCGCGACGTAGGCGTCGTACCACGCCAGCACCGTCGCCAACGCCGGCGGCGGCAACTGCGGATGCAGGTGCAGCGCCAGCGCCGAGCGGATCGCTTCGGGCGACTGTTCGCCGCTGCGGGCGAGGAAGTAGTCGAACAACCGGCGCAGCTCGCGATCGGCGCGCGGCCGGCCGAGCGCGTCCAGCGCGGCCGCGCCGTCGATCTGGGTGTCGCGCAGCGAATCGCGCGGCGCCGGCACGAGCGCCGCGGCCTC
>NZ_LXSD01000433.1:0-379 GCF_017168095.1 Lysobacter enzymogenes | reverse complement strand
CGGCGGCGTCGATGCCGGCGGCCAGGCCGCTGGTCACCGCCAGCCCGGTGCGGGCCAGGGCGCGGGCGAAATCGGTGGCGTTGCCGAGCCCGGCCGGCGTCGGCGAGCGGCTGCCGACCACGGCCAGCGCCGGGTGCCACAGCAAGCCGGCTTCGCCGGCCACGAACAGCGCCAGCGGCGGGCTCGGCGCGCGCCGCAGCAGGGCGGGGTAGTCGGGATCGCTCCAGGCGATCAGCCGGTGACCGGGCTGCGCCAGCCAGTCCAGCGTGCGCGGCCCGGCGTCGCCGGCCCAGCCGGCTTCGCGCCAGAGCGCCTCGTCGGCCGGCGCGCGCAGCCGCGCGGTCTGTTGCGGCGTCAGGCCGGCCTGCGCCCACATCGA
>NZ_LXSD01000432.1:0-887 GCF_017168095.1 Lysobacter enzymogenes | reverse complement strand
GAAGGCGCGGTCGCCGGCGATGGCCGCGGCCAGCGCCTGGCGCACGCGCGCGCATTCGCGCTCCTCCGCGTCCACCGGCGTGGGCGCGCCGAAGCCGGGCACGGGCGCGGCGCCGTCCAGGACCGAAGACAGGGCCAGGGACTGCGTCCATTCGATCCATTGGCTGAGCCGGTCCGACAGCGGCGGCGCGCTGGGCGCAACGTCCGCGTCGGCGAACCGGGCGAGCAGGCGGATCAGGGCGGGACCACGGACCGCCGCCCGTCGGGGAGATTCCACTATCAACAAACTGGTCTGGCTAAAAGTTCGTCATTTTACACGCCGTGCGCGTCCGCCCGGGGTCGGCCCCGGCGCGGCGGTTGGGCCGGCGGTCAGCGCGGCTGAATTGAGTTAATCGCCGCGCATGCATTGACTCGAACCGGCCGATGTGCTGGCCGCACCACGATTTTCGGCCGCAGCGGCGCCCGCGCGGGGGCGCGCGTCGCCGCTGCGGCTCGGCCGCTGCACATAAGGCTCCGCTCTTCAGGGGCGGCTGGTTGCACGGGGTTGCGCGGCGCGGCTCACGGCGCGCAGTGCGCCCGCGCCGGGCGCCAGCCGAGCGCGCGCGCCGGCAAATACAGCAGGGACTGCAGGAACGCGAACACCGCGCTCAGGGTGATCCCGACCAATCGCAGCGGCAGCGCCAGCAGCCACACCAGCGGCCACAGCACCAGCGCGAGCAAGGCCAGCGGCCAGCACAGCACGAACAGCAGGCACCAGGCGAGCAGGGCGAGCAGCGTTTTCACTTCGGGTTCCTCGGCGGGGACGGCGGCGCCGCGGGGCGGGCGCAGGTTCACCCTGCGGCGCCCGCGCCGGCGCCGCAAGCGCGCGGCGACGAAACCGCCCGCGCG
>NZ_LXSD01000431.1:0-10012 GCF_017168095.1 Lysobacter enzymogenes | reverse complement strand
GGGCCGCTGCGCTAGACTGGCCCGCCGGGACGGCACCGGCGCGACGCCCCCGCGCCACCGCCGCTCCACCCTGCGCCGGCCCAGCGCCCGCAGTCGAAACCTCTGAACGTCTTCATTTAAACCAGGAAGATCCCAACGCATGTCGTGGCTCAAGAAACTCATGCCGTCCGGCATCCGCACCGAGACCGGCGCGGCCAAGCGCCGCAGCGTCCCGGAGGGCCTGTGGGAAAAGTGCGAGCGCTGCGGCGCCGTGCTCTACCGTCCCGAACTCGAGGAAAACCTCGAGGTCTGCCCCAAGTGCAGCTTCCACATGCCGATCCGCGCGCGCGCGCGCCTGAACGCCTTCCTCGACGCCGGCAGCGGCCAGGAAATCGCCGCCGAGCTGAGCCCGGTGGACGTGCTCAAGTTCAAGGACCAGAAGAAGTATTCCGAGCGCTTCAAGGCCGCGCAGAAAGCCACCGGCGAGCGCGACTCGCTGATCGCGATGGCCGGCACCCTCAAGCAGCGGCCGCTGGTGGCCTGCGCGATGGACTTCGCCTTCATGGGCGGCTCGATGGGCTCGGTCAGCGGCGAACGCTTCGCCCGCGGCGCCGAGCGCGCCCTGGCCGACGGCGTGCCGATGGTGTGCTTCGCCGCCAGCGGCGGCATGCGCATGCAGGAAAGCCTGTTCTCGCTGATGCAGATGGCCAAGGCCTCCGCCGCGCTGGGGCGCATGCGCGACGCCGGCCTGCCGTTCATCTCGGTCATGACCCATCCGACCTTCGGCGGCACCACCGCCTCGTTCGCGATGCTCGGCGACCTCAACCTGGCCGAGCCCGGCGCGCTGATCGGCTTCGCCGGCCCGCGCGTGATCGAGCAGACCGTGCGCGAAAAGCTGCCCGAAGGCTTCCAGCGCAGCGAGTTCCTGCTCGAGCACGGCACCGTCGACCAGATCTGCGACCGCCGCGAAATGCGCGAGCGCATCTCGCACCTGCTGGCGCTGCTGACCAAGCAGGCGCAGCCCGAGGACGACGTCGAAGCGGCGTGAGCCCGGAGCCGGGAGCACGGAACAAGGGGAGCGGGGAATGGCGAGAGGGCGAGGGCGCAGGGTGCGATACGGCATCGGGCCCGCGCGCTGTTTTCTTTCGCTTTCCCGCGCGTTCGCTCGCGCGCTTTCGATGAGCGCAGGCGCCGCGACGAAGCCGCAGTGGTTGTCGGACGCCGCCGCATCGGCGCCCCCGTCATTGCCCGATCCCTGCTTTCCCCGTTCCCCGCTCCAAACTGTGCTGCGCGAAGCGCTACGCGCCTTCGTTCAGCCGCGCGCGGCCGAAGCGCCGCCGGCTTGCGGCACACTCGCCCGGCGGCATTCCCCCGACGGCGCGCTCATCGCATCCGTTCGCCGCGCGATCGCCATTCCCCGTTCCCTTCATTCCCGGTTCCCCGACCCATCCCTATGACCCGCAAATACTTCGGCACCGACGGCATCCGCGGCCGCGTCGGCGAGGGCGCCATTTCGGCCGACTTCGTCCTGCGCCTGGGCAACGCCTACGGCCACGCGCTGCAGCGTCGCGACTGGCGCAATCCGATGGTCATCATCGGCAAGGACACCCGCATCTCGAACTACATGTTCGAGGCCGCGCTCGAGGCCGGCCTGGTCGCCGCCGGCGTGGACGTGCAGCTGATGGGGCCGATGCCGACCCCGGCGGTCGCGCACCTGACCCGCTCGCTGCGCGCCGACGGCGGCATCGTCATCTCCGCCTCGCACAATCCGCACTACGACAACGGCATCAAGTTCTTCTCCGCCGACGGCGAAAAGCTCGACGACGACACCGAACTGGCGATCGAGGCGGCGCTGGACCAGCCGTTCCGCACGGTCGAGTCCGAACGCCTGGGCCGCGCGGTGCGTACCCGCGACGCCATCGGCCGCTATCTGGAAGCGTGCAAGGGCTCGGTCTCGCGCGGCTTCGACCTCAGCGGCCTGCGCATCGCCCTGGACTGCGCCAACGGCGCCACCTATCAGGTCGGGCCGCTGGTGCTGCGCGAGCTGGGCGCGCGCGTCGACGCGATCGGCGTGGACCCCAGCGGCCTCAACATCAACGACGGGGTCGGCTCGACCCATCCGCAGACCCTGGTCGACAAGGTCCGCGCCAGCGGCGCGGACCTGGGCATCGCCTTCGACGGCGACGGCGACCGGGTCATGTTCGTGGACAGCGAGGGCCGCATCTGCGACGGCGACGACCTGCTCTACATCCTGGCCACCGACTGGCAGGACAGCGGCCGCCTGCGCGGCCCGGTGGTCGGCACGCTGATGACCAACTACGGCCTGGAGCGCGCGCTGCAGCAGCGCGGCATCGGCTTCATCCGCGCCAAGGTCGGCGACCGCTACGTGCACCAGCAGCTCATCGCCCACGGCGGCGTGCTCGGCGGCGAAGCCTCCGGCCACCTGCTGTGCCTGGACCGCACCAGCACCGGCGACGGCATCGTCAGCGCGCTGCAGGTGCTGGAAGTGCTGGCGCGGCGCAAGCTGTCGCTGCGCGAGGCCCTGGCCGGCCTGCAGCGGGTGCCGCAGAAGACCGTCAATGTGCGCTTCGAAGGCGCGAGCAAGCCAACCGAAGCCGCGTCGGTCAAAGAAGCGTTGAAACTGGCCGAAGCCGCGGTCGCCGGCCGCGGCCGCGCGTTCCTGCGCCCGTCCGGCACCGAGCCGGTAGTGCGCGTCACCGTCGAAGCCGACGACGCGGCGCTGATGCAGAACACGCTCGATGCGCTGTCGGCGGCGGTGAAGGCCGCGGTCTGACCGGTTCGGTCGTGCAGTAGAGACGAAGGCCGCGCGAGCGGCCTTCGTCGTTTCTGCCCGAAGCTACCTGTAGGAGCGGCGCAAGCCGCGACCAACCAAAGCGACGTAAAACGCGCAGAAGCCGAAATCGAGAACCCCCACGGTTGCGTATCTGCGGATGCTCACGCTTGCGAAACGCGGCTTCGGTTGGTCGCGGCTTGCGCCGCTCCTACAGGGGGCAGCCGTGTTCGCGCGCCGCCTGTGGCCCTCAGCGTTGCTGGAACCGCGTCAGCATCTCCCACGACTGCGCCACCGCCGCCGGGTCCACCTTCGCGTCCGGCAGCGGCCGGTAGCGCCGGTCGACCACGGTCGCCGCGCCGTAGTTGTCGAACAGGTAGATCCGCTCGCCGTGGCGGATGCCGCGCTGCGACCAGCTTTCCACCAGCAGCGGCCGGTTCGGCGCGGCCGGGCCGAACAGGTCGCGGCCGGTGCTGTAGTCGGCGCTGTCGTTGCGGCAGCCCAGCGCGTGGGTCATCAGCGTCGGCACCAGGTCCTCGTGCGAGGTCACGTGGCCGATCTTCTGCGCCGCCTTGCCGGGCCAGTGCAGCACGAACGGCGTGCGCAGCTGGTAGTCGGAGAAGTTGCCGTTGTGGCCCCAGTAGTTCTGCTTGAGGTCGTTGAACTCCTCGCCGTGATCGCCGGTGACCACCAGCACGGTGTTCTGCGCGAACGGCCCGGACTCCAGCGCGCGCACGAACGGGCCGATCAGCGAGTCGGCGTAGTGCGCGGCGGTGCGGTAGCGGTTGAAGTCCGGCAGCGGGTCGTGGTCGGGGCCGAAGTCGATCGGGTTGATCGACTGCGCCATCGGCTGGAACAGCGGCGGATAGCCCTTGGGCATGTAGTAGGGCTGGTGGGTCGAATCCAGGAACACGAAGCCGAAAAAGCGCTGCTGCGGCGAAGTCGCGGCGATGTCGCGCTGCAGGTCGGCCAGGATCGCCTGGTCGCGCTCGGCGCTCTTGCGCTCGCGCGGGCCGTTGACGATATGGTCGCGCACTTCCGAGAACGCGGTGCGGTCGAACTCGGGGTTGTACAGCGGCGCGCTGCCGTAGATGTGCATCGCGTAGCCGTCTTTCTTCATCTGGCCGATGAAGGCCGAGCCGCGCTGTTCGGCCAGCATCGGATGCCAGTAGCCGCCGGGCAGGCCGTAGAGCAGGCCGAACAGGCCGAAGCGGGTGGCGTTGCCGGAGCTGTAGTGGTCGTCGTACCACTGCGAGCGCTGCGCCAGCTGCCAGGTGTTGGGCATCACCCGCGGGTCGAGCGCGTCGTGGCGCAGTGACTCGAGCACGATCACCACCACGTTGAGCTTGGGCGCGGCCTCGCAGTCCAGCGGCTTGCGCGGGTACTTGAGCAGGCCTTCGCCGGCGCTGGGCATGCGCGCGTTCGGGTCGCTCTCCACGCCGAAGCGGCGCAGCGAATCCTTCAGCGTGATCGGCTGCGCCCACGGGATGTAGGGCAGTTGCGACAGGATCAGCCGGTCGCCGCGCGCATCGTAGTAGGCGACCATCGCCTGGCCGAACACCATCACCGCCAGGGCCAGCCACCACGCGCGCAGCACGCCGGTCAGGCCGGGGCGCCGCCGCAGCGCGCGCCACCACAGCCAGGCGACGGCGATTTCCAGCGCCAGCACCAGGGTCACCGCCAGCGCGATCAGCGCCCAGGCCGAGCCCGACAGCACCACCTGGTCCTGCATGGCGCCGCCGAACACCATGTTGGCGACCATCGCGTTGAGGTGGAACCGGTACAGCGCGAACACCTTGGCGTCGGTGGCGACCAGGCAGATCCACGCCGCCTGCAGGATCACCGCGGCGACGGTCATGGCGCCGCGGCGCCGGGTCAGCCAGCCCAGCAGCAGCGGCAGCAGGCCGAGCAGGGCGCCGAAGAAGACGAAGTGGCCGGGCAGGGCCAGGGTCAGGAACAGCGCCGCCTTCCAGTGCCCGGCCAGGTGGGCGAAGGGAATGTTGAGCGCGGCGATCGCGATCGCCGCGGCGGCGTTGGTCAGGGTGAAGCCGGTCAGCCAGGCCAGGGCGGTGCGCGCCTGGAAGGCGGAACGTGCGGCGGGGACGTCCATTCGGTGCGGCTCTCGGTGCGGCGGGCCTGGCGGGGCGGCGGGACCTGGGCGGGGCAGGTCGGGGCGGCGACTTTAGCGTGTAACAAAGCCCTGGAACACCGCCGGATGGCGGGAGGTCGCGGCGCGGCCTAAACGGCGCAGGCGGCCGTTCAGGCGGCGCCCGCGGCCGCTCGCGCGGCCTGTGCCGGGCGAGGCGGCCCGGCGTGCCAGCACGGTGCCGATCCGTGATAGATAGCGCGCCCGGACCGGCTTTGAGCGAAGATAGCGGCTTACCCGGACGATACAGACAGACAGGAACGCACAGTGAGTCAGATTCCTACCCTCGATATCCGCCGCTACGACACCGACCGCGAGGCCTTCGTCGCCGAGCTCGGCGCGGCCTACCGCGAATGGGGCTTCGCCGGCATCCGCGGCCACGGCATCAGCGACGAGCAGATCGACCGCGCCTACGACGTGTTCAAGCGCTTCTTCGCGCTGCCCGACGAGGTCAAGCGCCAGTACCACGTGCCCGGCGGCGGCGGCGCGCGCGGCTACACCCCGTTCGGCGTGGAGACCGCCAAGGACTCCAAGCATTTCGACCTCAAGGAGTTCTGGCACGTCGGCCGCGAGATCCCGCGCGACTCCAAGTACGCCGCCGACATGCCGCCGAACCTGTGGCCGAGCGAGATCGCCGAATTCAAGGAAGTCGCCTACGGCCTGTACACCACGCTCGACGACCTTGGCTCGCGCGTGCTCAGCGCGCTGGCGCTGCACATCGGCCTGCCGGAGAACTACTTCGCCGACAAGACCGACTCGGGCAACTCGATTTTGCGCCCGATCCACTACCCGCCGATCACCGCCGACGACATCCCCAACGTGCGCGCCGGCGCGCACGAGGACATCAACCTGATCACCCTGCTGGTCGGCGCCAGCGCCGCCGGCCTGGAAGTGAAGTCGCGCAAGGGCGAGTGGGTGCCGTTCACCGCCGACGCCGACACCATCGTGGTCAACATCGGCGACATGCTGCAGCGCCTGACCAACCACGTGTATCCCTCGACCACCCACCGCGTGGTCAACCCGCCGGGCGAGCAGGCGCGCCAGCCGCGCTACTCGACCCCGTTCTTCCTGCACCCGAACCCGGATTTCCTGATCGACGTGCTGCCTTCGACGATCACCGCGGACAACCCCAAGCGTTATCCGGAGCCGATCACGGCGCAGGGCTATCTGGAAGAGCGTCTGCGCGAGATCAAGCTCAAGTAAGGCCGCGAATCGGGAGCCGGGCGACGCTGTCGCAGCGCTCTTCGCGGCCGTCCGCGCGGGAGCGCCGGCGGATCGAAGCGCTCTCATCGCTTGCAAAGAAAAAGCCGGCTTGCGCCGGCTTTTTCTTTTGCTGGAGGCTGCGCCCCCGGTCAGTGCGAGCACAGCCAAATCAGTGGACGTCCTTGTCCCATGCGGCGGCGCGCCTCGGGCTGCGTTGCTTGGCAGGCTCGCCTCCCAAGCCCGAAGCAAAGCGTGCTCCCGCCTTACTTCACACGGATGACGGCTCGCTCAGCACCCGATCGCCGTACACAACGCCACGATATTGTCGTCGTTGAAGCGCGCGCCGACCCACGCCGTGCCGAACGCGCCGATGTGCGGGCCGCTGACCACGCTGTTGACCTGGTTGCCGGCGTTGGAATTCGGCGTGTAGTTGATCAGCCACGCGCCGCCGCTGGCGCCGTAGGTCATGTCGCAACCCTGCACGACGACGTTGGTGCCTTCGCTGGGCGCGTCGTAGGTCTGGCCGGCGCAGATGTTGGTGTACTGCGTGCTCAGGTTGCTGGCGTAGCCGTGCGAGTAGGTGTACAGCGAGTACGGCTGGTTCCAGGCGCGGCCGAGCCAGCCGACGTAGTTGATCACCGGAATGCCGGTGGTCTGCTCGCCGGTCAGCTTGATCACCGCCACGTCCCAGCGCCGGGTGCCCTGGTTGATCCAGTTGGTCGGCACCCGCGCGGTGCTCCAGCCGAACCGGCCGTACGGCGCCTCGCCGTAGCGTTCGGCCGGGACGAACACGAAGTTGGAATTCCAGCCCGCGCCGAAGGTGTAGACGCAATGCGCGGCGGTGGTCAGCACGTTGGTGCCGCTGGACACCTGCGCGGTGCAGTACGAGCTGCCGCCGCCGGGCGTGTTGAAGTACAGCTTGCCGATCTTGTTCCACGGCGACGCCTTCCACTGGCTGGTGTAGTAGTTGCCGGGGAAGCGGGTGTAGGCGTAGTGCGCGCCGTCCTTCTCGCCGCCCAGCGCCGACACCGGCGCGGCGCCCTGGCGCGCGTCCAGCGCATCGAGCTTTTTCCACACCTGCGGGAAGTGCTGGCGGGCGAGGTAGTTGTTGAACGCCGGGGCGGCGCCGCCGGGCGCGCTGGCGGCCGGGCCGGTCGGCGCGTCCAGCGCCTTGAGCGCGGCCGGGGAGGCGGCTTCGCCACGGGTTTCCCAGATCAGCGGCTTGACCGCGGCGCGCTGGCGCGCGGTGGCGAACGGCGCGGCCTGGGCGGCTTTGGCCGCGGCGGCGCTGCCGGGCTTGGGCGCGTCGAGCGCGGCGACATCGCCGTGGGCGGTGCGGATGACGGTTTCGCCGGCGCTGGCGGCGCCGGCCAGGCTCAGCAGGGCCAGGCCGGCGACGGCGGCGAGGCGGCGGGGGAGGGATTGCGGGGCGTTGCGATGCGGCTTCATGTCCAGACTCCTTGAGGTATCGCTCCATGGGCGACGGATGGATCGTCGGTACAACGCCGCCGCGCGCCTCGATCCGTGCGGCGCGGGCGGTTCCGGGCGAACGCGGGACGGGCGCGTACAGGCGGGCCCGGCCGGCGGCGCGTCGCCGCGATGGGCGAGGCTGCGTTCGTCGGTGCCGCCCAGGGGCGGGCGGCCACCCCAGGAAACGCCGGGGTCGCGGCGGGCAGGACAGGGCGGGGCGATGGACAGGTGCGTTGGCGGTGTTGTCGCAGCCATGCCTGGGATGGCTGCGGCGCAGGCGCGGCAAGGCTTTCGGTTGCCTGGGCTGGAGCGGGGCGCTTGGAAAATGTTGCGCAGGTGCAACGGCCGCTGCAGGTCGGGGCGGTGAAGGCGACGGTGTTTTGCGGGGAGCTCGGCTGGGCAAGGCGGCGAAATTCGCCTCCGCCCCGGGGGTTCGTCGTAGTCGCCTTGTCGTGGTCGCAGCTTGCGCAGCTCCTACAGGGAGATCGCGCAGTTTCCGAAGCCCCTGTAGGAGCTGCGCAAGCTGCGACCGCGGAATTTCAAGCCGCGCCGAATGCCCGATCCACGCGCACTTCACCCCTCCCGCAACCGCACTCCCGCCGCGCCCAAGGCCTCGCGCCACGCCGCCAGCTTCATCGCCGCGCCCTGCGAGGCGTTGGCCGGGCTGGTCGACGGCAGTCGTATCAGGCTCAAGTCCGGCCGCGCCAGGGTCGGGGCGACGAAGCGGCGAAAGGCCTGCTCGGCCTTGGCGCCGTTGAACAGGATCGTGCCGACCTGCCGATGGCGGGCCAGGAAGCCGGGGATGTCGTTGGCCACCGCGGTGTCGTCGCGGATCGCCGAATCCAGGCTGCCTTCGCGCTCGCACTGCGCCAGCACGTCCCACAGCGCGATCCCGGCCGCGGCCAGCGCCGCCACCCGCGCCGGATAGTCCAGCGCCGGCCCGGCGCCGACCAGTTCGCCCATGATCGGCCAGAACCGGTTCTGCGGATGCGCGTAATAGCGCCCGGCCGCGAGCGACGCGGCGCCGGGCATGCTGCCGAGCACGAGGGCGCGGGCGTCGGGGGCTTGGAGCGGCGGGAAGCTGTGCAGGGGCATGGAGCTGGGAGGTAGCGGATAGGAGATAGGAGATAGCCTAGATGTGGGCGTACCGGGCTATTTCCTAACTCCTATCCGCTATCTCCTACAACCGCTAGACTGCGCCCCGTCCACGCACCGAGGGAGAAGCCATGCGCCGCAGGATCGTCGCCGGAAACTGGAAGCTGCACGGCAGCCGCGAGTTCGCGTTCGCCCTGCTCGACGAGGTCGCCGCGCAGACTCCGCCGGCCGGGGTGGAGCGGGTGATCCTGCCGCCGCTGCCGTACCTGGGCGAACTGGTCGAGCACTACGGCGAGCGCGGCCTGGCCTTCGGCGCGCAGGACGTCAGCAGCAACGTCAAGGGCGCCTACACCGGCGAAGTCTCCGCGGCGATGCTCAAGGAAGTCGGCGCGGTCTACGGCCTGGTCGGCCACTCCGAGCGCCGCCAGTACCACCGCGAGAGCAGCGAATTGGTCGCGCGCAAGTTCGCCGCCGCCCGCGATGCCGGGCTGGTGCCGATCCTGTGCGTCGGCGAGACCCTGGAAGAGCGCGAGGACGGCAAGACCCAGTGGCGCCTGCAGGAACAGCTGGCGCCGGTGCTGGAACTGCTGGGCGTCGCCGCCCTGGACGGCGCGGTCGTCGCCTACGAGCCGGTCTGGGCCATCGGCACCGGCCGGACCGCCACGCCGGAGCAGGCGCAGGAAGTCCACGCATTCATCCGTAGCGAAATCGCATCGCACGATGCTAGAATCGCTGGCTCGCTTCCGATCCTTTACGGCGGAAGCGTGAAGGCCGACAACGCCGCCGCGCTGTTTTCCCAGCCCGACGTCGATGGCGGACTGGTCGGCGGCGCCTCCCTGGTCGCGTCCGACTTCAACGCCATCGCTGCCGCGGCGGCGCCCTGATCGCGACGAGCGGCGAACTCCGCCGCCCGCCGACGGTCGTAACGAGCTGTCACTGAGCGAAGAATTCCGACGATGCTGTTGTTCCTCAACGTCATCTATGTGTTGATCGCGATCGCCATGATCGCCCTGATCCTGATGCAGCGCGGCGCGGGTGCGCAGGCCGGCTCGGGCTTCGGCGGCGGCGCGTCGGCGACCGTGTTCGGCGCGCGCGGTTCGTCGAACTTCCTGTCCAAGTCGACCAAGTGGCTGGCGGTCGCGTTCTTCGCGATCAGCCTGTTCATGGCTTGGCAGGCGAGCCGCACCGCGCCGGCCCAGGCGGGCAAGCCGGATCTGGGCCTGATGGGCCAGGTCAAGGAACAGCCCGCGCCGGCTCCGGCCGCCACACCGGCCGCGGTGCCGCAGGCTCCGGCCAGCGGCGTGCCGCAGGCCCCGTCGGCCGCTCCG
>NZ_LXSD01000430.1:0-1820 GCF_017168095.1 Lysobacter enzymogenes | reverse complement strand
TTGCGGACTTCGGGAGGTCACGGCGGCGCCGCGTCGCTGCGGTTGGGTTCCGGCTTTCGCCGGGGTGACGGCGTGGGGATTGCGGGCTTCGAAGTTCACGGCGGAGCTGCGTCGCTGCGGTTGGATTCCGGCGTTCGCCGGAATAACGGTCTGGGGGTTGCGGGGCTTCGGGGCGTGGCGGCGGGGCTGCGTTGCTTCGGTTGGTCGCGACTTGCGTCGCTCCTACAGGGGCTCCGGCAAGTTTCGTATCCGACTGTAGGAGCGGCGCAAGCCGCGACCGCGACAGGACGACCACGGCGCAATCAACACAACGCCCGAACCGTCAAAGCCGCCCATACAGCCCCGGCGAGGAACGCACGCCGCTTCGCCAACCCGCCGCAACCTCGTCGGCCGCCATCGCCCAGCGGCCCGCTCCATCGCCTACCCGCTCCATCGCCGACCCGCGCCGGCCCGCGACCGACGCTGCGCGCGCTATGCCCGCGGCGCGCCCACCGCCTCACCGCACGCGCCGCGCGCGCACGCCTTCCGCATCGTCGCCATTGCAGCGATCAACGCACCACCACGTCCATCCACGCGGCCATTTCCTGCACGTCCGCCTCGGTCAGCTCGGTCGCGCCCGGCACGTTGCGCGGCTGGCCGTCGTCGGCCTTGCCGCCCTTCTTGCCCTTCGCCGGCACCTGCGTGCCCGGGATCGGCTGCACGCCGCCGCTGGCCGATGGACTGACCACCATCACGTACTCGCTGGAACCGTCCGGCCAGACCACCTTGAAGGTGCTGCCCGGCGGCAAGGTCGAGAACGGCGCGCCGCTCTGGGCGCGATAGACCGCCGCGATCTGCGCCGCGCTCAACGAGCGCCGCTCGGACTTGGAGTCCACCGAAGTCACCGCGACCTGTCCCAGCTCGCGGTAGTCCGCGCCGAACACGTCGATCATCACGCCGGCCGCGCCGACCGAATAGGCGCTCAACAACAACGCCCAGAATCCGATCTTGGCCGTGCGCTTGAAATGCTCGCGTTTCATTTGGTCCTCTCTTCGCCAGTCAGCGAATAGATCATCTCTTGCACCACTTCCGCCCCCTGACGCGGGATCGCCGCGTCGTACACGAAACTCGCGAAATCCTGCTGCGGGTCCTGCGAACAAATGCCGCCGTTGGCGCAGTAGGACGTCATCAGCGAGCTGTCCGGCCCGCAGTCCTGCCCCAGCCGGCACGCCGCCAGCTTCCAGGCCAGTTCGGCGAACTGGGTGCCGGACACGCGCTGGTAATCGAAACCGGCGCTGCGGCTGTTGGCGGCCAGGCCCATGCCGCCGGACAGCGCCATGAACGCTTCCGGATCCTTGGAGCGCAACACCCGGTCGATCAGGTTGCGGCGGTAGTCCTCGGTCTTCTCCAGCGGCTTGCCGACGCTCAGCAGCGAAGCCTCGGCGGCCAGGCTGCCGGCCTGCGCGGCTTCCATCCGCTTGACCAGGATCATCGGATAGCCGAGCCCGTCGTCCGGGGCGAAGCGCGCGCAGCGCTCGCTGACCCGGGTGCGCGCGGCGGTCATCGCCGCCGCGCCGCGCACCTTCATCGCTTCCAGCGTGCGGGTGTCGTTGCGGTAGTCGACCGGCGCGTTGGAATAGGTGGCGCAGTAATCGTAGACCCGGGTCAGCAGCCACATCGCCTCGGGCTCGCCGGCCTCGGCGCGCAGGCGCAGCGATTGGGCGAACGAGTACAGATCCGGCGTCTGCTCGAACTGCTGGCGCAGCGGCGACGGCGGCCGCAGCGGCGCGCGCGCCGGACGCCGCGGCGCGGGGCGGATGGCCGAATCCGAGGCGCGGTCG
>NZ_LXSD01000429.1:0-2904 GCF_017168095.1 Lysobacter enzymogenes | reverse complement strand
CGACCGCGACACCGCAACTACGCCGAAACCTGCGCCGCAGCTGCGGTGTCGCGGTCGCGGCTCGCGCCGCTCCTGCAGGGGGCGATCGCAGCGGCGTCTCGTGCGTGGAGGCCCGCGCCGCGGCCGCGTCAGTCCGCGGACAAACGCGCCAGCTCGTCGGCCTGGTGCTCGTGCACCAGCCGCCCGATCAAGTCGTCCAGGTTCCCCGCGATCACGTTCGGCAGGTCGTACAGGGTCAGCCCTTCGACCCGGTGATCGGTGATGCGGCCTTGCGGGAAGTTGTAGGTGCGGATGCGCTGGCTGCGGTCGCCGCTGCCGACCTGCAGGCGCCGGTCCTGCGCCTGCGCGGCGGCGGCCTTGGCCGCGGCGGCGTCGGCCAGCATCGCCTGCAGGCGCTTGAGCGCCTTGTCGCGATTGGCGTGCTGGCTGCGCTCGGTCTGGTTTTCCACCACCACGCCGCTGGGGAGATGGGTGATGCGGATCGCCGACTCGGTCTTGTTGACGTGCTGGCCGCCGGCGCCG
The DNA here is from genome assembly GCF_017168095.1 of Lysobacter enzymogenes. GTDB lineage: Bacteria > Pseudomonadota > Gammaproteobacteria > Xanthomonadales > Xanthomonadaceae > Lysobacter > Lysobacter enzymogenes_D. The sequence continues at coordinate 2,382 of NZ_LXSD01000429.1, read as the reverse complement.
GAGGAACGGAAGGTGTCGATCTTCAAGTCGGCCGGGTTGATCTCGATCGGCTCGCCTTCCGGCTCCACCGCGATGATCGCCACCGTCGCCGCCGAGGTGTGGATGCGGCCCTGCGATTCGGTCTCCGGCACGCGCTGCACGCGGTGGGTGCCGGATTCGAACTTGAGCCGCGAATACGCGCCGCGGCCTTCGACCCGGGCGATGATTTCCTTGAAGCCGCCGTGCTCGCCGGGGTTGGACGATTCGATCTCGACCTTCCAGCCCTGCCGCTCGGCATAGCGCGAATACATGCGGAACAAATCGCCGGCGAAGATCGCCGCCTCGTCGCCGCCGGTGCCGGCGCGCACTTCCAGGTACAGATCGCCGTCGTCGCGCGGGTCTTTCGGGATCAGGTGCGCCATCAGCTCGACGTCGAGCCGCTGCAGGCGTTCGTGCGCGCTGGCGATTTCCTCGTCGGCCAGTTCGCGCAGTTCCGGATCGGCGCGCATCGCCTCGGCCGCGGCCAGATCGGCCTTGGCCTGCGCCTCGGCCGCCAGCGCCAGCGCCACCGGTTCGAGCTGGGCGAATTCGCGCGAGCACTTGCGGAAACGCTCGTTGTCGCCGATCACGCCGGGGTCGGCGAGCAGGCGTTCGAGTTCTTCGCGGCGTTCGGCCAGGGCTTCGAGTTTGCGGCGCAGGGTGGGGGTCATTGAGCGGGAAATAGCGGATAGGAGATAGGAGATAGGAGATGGAACGGCGCGAGCGTTGGCGACGGGGGGCGCTAGCGGTCGTGCAGCGATTCGGTGTTGGCCGATTCGCTTTGTCCCGATTCCGATTCCTTATTTCCGATTCCCGCTGCGGCGGGCGCGGGGAACAGCTTGTCCGCCGCGCGCGCGAGCTCCGGGTTGCCGGTCAGCGCCGCTTCGCGCAGGGCGATCGTCGGCGCGTGCAGCAGCCGATTGGTCAGGGTGTGGGCGAGGAAGTTGAGCACTTCGCCCGGATCCTGGCCGGCGGCGAGCTGGGCCTGGGCCTTGGCCAGCACTTCCTCGCGCGCGGCCTCGCCGTGGTCGCGCAGGCGCTTGATCGGCGCGGTGCGGGTGCTCGCGGCCAGGGTCTCGACGAAGCGCGCCACCTGCAGCTCGACGATGGCCTCGGCCTCGGTCGCGGCCTCGCGGCGGCTGCGGCGGTTGTCTTCGATGGCGCGTTCCAGATCGTCCACGGTGTACAGGAATACGTCCTTCAGCTCGGCCACGTCGGCGGCGATGTCGCGCGGCACGGCCAGGTCCAGCAGCAACATCGGCCGGTGCTTGCGCGCGGCCAGCGCCGCGGCCACCTGCGGCTTGCGCAGGATCGGTTCGCGGCTGGCGGTGGCGCTGAGCACGATGTCGGCCTCGGCCAGGTGGCGGTCGAGTTCGCCCAGCGGCAATGCCACGCCGCCGTGGCGGGTGGCCAGGTCCTGGGCGTGGGCGAGGGTGCGGTTGGCGATCAGCAGGCGCTTGGCCTTCGCCTGCACCAGATGGCGCGCGGCCAGTTCGACGGTTTCGCCGGCGCCGACCAGCAGCACGCTGGAGTCTTCCAGCCGGGCGAAGGATTCCTGCGCCAGCCGCACCGCGGCCGAGGCCACCGACACCGGATTGGCGCCGATGCGGGTGTCGGTGCGCGCGCGCTTGGCGGTGGAGAAGGCCTGCTGGAACAGCCGGTCGAGCTGGCTGCCCAGGGTGCCGGCGCCGCGCGCGGCGGCCCAGGCGTCCTTCACCTGGCCGAGGATCTGCGGCTCGCCGAGCACCAGCGAGTCCAGGCCGGTGGCGACCCGGAACAGGTGCCGCACCGCCTCGGCGTCGCGATGGCGGTACAGATAGCCGTGCAGGTCGCCGGCATCGTCGGGATGGCTCGCCAGCCAGTCGGCCAGGGCGCGGCCGTCGTCGTCGGCGACCGCGTAGATCTCGGTGCGGTTGCAGGTCGACAGCAACGCGACCTCGCGCACCGGCGCCAGCGCGCGCAGCGCGGCCAGCGCCGCCGGCACCGTGTCGCCGGCGAACGCCACCCGTTCGCGCAGGCTGACCGGCGCGGTCTGGTGGTTGAGGCCGAGGACGTACAGGCTCATGGAGACGGGCGTCGCGCTGGCCGAGCGCCTGCGCGCGCGGCCGTCCCGCAGCGGCGGGGAAGTTCCATCGGACGGCGGAGGAGGCGGGACATCGGTTCAGGCGCTTGCGATAAGCTGCGGGCTGCTGAAGGCCGCCATTCTACCGGCCCACTGGTCCCCCCGTGTCTTCTTACGATTCGATTTTCTCGATCGGTCCAATAGACAGTCCCGAAGACGACACCCAGCGCGCCCGCCGCCGCGTCCGCGGCCGCCGCGCGCCCCTGGCCGCGGCGCTGCTGCTGATGGCCGCCGGCTGGAGC
>NZ_LXSD01000428.1:0-793 GCF_017168095.1 Lysobacter enzymogenes | reverse complement strand
CCGCCGCGATCCCGCGCTACGACGCCGGCAGCGCCCGGCCGCTGCCTTCGCTGGACTCGCCGCTGCGGCTGATCCTGCCCGAGCTGCAGCGCCGCGCCGCCAGCGAACCGGCCGCCGCCTGCCGCCTCGCCGCCGAGATGGAGTACTGCGACAACCTGCGCATGCGCCTGGCCGGCGCCGAGAACAATCTGGACACCTTCGAACGCCAGCTCGAACGCATGCCGCAGGAGACCCAGCAGCAGCGCGATCAACGCCAGCGCATGGCCGAGAGCTACCAGAGCATGACCGAGCGCCTGCTCACCCAGTCCGAGCACTGCGCGCAGGTGCCGCCGATCAGCCCGGAACAGCGCGCCGCCTACTGGCGCCGCGCCGCCCTGGCCGGGGTGCCGGCGGCGATGCGCCATTACGCCAGCGGCAACGCATTCCGCTATCAGGACGTGCTCGACAATCTGCCGGGCCTGGCCACTTACCGCAGCGAAGCCGAATCCATCGCCCGCGCCGCCGCCGAACGCGGCGACGCGCGCATGCTGGCCTCGCTGGCGTTCGCCTATTCGCCGCAGCGCGACGGCATGCGCCGCAACTTCCTCGGCCAGGCGGTGCAGACCGATGCGGTGGAATCGCTGGCGATGTTCCTGCAACTGCGCGATTCGTTGCCGCCGCAGGACGCCGCCGGCAACGCCGCCGCGCCGGTCGGCCCGGGCCCCGGGCTGCGCGGTCCGCGCGGCGGCCGGGCCGAGTTCAATCCGCGCGAGATGATCGATTCGCAGATCCGCGCGCTGACCCGCGACCTGTC
>NZ_LXSD01000427.1:0-5275 GCF_017168095.1 Lysobacter enzymogenes | reverse complement strand
CCACGGCCGCCGCGGCGGTCGCGCTGGTCGCGGGCGCGGGCAGGTCGGCGCCGCCGCGCAGGAAGTACAGCAGCGCCAAGGCCGCGGCGGTCAGCGCCAGGGCCAGGCTGACGATCACGCTGGGGCTGAGCAGGGCGCGCAGGCCGGGCGAGTCCAGGGCCGATTCGCGGCGGGCTTCCATGCGGCGCTTCCGTGGGGATGAGGGCCGAGCATACTCCCGGCGCGGGCGCGCCGGCATCGTCCGTACGGACCCCAGGATGGCGGGCGCCGGACCGCCGTCGGGCGCGCGTTGCGGGTGGCCGCTTCCGCCCGGGCGGGCGCAGGCGCGCGGCGCTCAGCGCGCCGGATCGGTCGCCGCCGGCTTCGGCTTGCGCCAGCGCAGCACGAGGGTGGCGAGCACGCCGGCGACCATGCCCCAGAACACCGAGCCGACCTGGAACGCGGTGAAGCCCGAAGCGGTGACCAGGAAGGTGATCAGCGCCGGCTCGCGTTCCTGCGGATCGTGCAGCGCCGAGGCCAGGCCGTTGCCGATGGTGGCGAGCAGGGCGATGCCGGCGATGGCCATCACCAGCGCCTGCGGAAACGCCGCGAACGCGGCCGCGACGGTGGCGCCGAACAGGCCGGTCAGCAGGTAGAACGCGCCGGCGGCGACCGCGGCCATGTAGCGCTTGCGCGGATCTTCGTGGGCGTCCTCGCCCATGCAGATCGCCGCGGTGATCGCCGCCAGGCTCAGCGAGAACGCGCCGAACGGCGCCAGCAGCAAGGTCGCCACGCCGGTCCAGCCGACCAGCGGCGAGGCCGGCACCTCGCGGTAGCCGTGCGCGCGCAGGATCGCGATGCCGGGCACGTTCTGCGAGGCCATCGTCACCACGAACAGCGGGATCGCCACGCCGACGGTGGCGGCCAGCGAGAACTGCGGCGTGGTCCACACCGGCATCGCCAGCGCCAGTTCGAGCTTGTCCAGGTGCAGCCCGCCCTGCGCGCCGGCCACGCCGACGCCGACGGCCAGCGCGACCAGCACCGCGTAGCGCGGCAGCCAGCGCCGCGCCAGCAGGAAGCTCAGCAGCATCGCGAACACCAGGGCGAAGTGGCTCTGCATCGAGACGAACACGTCCAGGCCGAAACGCAGCAGCACGCCGGCCAGCATGCCCGCGGCCAGGCTCGCCGGCAGCCGCGCCAGCGCGCGTTCGAGCCAGCCGCTGAAGCCCAGCGCCACGGTCAGCGCGGCGCTGATCGCGAACGCGCCGATCGCCTGCGCCAGCGGCAGGCCGGCCGCGGCGGTGATCAGCATCGCCGCGCCGGGCGTCGACCACGCCGTCACCACCGGCACCTTGTAGCGCAGCGACAGGCCGATGCAGGTCGCGCCCATGCCCAAGCCCAGCGCCCACATCCACGAGGCGATTTCGGCCTGGTCGGCGCCGCTGGCGCGGGCCGCGGAGAACACGATCGCGGCCGAACTGGTGAAGCCGACCAGCACCGCGACGAAGCCGGCGACGACGGCGGACAGGGACAGATCGCGCAAGTGGGGCATGCGGGCGAGGAAGCGGGGCGAAGCCTGCATCATGCGGCATCGGCCGCGCCGGCGGCTGTGCGCGGCGAGGGATTTGCGGCGCGCGCCGGCTTGCGCGCAGGCGCCTCGTCCGGGCCGCACCGGCTTGCCGGCGCCGTCGGGCAGAGACCGGGTCGGAATCGGCCGCGACGCGCGCGCTCCGCCCGGGTGCCGCCGCCGCGATTGGCCTGTATTCCCGGCTTTGAACGTTGTTGCAGGCATTCCACGACGAGCGGGACGGATCATGGGCATCGAACAACAGCGCTTGAGCGGCGGCGGCCAGGTGCACCTGGCGACCTGGGACGATCTGCGCCCGACCGCGCACGGCCCGGAACTGCAGACGCGCGCCTGGAACCCGAACGCCAGCCGCACCGGCCTGGCGTTCTACGATTCCACCGTGCACTACATGCGCAACGACTGGGCCCGCGAGCATATGGACGTGGTGCCGGTCACGCTCGGCGACAGCCACGTACTGCTGTACCGCAACCGCGAGTCCGACACCTGGCATACCGCCGAGGCGCTGGACATCGACCACGTGCAGCCGTGGAAGCAACACCTGACCAGCCTGGGCGCGCTCACCCAGGCCGACGCGCACATCGGCTACAACGACGTCGGCAACCTGCGCGCGCTGCCCAGCGCGATCAACCGCGGCCGCACCGCGGCCGAGCGCGCGCTCGAGCAAGGCGTCGGTTCGGACGCGTGGAAGGACTGGTCGGACCGCCATTTCCGTTTCGACCCCGACGCCGCGCACGCGCCGTTCGACCCGGTCCGCGACACCGCCCGCCGCACCACCACGCGCTTCCAGGACTGGACCCTGGAAGACGGGCGCTCGGTGCTGAGCTTCGACGCCAAGGTCGAGGGCAAGTGGTTCGAGCACCAGCTCTCGCAGCAATACCGCGGCACGGTCTCGATGGACGCCGGCCCGGATTACCACCGCGAGATCCCGCTGTTCGAGTGCCCGGTGACCGGGCAACTGGTCACCCGCGACGCCTTCGACATCGACCACGTCCGTCCGTTCGAAGACGTCGCCCGGGCGACGCTGGAGGCGCGCGGCGGCTCGATCACCAAGGCCGAGGCGCTGGACCTGTACAACGACACCGGCAACCTGCGCCTGGTCAGCCGCGCCGCCAACTGCTCGCACGAATGGGAGCTGGACATCCACGGCGAATACCTCGACCGCGGCGATCGCGAACACGAGGAGCCGGAGAACGAGCTCGACCGCGCCTTCGTCGAGTTTGGTCCGGACTCGCTGCAGGAGCACCAGGCGATGGACGATCTGCACGTCTGGCTCGACCGCCACCCGCAACCGCAGCCGGTGCAGGACGACGGCGAACCGGTGCACGTGCTGCAGCCGCGCTATGCGCTGGGCAATCCGCGCAATCCCGATACGCCGCTGTACAACGCCGCCTACGCTGAGGTCGCCGGCTACGGCCGCCAGCACGGCCTGGGGCTGAGCGCGGACGAAACCGCCAATATCTCCGCCGCGCTGACCCTGGCGGTGCGCAACGAGCGCTGGGACGAGGTCGGCGGCGTGACCTACAACCCGCAGCAGCGGACCTTCTACGCCTATACCGGCCAGCCCGACGCCTTGCTGCACGTCGAGGTGGGTCTGCAGCAGGGGCGCGCGCAGTCGGCCAACGACAGCGGCCGCGAATTGCATCAACTGCGGCACGATCCGCAGCAGGCGCAGCCCGGCGCCCAGGCGATGGACGTGCAGCAGCGCGAGGGCCGGCCGATGTCGATGTAAGCGGCGCGCGGGTCCGCGCTGCGGCCGCGCAGGCCGCGGTCGCTAAAGATTCCGACAGCGCGGCCGCGGCCGCGGCGGTGTACTGGCGGCTCCTTCGCCAGACGCCGCCGCCATGTCCGCTTTCTCCCTGCCGCGCTCCCGCCGCCTCGCCCTGGCCGCACCGCTCGCGCTCGCCGCCGCGCTGGCCGCCGCGCCGACCCCGGCGCGGGCATCCGATCACCTGGATTCGCCCAGCGTCATCGCCGACCCGCGCGCCGACATCGGCGACCTCTACGCCTGGATGCAGCCCGACGGCCGCCGCTTGAACCTCGCGATGACCGTGGTCGGCCACAGCTTCTCCGACCGCCTGCGCTATGTGTTCCGGATCGACAGCGCGCACCGCTTCGGCGGCGCCGAGCGCAGCCTGGAGATCGTCTGCCGCTTTCCCTCCGCGCAGCGCGCGCAGTGCGTCGCCGACGGCGTCGACGCGGCGAGCGGCGACGCCCGCGGCGAGGACGGGCTGTGGGGCGGGAAGCGCCGCCTGCGCGTGTTCGCCGGGCTGCGCGACGACCCGTTCTACAACAACGTGCGCGGCACCCGCGCCGCCTACGACGTCGCCGACGCGGCCCTGCGCGCCGGCGCGCCGCGCGACGCCAGCGGTTGCGCCCGCCTCGATGCGGACACGGTGCGCGCCATCGCCGAGCAATGGCGCCACACCGACGGCGGCCCCGCGACCAACCTGCTCGCCGGCTGGACGCCGGCGGCGCTGGTGGTGCAGATCGATCTGAACGCCGCAGACCGCGGCGGCCCGCTGCTGGCGGTGTGGGCGGCGACCGAATCCTCCGAGCGCCGCATCGACCGCGCCGGCCGCGTGCTGACCGGCAACGCCTTGCTCGGCACGCTCGACGGCGAGGAAGTCAGCGACCGGCTCAAGGAGCGCTACAACGCCATCGCGCCGGCGCAAGGCGGCGAGTTCGTCGGCGAAATCGAGAAGGGCCTGGCGTTGTACGACGGCTTCGACGGCCGCTGCGGCAACTCGCTGCTGGCCGCGCCCGGCGCGCAGCGCTATCGCGCGCTGGCGCTGCTGCTGGCCGACGACCGCCTGTGGATCGACAGCCGGCGCCGGCGCTGCGAACAGCCGTTCGCGGTGGAGCTGGCCCAGGCCGCCGGCCGCCGCGCCTATCGCCGCGACTGCGGCGGGCGCACGCCGCTGCAGGCGGCGATCAACGTCTATCGCTCGCTGCTGGTCGACGGGCGCACCGACAGCGTCAGCGACGGTTTGCTGCGCGACGAGAAGACGCCATCGCTGTCGAAGTTTCCGTTCCTGGTGCCGGCCGAGCGGGAGTACCGGCCGTGAGCGTCGCGCGCCGCTGCGCGCTCTTGCGGACGCGGATCGTTGCGCGCGCGGCCGTTGCCTGCGCGTTGTGCGCGTATGCCGGCGCGGCCGCGGCGCACTCGGGCGGCACCCCCGGCGCCGGCTTCGCGGCCGGTTTCGCTCATCCGTTCGGCGGCGGCGACCACTTGCTGGCGATGGTCTGCGTCGGCGCCTGGGGCGCGCAGTTGGGGTCGCCGTTGCGTCTGGCGCTGCCGACCACCTTCCCGCTGGTGATGGTCGCCGGCGCGGCGCTGGCGCTGTGGGGCCTGCCGTTGCCGGCGGTGGAGGGCGGGGTGGCCGTGTCGGTGCTGGCCCTGGGCGCATGCATCGCCTGGCGCTGGCGCGCGCCGGTGTGGGCGGCGTGCGCGCTGGTGGCCGGGTTCGCGCTGCTGCACGGTTACGCGCACGGGCGCGAGCTGCCGGTCGCGGCCGATCCGGCCGGCTACAGCCTGGGTTTCGTGCTCGCCACCGGGTTGCTGCATGTGTTCGGCATCGGCCTGGGCGAACTCGGCCTGCGCGCCAGTCCCGGCGCGCTGCGCGGGTTCGGTGCGGCGGTGGCGGCGGTCGGCGCCGCGTTCGTGGTCTCGGCGCTGCGCGCATGAGCGGCGCGGCGTGGGCGCCGGCG
>NZ_LXSD01000426.1:0-16075 GCF_017168095.1 Lysobacter enzymogenes | reverse complement strand
CGCCGCCGTCGCCTCGAGCCGTTCGCGCCCGCGCGCGGCCAGGAACACCCGCGCGCCTTCGCGCGCGAACGCCCGCGCCACCGCGCCGCCGATGGCGCCGCTGCCGCCGTGGACCACGGCGACCTTGCCTGCGAGTTCGCCTTGCATACGTTCTCCGTGCTCGGGTGGGGCCTGGCGGCGCCCGGGACGCTAGCTCACACCTTGCACGGCCTTGTTGTCAACCATGTGGTTAAGTACGCCGGGCCGCAGGCGCGCCCGCTTGCCGGATGGGCCGCCCCGCGTAGACTGGGCCGCAGCGGCGCAGGCGCGCCGCGCGATCGCCCGCGCGGCGCCCGTCCCCGACGGCGCGGCCCGGATCCGACTAGCCAAGGAGCAGGCCGACCATGCCTGGAATTCGCATCGCCGCCATTGCGCGCACCGCGCTGCTGCTGGCGCCCGCGTTGGCCTGCGCGGCGTGCCTGGCGACCGCGCGCCCGCCCGCCGCACCGCCCCCGGACCACTCAAGGAAGGAGGTTCACATGCACGACGCAACGACCCCGGCGCCGCCCGCCGCATTGGCCGCGCAGACGCTGGCCAGGCGATGGCTGGCGTTCGCAGGCGAGATCCGCTCCGCGCGCGATTTCGAGCGCGGCCGGTTCTGGAAGGCGATGGGCCTGCCGCCGCAGGAACTCAGCGACAGCCAGTACTTCGAGGACGAATCCGGCTACCAGGCCTTCACCCAGGAATTCGCCGGCGGGAAATGGGCCGGCATCGCCAGCTTCGGCGACGGCGACGGTCAGCCCGGCGCGCGCTTCGCGCGCCTGGCGTTCGAGCATCCGGACGATCGCCTGGACAATGCCGCGCTCGATCTGGGCCCGGTCTGCGAGCTCGACCTCGACGGCTTCCGCCACTCGCTGCTGGGCGCGGGCTACCTGGAAGGGCCGACCGAGCCGAGCGCGGCCGAATACGCGAACAAGGGCACGGCCACCGTCGTGTTCAACCGCGGCTCGCTGCAGGTGTCGCTGGTGACCCAGCGCGCCGCCGCGCCGGCGCAGCGCGGGCGCGCCTGCGTGCTCAGCGCTGAAGCGCGCGATTTCTCCGCGGCGCAGCCCGATGCGGGGAGCCGCTAAATGCCCGCGCCGATCAATCCGCAGCTCAAGGCTGCGCTCGACGCGTTCGCCGCCGAACCCGGCGTCACCCCGGAGCAGGTAACGCAGCTCAAATCCACGATCCAGGCCACGCCGGCCTTGCTGCGCGCGTTCAACGAGGATGCGGCCAACGGCCATCTGCAGGGCTTCGTGCTGGCGCCGGCCGGGCCGGAGTCGATCGGCCGCTACGACCTCGCCAGCAACAAGATCGCGATCCCCGCCGCGGTCCTCAGCGGCGCAGCGCCGGTCGATCCGGACCTGCGCGCGGTGCTGAAGCTGCAGGACATGAGCCTGCGGTTCGCGCGCATGCCGGGCGTCAGCGCCGACATGCACCAGAACCTGGAACGCACGATCAACGATTCGCCCGTATTGGTCGACCGCTTCAAGGACGCGGTGCGCGACGAGGGCAGCCGCCACCTGACCAGCTTCCAGTTCAATTCCGCGCCCGGCGCGGGCGGCAGCTACGACCCGGTCAAGCGCAGCATGAACCTGACCGCCGATTCGCTGGCGTCGGCCACCTACAGCCAATACAACATGACCTTCGTGCTCGGGCACGAGCTGGAGCACGGCTTCAACCGGCTGGATCTGGACCGCTCCCGGCAGACCTACATCGCCGCGCTGCGCACGGTCGCCGGCGACGCCAATCCGGTCAACGACTACACCCCGGCCGCGGCCGCGCGCATGCAGGCGCATCGGCGCGACGAGGCCGAGTCGCACATCGCCGGCTGGAACGCGATGCTGAGCTACGAGAAGCAGCGCAGCGGCAAGGCCGAGGTCAGCCTGCAGGACATGTGGGACAAGGCCGAGCGCTGGCGCGTCGCCGATTTCGTCGAGCTCGACGCGAGCGGAAAGGCGGTCGCCAAGGCCGGGTTGACCTTCAACGCCGACAACAGCCTGACCGCCACGACCGGGCCGAAGGGCAATGTCGAAGCGATGGGCAAGCACTACTTCGACCAGCCGCCGGTGGGCACGCCGGGCGTCGCGGCGATCGACTCGATGGACCTGGGGCTGTACCGGCACTCCGATTACAAGAACCACTACGGCGCCAGCGTCGTCGGCCTGGCGATCTGGGCCGAACGCGAGATCGCGGTGCCCAAGCACGGCAATGCCTCGCAGATGCGCTTGAACATGCAGAGCCTCGGATTCAACGAGGCCCTGCTCGAAGAGAACGGAATTTCGATCGCCGCCGGCTCGACCGCATCGCAGTCCTACCGCGACACCAGCACATCGCCGGCGACGGTGGGCCGTTTCGATCACACCTACGACGGCCCCAACAAGAACAAGCATGTCCCGACCGGGACGGCGTCGCCTGCGCCGCCCGCACCGGGCGCTCCGGCGCCTGCGGGCACTGCGGCGCCGCCAGGTACTTCGACGCCTGCGGGAACTCCGGCGCCGCCAGGTACATCGACGCCTGCGGGAACTCCAACGCCTCCAGGTACTGCGACGCCTCCGGGCGCTGCGTCCGCTCCGACCGCTTCCCCCGCCCAGCAGGCGCGCGGCGCGCAGGAGCCGACGTTGCCGCAATCGGGACACCCGGGGCATGCGATGTACCGGCAGGCGCTGGACGCGTTCGATCGGTCGCCGAACATCCCGGCTGCCGCCTTCACCCCGGAACAGAAGCAAGCGCTGGCCGCGGCGGTCGTCGCCCAGGCGCTGGGCCAGAAGGATGCGTTTCCGCAGGCGAAGATCGACCACGTGGTGTTCAACAACGACCGTTCGATGGTGATCGGCGTGCTCGGCGGCATGAGCGGGCCGGTCAACCATCTGGCGGCCGTGGACGTCCAGCGCGGGTTGGCGACGCCGCTCGAGCAGTCCTCGCAGGCCAGCCAGGCGGCGCTGGAATCGGCGCAGCGCAGGCAGGCCCAGGCCCCTGCGCACGCGGCGGCCCAGCAGGCGGAGACGACGGCCGCGCCGCGACCCGGGCTGTAGCGGTTCGGACGGGGCGCGAGGTCCGATCCGATCGGGTGCGGCGCGCGCGCAACGCCGCCGCGCCGGACGGTGCTTTGCACTAAGATGGTGCAATGCCGCCCGATCCCGCGTTTTCCGCCGACCTCAGCCTCGACGCCCTCACCACCCCGGTGGCCTGGAGCGACGCGGCCGGCGCCCTGACCGGCTGCAACCTCGCGTTCTCGCGCTGGTTCGGCATCGGCGCGCGGCGCCTGCTGGGCTGGCCGCTGGCCGGGCTCGACGCTGGCGACGGCCGTCTGGCGCTGGCGGTGGCGCGCGCCGGCGGCGACGAAGCGCCGCTGCGCATGCGCCGCATGCGCCTGCGTTACGGCGACGGCGAGGAGCGTTTCGCCGACCTGTGGCTGAGCCGGCGCGACGACGGCGGCTGGTTGCTGGAGGCGCATCCGGTCGACGAATTCCCCGGCGACGATCCGGCGCTGTTGCTGCCGTCGGCGCTGTCGGCCTCGCTCAAGGGCCTCGCCCACGAACTGCGCAATCCGCTCGCCGGCCTGAAGGGCGCCGCGCAACTGCTCGCGCGCCGCGTCGACGACGCCGATTCGCGCGAGCTGGTGGAATTGATCGACAGCGAAGTGGGCCGCCTCGCCGGCCTGGTCGATCGCCTGCTGACGCCGGCGCCGCCGCGGCCGCACGCGCCGCTCAACATCCACGCCGTGCTCGAACGGGTGCTGCGTCTGGCCGAGGCCGACGCCGGCTGGGCGGTGCGGCTGGTGCGCGACTACGACCCGAGCCTGCCCGAGTTCGCCGGCGACGCCGACCGCTTGATGCAGGCGGTGTGGAACCTGGCGCGCAACGCGATCGAGGCCGGCGCCAACCACGTCCACCTGCGCACCCGGGTCGAGCACGGCGCGCGCATCGGCGACAGCGCGCACCCGATCGCGCTGCGCCTGGAAATCATCGACGACGGCCGCGGCGTGCCCGAGGAACTGGCCGAGCAGTTGTTCCTGCCGCTGGTGTCGGGCCGCGCCGAAGGCAGCGGCCTGGGGCTGGCGCTGGCGCAGCAGGTCGCGCGCGAACACCGCGGTTCGCTGACCTACCGCTCGCGGCCGGGCCATACCGTATTCACCCTGCTGCTGCCGATGCACATCGAGGACGGCGCAGCCGCATCGACGCAGGAGAGCGCATGAGCGCCGCGCGCATCTGGGTCGTCGACGACGACCGTTCGGTCCGGTTCGTGCTCGCCACCGCGCTGCGCGAGGCCGGCTACGCCGTGGACGGTTTCGAGAACGCCGCCGACGCGCTCAGCGCGCTGGAACAGCGCGGCGCGCCGGACCTGCTGTTCACCGACGTGCGCATGCCCGGCGACAGCGGGCTGGCCTTGCTGGAAAAACTCAAGGCGCGCGCGCCGTCGCTGCCGGTGGTGGTGATGAGCGCCTACACCGACGTGGCCAGCACCGCCGGCGCGTTCCGCGGCGGCGCCCAGGAGTTCCTGTCCAAGCCGTTCGACCTGGACGAAGCGGTGGCGCTGGCCGCGCGCACCTTGGCGACCAGCGCGCCGGAAATCTCGGCCGAGCCCGAAGCCGAGGCGGCCGCCGCCGACATCTTGATCGGCGACACGCCGGCGATGCTGACCTTGTTCCGCGCCATCGGCCGGCTCGCCCAGGCGCCGCTGTCGGTGCTGATCACCGGCGAGACCGGCACCGGCAAGGAACTGGTCGCGCGCGCGCTGCATCGCGAATCGCCGCGCGCGCAGCGGCCCTTCGTCGCGCTCAACACCGCGGCGATTCCGGCCGAGCTGCTGGAAAGCGAATTGTTCGGCCACGAGGCCGGCGCGTTCACCGGCGCCCAGCGCCGCCACGTCGGCCGTTTCGAGCAGGCGCACGGCGGCAGCCTGTTTCTCGACGAAATCGGCGACATGCCGCTGCCGCTGCAGACCCGGCTGCTGCGCGTGCTGGCCGAGGGCGAGTTCTTCCGCGTCGGCGGGCGCGAGCTGATCCGGGTCGATGTGCGGGTGATCGCGGCGACCCATCAGGATCTGGAAGGCCTGGTCGCGCAGGGACGCTTCCGCGCCGACCTGCTGCACCGCCTGGACGTGGTGCGCCTGCGCCTGCCGCCGCTGCGCGAGCGCCGCGGCGACGTGCCGCAACTGGCCGAGCGTTTCCTCGCCGCCGCCGCGCAGCGCTTCGGCGCGCCGCTCAAGCGCCTGTCCAAGCCCGCGCTGGAACGGCTGATGGCGCACGACTGGCCCGGCAACGTGCGCGAACTGGAGAACGTGTGCTGGCGCCTGGCCGCGCTGGCGCCGGGCGAGGCGATCGCGCGCGAGGATCTGGACGACGCGCTCGGCGCCGAACCGGCGGCCGCGGCCGCGGCTGCCGCCGGCGAATCGTGGGAAGCGCTGCTGTCGGCCTGGGCGCGCGCGCAACTGGCCGAAGGCCGCGCGAACCTGCACGCGGACGCGCGCGAGCGTTTCGACCGCGCGTTGCTGGAAGCTGCGCTGGCGCACACAGGTGGACGCCGCACCGAGGCCGCCGCGCGCTTGGGCCTGGGCCGCAACACGCTGACGCGCAAGCTCGGGTCGGGCCGTCGTCGCAACTGAGCCCGGTCTTGCGCGAATCGGTCGGCGGCGACTTCGCTGTGCGGCCGTGCACTTGTGGGAGGGCCTTCAGGCCCGACGCTCTTGTTCCCGCTGCGACGACGCTCGACTTCGGGGGGCTGGGCATCGGAGCGAAAAGCGTCGGGCCTGAAGACCCTCCCACAACCGCCGGGACCGCACGCACGATCGCAACGCGGCTCGCACCTCGCAGCGACGCCGCCTTTGCCGCAACGCAACGATGCACCGCTTGGCGACTCGCCCGCGCCGTGGCGCGACCGCCCGCATCGCCGCCATAATCGCGGCGCAAGGCCACCACACACGCCGCGCCGCCACGCCTTCGCGCGCTTCACTCGCGCTGAACCCAGGCCCAGCTAGCGTCGGACCCACGACCGGGCGTCGCCGCGCGACGCCGCCGACACAGGAGCACCGCCATGTCCGCGACTCTTCGCATCGCCGTACTCGCCGCCGCCACCGCCGCGCTCGCGGCCTGCGGCGGCCAGACCGTCAAACCCACGCCGCCGCCGGCCGCCAGCGCCAAGCCGGTGTCCACCGCCAGCTCGGCCACCGTGGTGCTGGCCTCGGCCTCCGGCAGCCTGGTCAGCGGCAAGCTCACCGTGCGGCCGATGGGCGACGGCGTGCACCTCACCGGCGAGATCGGCGGCCTGACTCCCAACAGCACCCACGCCATCCACATCCACGAGAAAGGCGATTGCAGCGCCGCCGACGCCACCAGCGCGGGCGGCCATTTCAATCCGGCCGCGCAGCCGCACGGCCAGGTCGACCACGGCGCGCACCACGCCGGCGACATGGACAACCTGGTCGCCAACGCCGAAGGCGTGGCCAAGGTCGATGCGCACGCCAGCGGCGTGACCCTCGGCGGCGGCGCGCCCAACGACGTCGCCGGCCGCGCGGTGATCGTCCACGCCTCGCCGGACGACTACAAGAGCCAGCCGACCGGCAACGCCGGCGCGCGCCTGGCCTGCGGCGTGATCAAGACCGGCCGCTGATTCGCGGCAGGGCTTGTTAGCCCGAGGCTGTTCGACTTGTAGAAGGGCCTTCAGGCCCGAAGCTGTTCGACTTGTGGGAGGGCCTTCAGGCCCGAAGCTGTTCGCGCCGGCGCGGCGATGTTCACCGCTGCTGGAAACCCGGAAGCGGCGGGACGCAGGAGCCAGCGCAAGTCGATGATCGAGCCTCATGGTCGCGCAGGGCCACCGCTGCGATGTCATCGCGTGCGGGTCCGCAGCGGCTGAGCGCAAAGCACCGGGACTGAAGTCCCTCCCACCGACGGCGTCGCCGCCGTCGGCGGGCAGTTCGACGCAACGGCAATCCTCCACTTCCACCACCGAAGCCACCGCCATGACCCGCCTGCGCATCCGCGACGCCGCGCCCGCCGACTGCGATCTGATCGCGCAATGGATGATCGCGATGGCCTGGGAAACCGAGCACAAGCGCCTGGACCCGGCCACCGTCCACGCCGGCGTCGCCGCCGGCCTGGGCGATCCGGCCAAGGCGCGCTACTTCGTCGCCATGCGCGAAGCCGACACCGCTGGCCGCGAAACCATCGCCGTCCCCGCGGGCACGTTGATGCTGACGCGGGAATGGAGCGATTGGCGCAACGGCGAGTGGTGGTGGATTCAGAGCGTTTATGTCGACCCTGAGCATCGGCGGCAGGGTGTATACGATGCACTGCATAGTCACGTAGCGGCTTTGGCGCAGGCCGATCCTGCCGTTGTCGGCTTGCGTCTGTACGTCGAGCGCGAGAACATCGCCGCGCAGAACACCTACCGCTCGCAGGGGATGAACGAGAGCGGGTACCGGATCTACGAGTCCGGGTTCTGAGTTCCGACTTGCCGATTTCCGAATCGATCCTGAAAGGAAGAGTGTCATGCAAGGAAGGCGCCTGGCCCGTACCGGGCTGTTAGGGGTGTCGTTAGCGCTCGCCTGGGCGATGTCTGCGCATGCCGAGCCTCCGTCGGCCACATCGTCGTCCAATACATCCGTCGCGCCTGCGGTGCCGTCGATTCCTGCAGGACTGACCCGCGAGCAGCAGATCGCCGCGCAAAAGGCGCTCATCGCCGAGCGCAAGGCGCTCGGGCGCGCTCAGTTCGAGCAGCGTATGAAGGAGCTTGAGCGTCGGCGAAACCCGACGCTCGAAGACTTGCGCGAGTTCTATCCGGCCGACTACGAACGCGAGATCAAGCGTCAGCAACACCTGGCGGCGGTGTTCAAGAACAGCCCGGAGATGGAGATTCGTCAGCAGCTGCCGGCGCGTGCGCGCAAGCTGTTCGCAGCGCGCGATTTCGCCGAGTTGGATCGGGTATACGACGACTATGCGCTGCAGTCCGAACGAACGCCCAGCGGTTTGTGGAAAAGCGGCATGTGGCTCGCGGCCTTGCGCGCCGCAGCCAAGAGCGACGAGGCCTATGTCGCCCGCGACGAGTTGCTGCAGCAGTGGTTGCGCGAACGCCCGCAGTCGGCCTTGGCCCGGCTGTTGCGTGCGGATCTGATGGTTGCGCGCGCCTGGGCGATCCGCGGTAACGGCTACGCCGCCAGCGTTGAAGAGCGCAACTGGCGGCCGTTCTTCGATTGGTTGGGGCGAGCGCAGGACTATCTCGACGCGGAGAAGGCCATCGTTGCGGCCCGGCCCGAATATTACGAACAGGCGATCGACCTGCTGCGTGCCCGGCAGAAGTCCCCGTTTGCGATTTTCGATGAGGGGCTGGAAAAATTCCCGGCGTACTACCCGATGTACTTCGCGATGCTGCAATCCTTGCTGCCAAAATGGCACGGCAGCGCCGAGCAGATCGAGCACTTCACCAGCGAAGCGGTCGCCCGCACCCAGAAAACCGAAGGCCGCGGGATGTACGCGCGCATGTATTGGTACGTCTCGCAAATCGAATACGAGGGCGAGCTGTTCGCTGACACGCGAGCCAACTGGGACCGCATGCGCGCCGGCTTCGAGGACGTGATCGCGCGCTACCCGGATCAGTGGAACCTGCAGAACTACGCCAGCTTCGCCTGTGACGCGAACGACGAAGAAACCCTCAAGAAGCTGTTCGAACGCATCCGCGAGCCCAGCCTCGACGAGGCCTGGCGTTCGCACGAGCGCTACCTCGCCTGCGGCCGCCGGGTAGGCAAGTTCAAGGACTGAACCCGGCGCCGCCGGGCCGGATTCACAAGTCGCCGGGCTGGTAATCGCCGTCGCAGTGCACGAACGTCACCGGCACCCCGTGCGCGCCGAGCACCGCCGAGATCTGCCGCAGCCGCGCTTCGAAGTGCTGGTAGCGGCGGTTGAGCTTGTCGCGGCACTCGGCGGTGTCGCACGGCGCCTCGGGCGCGTAGCGCGCATGCCAGGCGGCCGGCGAGAACAGGGCGATGCGGGCTTCGCCGTCGGCGTAGTGCACCAGCGGTTCGGGCGCGGCGTCGAGCCATTCCTCGCCTTCGGGCTGCAGCAGCGCGGTTTCCAGCAGCGGCCACAGCGGGCCCAGGCCGGCGTGCTCGTACTGCATGGCCATCATCGCGGTCAGGTCGTGCACGGTGAGGTAGCGGGCGTGCTCGACCTTGAGGCCGAACGCGGCCTGCGCCGCCAGCGCGGTGTCGGCGCCGGCCATGCCGCGTTCGAGCAGGCTGGATTCGAGGGTCTCGCCGACCCGGGCGACCAGTTCGGGCGAGCCGCTCAGGGCGAACGGCACCAGCCGCAGCGGGCCGCCGGCGAAGTCGGGCGAGGGCGTCAGCGCGCCGGGCAACTGGTCGTCGTGGGCGCCGAAGGCGATGACCCGGCCGGCCTGTTCGGCGCCGCGCTCGCGCGGCGCGCGCGCGGCCAGTTCGTCGAGTTCGCGGTGCAGCGGCCAGCCCGGGCGCAGCAGCTCGACCGGGTCGTAATGGGCGCCGACGGTGACCAGGTCCAGCGCCGCGGTGTCGGCGGCGAAGCCGGCCAGGTCGCGGGCGATCTTCTCCGACAGGGCGCCGGCGTCCTGGCGGGCGAGGGCGCTGCGTTCCACGGCGGCGTCGCCCTTGAGCTCCAGGGCGAGCGCGCCGAGGACGTGCAGGGGCGCGGCGGGGCCGCGGACGGAAGGGCTTTCGGGGGTCATGGTCACCGAGGATACGCTGGCGTTTGGTAGAGCGCGCTGGCGGCGCTACACTGGGCCACATTATGCCCGCTCTGCCCCGCGGGCCCGCGCGAGTTCCCCGAAACCGCTTCTTCAGAGGTGCTGCCGATGCGTCAAAACCGTCCCGTCGCCGTGCTCGGTGGCGTGCGAATCCCGTTCTGCCGGCAGAACACCGCCTATGCGGACGTCGGCAACCTGGGAATGTCGGTGCGCACGCTCGGCGCGCTGGTCGAGAAGTTCGGCCTGCACGGCCAGCAGCTCGGCGAGGTGGCGATGGGCGCGGTGATCAAGCACAGCAGCGACTGGAACCTCGGCCGCGAAGCCGCGCTGTCGTCCGGGCTGTCGCCGCTGACTCCGGGCATCACCCTGCAGCGCGCCTGCGGCACCTCGCTGGATTCGATCATCACCATCGCCAACAAGATCGCCACCGGGCAGATCGAGGCCGGCATCGGCGGCGGTTCGGACACCACCTCCGACGTGCCGATCGTCTACGGCCGCAGCCTGCGCCGGCGCCTGTTGCAGGCTGCGCGGGCCAAGACCACCAAGGACAAGATCGCCGCGTTCAAGGGCTTCCACCTGCGCGAGCTCAAGCCCGAGTTCCCCGGCGTGGCCGAACCGCGCACCGGCAAGAGCATGGGCGATCACTGCGAGGACATGGCCAAGCAGTGGAACATCTCGCGCGATTCGCAGGACGAGTGGGCGCTGTCCTCGCACCAGAAGCTGGCCGCCGCCTACGAGCGCGGTTTCTTCGACGACCTGGTGGTGAGCTTCCGCGGCGTTTCGCGCGACAACATCCTGCGCGCCGATTCCTCGCTGGAAAAGCTGGCCACGCTGAAGCCGGCGTTCGACAAGACCTCCGGGCGCGGCACCCTCACCGCGGCCAACTCGACTCCGTTGACCGACGGCGCCGCGGCCTGCCTGCTGGCGTCGGAGGAATGGGCGCAGGCGCACAACCACGAAGTGCTGTGCTACCTGCGCGATGCGCAGGTGGCCGCGGTCGACTTCGTCCACGGCGAGGGCCTGCTGATGGCGCCGACCGTGGCGGTGCCGGAGATGCTCAAGCGCAACGGCCTGACCCTGCAGGATTTCGACATCTACGAAATCCACGAGGCCTTCGCCGCGCAGGTGCTGTGCACGCTGCGCGCGTGGGAGAGCGAGGACTATTGCAAGAACCGGCTCGGCCTGGATGCGCCGCTGGGCAAGATCGACCCGGCCAAGATCAATCCGAACGGTTCCTCGCTGGCCGCCGGCCATCCCTTCGCCGCGACCGGTGCGCGCATCGTCGCCACCGCCGCCAAGGAGCTCAAGCAGCGCGGTGGCGGCCGTTGCCTGATTTCGATCTGCACCGCGGGCGGCATGGGCGTGGTGGCGATCCTGGAGCGCTGAGCGCTGCGGCGGCGCGCCGCGGTATCGCGGGTCTTATCGGGGCCGAAGCTGCGAAGCTTCGGCCCCGCTGTTTTGGGAGGCGATGCGCCGGATCGGAAAGCATCGGGCCTGAAGGCCCTCCCACAAAAAAGCAGCATGAAGCTTCTGTCCGAAGCGCTTGTGGGAGGAGCTTCAGCAGCTTGTGTCCGAGGCTCTTGTGGGAGGAGCTTCAGCAGCTTGTGTCCGAAGCTCCTGTGGGAGGGACTTCAGTCCCGACGCTCTTGTCCCCGCCGCTTCGCCCTCGCACCGTCTCCGGCCGCACATCCCGACCGCCACGGCCTCGCCTTCGCGCTTTGAGGCACAATGCCGCTTCCGTCACGACAAGGATCTGTCATGCGCCTGCTTATCGCGTTGTCGCTCGCCCTCGGCCTGGCCCCGCTGTCCGCGCCGGCGATGAAAATCCTCGACATGCAGATCGTCTGCCCCGTCGACGGAAAATCCTTCTCCGCCCGCGTCGCGGTGTCGGGCACCTCGTTCGGCCGCTACTTCGACGGCCAGGAATTCGGCCCCATCGCCTCGCCCGGGCCGTTGCCGGTGTGTCCGGACAACGGCTTCGTGGTCGGCGAAAAACGCGAATACAGCGAAGCCGAACTGGCGCGGCTGCGCGCGTTCGTGGCGTCGCCCGACTATCGCCGCTGGGCCGCCGAGGACACGCCGTACTACCGGCTGGCCAAGCAGCAGGCCTACTTCGGCGCGTCGCAGGACGAGGTCGCGCAGATCCTGCTGGCCGCGACCTGGGAAGCCGGCGCGCGCCGCTATCCGCGCTACGCCGAGCAGGCGCTGGCGGCCTGGCAGCAGCGCGCCGCGCGCGAAGCCGGCAGCGACCGCGCCTATCACTCGCGCATGCTGGTCGGCGAACTGCAGCGGCGCCTGGGCCGCTTCGACGACGCCCGCGCCAGCTTCGAAGCGCTGCGCGCCGACGCCGGCTTTCCCGGCAAGCAGGTCGAGGCCGAGGATGCCGCGTACCTGCGCAAGATCGTCGAAGCGCAGCTCAAGCTGATCCGCGACCGCAGCGTGGCGCATGCGCGCCTGGACGAGAACGGCGAGATCGTCGACTTCTGAGCGGTGCGTGCCCGAAGCCTGTAGGAGGGCCCTCAGGCCCGATGCCTTTCGCTCCGATGCGGTGAGCGCTCATGGCGGCTGACCGAAAGGCATCGGGACTGAAGGCCTCCCACAAAAGCCGCTGTCCTCCGGCTGTCTGGGCGTCGGAACTGGAGTCGGCCACCGCGGCACCTCTCTGGCCGTGGGTATGTGGCATAGCGCGAAGTCTGTGGGAGGGCCTTCGGGCCCGATGCCTTTCGCTCCACTGCGGCGAACGCCAATCGCGGCTGACAGGAGGGCATCGGGCCTGAAGTCCCTCCTGCAAACGTCGCTCTGCTGTGGCTGCCTGGACGGATTTTTCGCCACAAGAAGGCGGATATATCGCGCCTCCTGGCACCTCTTCCACGCATTCCGTGACCCAGGTCGCCCACGTTCACCTGGTTGCCCGACTCGCCACGTTGTTGCCCTCCATGCGCAGTGGTACGGTCGCTGGGCGGTAAACCATACGCAAACGTATCCATTCGTGCAGGACCGGTCCTTGGGAGGGGACGACTCATGCGCAGGATCCAAACGTGGTGGCTGTCGTTCCTGTTGCTGTTCCTGGGCCTGTTCGCCCCGGCCGCCTATGCCGGCGGTTTCAACGGCCAGTACCAACGCATCGCCGGCTGGGACGGAGCGCAGATGGGCGCCTTCGTGATGGTGCCCAAGGACCAGGGCCCGGGCCCGTTCCCGCTGCTGGTGATGCCGGCCAGCTGGGGCGTGCCGAACCTGGAGTACGTCGGCCGCGCCGGCCAGCTCGCGGGCAAGGGCTATGTGGTGGTGAGCTATACCTCGCGCGGGTTCTGGGATTCGGCCGGGCAGATCGACATCGCCGGGCCGGGCACGGTCGAGGACGTCAGTTCGGTGATCGACTGGGCGCTGGCGAACACGCCCTCGGATCCGAACCGGATCGGCGCCAGCGGCATTTCCTACGGCGCCGGCATCAGCCTGCTCGCCGCCGAGCGCGATCCGCGCATCAAGGCGGTCGCCGCGCTGAGCGGCTGGGCTGATCTGGAAGCCTCGCTGTACGCCAACCGCACCGTCAGCCAGCAGGGCGCGGCGCTGCTGGTGGTCGCCGGCGCGCTGACCGGCCGGCCCGGCCCGGAACTGGCCCAGGCCACCGCGCGCATCGCCCTGGGCGATTTCGACGGCGCCGTCGCCGGCTTGTTGCCGATCGTGCCGCAGCGCAGCCCGATGACCGAGGTCGCCGCGCTGAACCGCAACGGCACCGCGGTGCTGCTGGCCAACGCCTTCAACGACAGCCTGTTCCCGCCCGGCCAGTACGTGGATTTCTACAACGCGCTGAGCGGGCCCAAGCAGTTGCTGTTCGCGCATGGCGACCACGCCACGGTCGAAGCGCCCGGCGCGCTGGGCCTGCCGAACGAGACCTACACCGCGGTGCAGCGCTGGTTCGACCATCACCTCAAGGGCATCGACAACGGCGTGCCGCGCGAACCGGCGGTACGGCTGAAGTCGCAGGACGGCGATTGGCGCGGCTACGCCGACTGGGCCGCGGTGCAGAGCGGCGCGACCGTGTTCGCGCTGAGCAAGCCCGGCGGCCTGATCGCGCCGACCGGCGAGTTGCGCGATGCGCCGAGCGTGGGCTGGAGCCATTCCATCCTCACCGGCGTGCCGACCGTGGCCGATTCGGGCGTGGCCATGGTCAGCGGTTTCCTGCAGTCGCTGCAGGTCGCGCCGACCGCGTCGATCCCGCTGGTCGCGCGCGCCGGCGCGGCGGTGTGGCAGTCGCCGGTGTACTGGAGCGGCGCCCAGCTCAGCGGCATGCCGCAGCTGCGCATCACGGTGACGCCGAGCCAGAGCGAGGTCAGCCTGTTCGCCTATCTCTACAGCGTCGACCTGCTCGGCACCGGCCAGTTGCTGAGCCACAAGCCGGTGTCGCTGCGCGGCGCGCGGCCGGGCGTGGCGCAGAACCTCGACCTGCGCCTGGAAGCGACCAGTTGGGACATTCCGCCGGGCCGCCGCCTGGTGCTGGTGGTCGACACCGACGATGCGCGCTACGCCGGCGCCAGCCGCATCGGCGGCACGGTGAGCTTCAGTTCGCCGGCCGCGAGTCCGGCGACGTTGACCGTGCCGCTGCGCTGAGCGGCGGCCGTGGATGGCGCGAAGACGGCGCCGCGAGGCGCCGTTTTCGTTCGCGGCAGCGCGGGCGCTTTTGTCCGGCGCGCCCGCGGCGATACGATGGCGGCGGGGAACGGCCGCAGCGGACGCCGCGCCGGGCAGGGGGCCCGGGGCCGGAAGCGCGGCAGCGACAGGGCGCACCATGCAGAACTTCAATCCGTACCAGGCGCCGCAGAGCGCCTTCGACGAGACGTCGAGCGAATCCGACGACCGCCGCGGCCCGTGGCGCGACGGTCCCGACCTGGTGACCCTGCGCGACGCGCGGCTGCCCGGCCGCTGCGTCAAGTGCAACGCGCCGGGCCAGGCCCGGCTGCAGAAGACCTACTACTGGCAGAGCGCGTGGTGGCTGCTGCTGGTGCTGCTGAACTTGCTGATCTTCCTGATCGTCTCGCTGGTCGTGCGCAAGAAGTGCACGCTGCAATCGACCCTGTGCGAACGGCACGCGCGGCGCCGCTCGCGGCTGATCGTGGGCGCGCTGAGCTGCCTGGGCGCGTGCGTGCTGAGCTTGATCGCGGCCGGGATGAACGAGTCGGGGCCGCTGTTCGCGCTGTCGGGCGCGTTGTTGCTGGCTTCGATCCTGGTCGCCGTGATCGCCGGGCGCATGCTGTATGCCAAGCGCATCACCGAGCGGTACGCGCGTTTCGGCGGCGCGGGCGCGGAGTTCCTTGCGGGGTTGCCGAGGTTTCGCGGCGGCGATGCTTGAGTAGCGCTGTGCGGCGCGCGAATCGAGCGAAGGGCGTCGGGACTGAAATCCCTCCCACAACGGCAAAACGCCGAGCGGGCGATGCAGTAGCGAGCGCAACGGGTTTTTGTGGGAGGGACTTCAGTCCCGATGCTTTCGTCTCAGCCGCGACGCGAGCGCGCGGCGAGCGGGCCGCAAGGCATCGGGACTGAAATCCCTGCCACGGCGCAACCGCGCAACCACTCAACTGCTCAGCCGCTCAACTGCTGAGCCACTCAACTGCTCAACCGCTCAACCGCTCAACCGCTCAACCGCGCAGGCGCGGCATGCCGAACTCGTCGCGCTCTTCCACCACCGCTTGGTCGAACAGCTTCTGGCGCAGATCGCGGCCGGGCAGTTCGCTCGGCGCTTCGCCGCGCGCGGCGCGCAATGCGTTGAGGTAGCTCAGGCGCGCGCGGCTTTCGTCGCCGGCCTGGGCGAAGCCGTGGCCGAGTTCTTCCCAGGCCTCGCTGCCGGCGCCCTGGGCCAGCGCGCGGTGCAGATAGGCCTCGGCCTGCGGCCATTGGCCCTGGGTGCGCGCCAGCCGGGCCAGGCTCAGCAGCAGACCGGGGCTACCCGAGTGTCCGGCCAGCCAGCGTTCGGCCTGGGCGCGGCGGGCATCGAGGCGGCCGATCGGCAGGCGTCCGTACAGCGCCGCCAGCGATTCGTCCCAGCGCGCGTCCAGCGCCTGCTCGAGGCTCTTCGCCGCGGCTTCTTCCCAGCGCATGTCGGCGGCGCGCTCGGCGTAGGCGGCGACCGCGGCGGGTTCGTTCTTGAGCGGCTTGGGCAGGCTTTCCCACAGGTCGGCCAGCACGTTGGCGTCGGCGGCTTCGCGCAGCGCGGCTTCGGCCCATTGCGCTTCCAGCCGGCTCAGCTGCGCGGCCGGCCAGGCGTTGCTCTGGCGCAGCGCGCCGAGCAGGCCGTAGGCCTCGCCGGCGCGGCCGAGCGCGGCCAGCGCCTGCGCGCGCAAGGCCAG
>NZ_LXSD01000425.1:0-2872 GCF_017168095.1 Lysobacter enzymogenes | reverse complement strand
GCGCGCGACCGGCGAGCGCGCGCGCGACCCCGAGCGGGTGGGCTGGCGCGAACGCTGCCGGCGCTCGCGCGAGTTCCCGGCCGGCCGCTCGCTGCGCTGGAAGCTCACCTGGGTGCTGTTCAAGACGGTGCTGCTGGCCTGGTTCGTGTGGCTGAGCTGCCAGATCTGGCAGCTCGGCCGCGAGCGCACCGGCATGCTCGACCACTCGCTGCGCGAGATCGCCGAGCAGGTGCTCGGCTCCATGCCCGAAGGCCTGGAACGGCTGCCTTCGCGCGACCCGCGGCGGGTTGCCGTGCCGGTCAACGCCGACCACAAGATGAGCTTCCAGGTGTGGGCGCAGGGCCGCAACGTGGTGTACTCGGCGGCCGCGCCGATGCAGCCGCTCAATCCCGAGTTCAAGGACGGCTTCGCCCGCCGCGTCATCGACGGCGAGCGCTGGCAGGTCTACACCCTCAGCGATCCCAAGCGCGGCCTGGTGGTGCAGGTGGGCCGGACCAAGCGCATGGCGATCGAGGAGCTGCGCGGCTGGATCCTCGGCAGCCTGCTCGCCGCGGCGCTGATCCTGGTGGTGTTCGCGCTCGCCACCTGGCTGGTGATCGGGCGCTCGCTGCGGCCGATCACCGCGCTGCGCCGCACCCTGTTGCAGCGCCAGCCGCTGGACCTGACCCCGCTGCCGACCCATCCGCTGCCGTCGGAATTCCATCCCCTGGTGGAAGCCTTCAACGGCCAGCTCGAACGCGTCGACGCCGCCGTGCAGCACGAGCGCCGCTTCATCTCCGACGCCGCGCACGAGCTGCGCACGCCGCTGGCGGTACTCAGCACCCACGCCGAACTGGCGCTGCGCGCGAACACGCTGGAAGAGAAGAACGAAGCGCTGCGCAAGCTCAGCGCCGGCGTGCGCCGCAGCGCGCGCCTGTCGGAGCAGTTGCTCGACCTGGCCCGGCTCGACGCCGGCGAGGAGAGCGTGCGGCTGGCGCCGCTGGACCTGTCGGACCTGGTGGTGCTGGTGATCCGCGATTTCGAGACCCTGGCGCGCGAGCGCCGCCAGCGCATCAGCCTGCGCGCCGAACCGACCCGCCTGCTCGGCGACGTCGACCAGCTCGGCATCCTGCTGCGCAACTTGATCGACAATGCCGTGCGCCACGCCGGCGCCGACGGCCAGGTCGCGGTGAGCTGTTCGGCCGAAGCCGGCGGCGCGGTGCTGCGCGTGGCCGACAACGGCCCGGGCGTGGCGCAGCAGGACTGCGAGCGCATCTTCGACCGCTTCTACCGCGCGCCCGGCAGCCCCGACGGCGGCAGCGGCATCGGCCTGTCGCTGGTCGCGCGCATCGCCCAGACCCACGGCGCCAAGATCGAATGCGGCCCCGGCCTGGAGCGCGGCGCCGACGACCCGCGCGGCCCCGGCCGCGGCTTCGAAGTCTGCGTCTGGTTCCCGCCGGTCGCGCCGTAAGCCGCCCGGGCCCCGTGTAGGAGCGGCGCAAGCCGCGACCGCGACCCCTCGACCGCCGGCGCCGCTCGACCGCAGGCGGTTGGCGTCGTCGTTGCGGATTCGCGGTCGCGGCTTGCGCCGCTCCTACAGGGGGCGGCCGCGGGTTGCGCAGGGGGTGCGGATTCGCGCCCGCACCGCCCTGCTGACAAGGTGCTGGCAGCAGCCCGCGCGCATCCTGGCCCGGTTTCCAACCTCCGGGATCGCGATGAACCACGACGGCCGCCACGACTTCGATTTCCTGCACGGCCATTGGCAGGTGCGCAACGAGCGCCTGCGCCAGCGCCTGACCGGCTGCGACGACTGGGACGTTTTCCACGCCACCCAGAGCTGCGAGCCGGTGCTCGGCGGGCTCGGCAACGTCGATGCCTTCCTCAGCGACTGGCGCCGGCCGGGCCAGGCCGAAGACTTCCAGGGCATGACCCTGCGCCTGTTCGACCTGCAGCGCCGGCGCTGGAACATCTGGTGGGCCGGCAGCCACGACGGCGTGCTGGAGCCGCCGGTCGGCGGCGGCTTCGCCGACGGCGTGGGCGTGTTCGAAGGCGACCTCGAACACGAGGGCCGGCCGGTGCGCGCGCGCTTCGTCTGGAGCGGGATCGGCGCGAACACCGCGCACTGGCATCAGCAATTCTCCGTCGACGGCGGCGCCACCTGGGAAACCAACTGGCATATGTGGCTGCGCCGGCGCGGCGAGGACGGCCGCTTGCGGCACGAGGACGCGGTGATCGAACTGCGCCGCTACACGCTGAAGCCCGGACGCCGCGACGAGTTGATCGCGCTGTTCGAGCGCGAGTTCGTCGAATCGCAGGAAGCCGTCGGCATGCACCTGATCGGCCAGTTCCGCGAGCTCGACGATGCGGACCGCTACACCTGGGTGCGCGGCTTTCCCGGCCACGCGCTGCGCGCCGAATCCCTGCAGGGTTTCTACGCCGGCCCGACCTGGAAGCGCCACCGCGACGCCGCCAACGCGACCATGATCGACAGCGACGACGTGCGCCTGCTCAAGCCGGCGCGGGCGCACACCGCGCTGCCCGCGGCCGTGCGCGAACGCGCGCCGCTCGGCGGCGGTAACGGTAACGGTAACGGTAACGGCAGCGGCAGCGACACCGGCGAGGACGGCGGCACGATCTGCATCGGCGTATGCGAGCTGCACGCACCGGCGCAGGACGGTTTCCTCGAACGCTTCGAGCGCGAGTTCGCGCCGCAGTTGTCCGCGGCCGGCCTGGCCTTGCTCGGCGTGTACGTCAGCGACGACACGCCGAACGCATTCCCGCGCTTGCCGGTGCGCGAGGGCGAGCCGGCGCTGGTCTGGTTCGCGCGCTGCGCCGACGCCGAGGCGCCGTCGCGGCTGGCCGCGCAGCCGCAGTGGCGCGCGGCGGTCGCCGA
>NZ_LXSD01000424.1:0-6370 GCF_017168095.1 Lysobacter enzymogenes | reverse complement strand
ACGCCGCGCGCGGACGCCGCGGCGAGCGCGGGCGGCGGCAGCGGGTCGCCGCTGCGCCGGCCCCAGTAGTACATGCCTGCCGCGGTGGCGCCCAGCGCCAGCAGCCAGATCCAGGTCCGTCCTTGTTTGCGCACTGTCGTCCTCGGAGTGGCTCGGTGGCGAGGGAGTCGAGGAATCATAAGCGCGAAGCGGCGCGGTTGCGGGGCGCGCGCTGCAGCCGGCACGGTCGCGCGCACGCCGCGATGCGCGCCGACTCATCGCCGGCCGGCGTGGCGAGAGCGGCCCGCTCGTCGAATGCGAAGGCCGGCGCCTACCGAGCCCGGTGCAACGAATACCGGCGACGACCGTTGTTTCTGACAGGTCTTATTGGCGGCGGCGCTGCATGCTGCCACTGTGCACCGCAGACCTCCCTCCGCCGACGGCCGCCAGGACGGCCGCCGCCGGCGCAACGAGACGGCGCACGGGCCGGAGCGATAGCTCCGGCCCGTGCGTTTTTGCGCGTCGGTGTTGCGGGTTGCGTCGTGGTTGCGGTGTCGCAGTCGCGGCTTGCGCCGCTCCTACAGGGGGCTGGCGCTGCTCACGTCAGGCGTGGGGTCAGCAAGTCGGCGAGGTCGTTGCGGCGCAGGAATTCGGCGCGGATGCGGTCGGCGACGGCGCTGACGGTTTCCGAGCCGTCGTCGGCGGGGTCGATGTGGACGCGGAACGGCCGCCGGCCGTAGGGGCGTTCGAGGATCGCGACCATCGCTTCGGCGACGCTGGCCGGGTCGGCGTCGGCGGGAACCCCGGCGGCGAGCTTGCGCAGGATTTCCTCGCCGAATCCTGCGGTCGGGCCGCTTTCGTAGTCGGCCACGCGCGCGCTGTCGGACGGGGCGCCGGCGTGGGCGAAGTGGTTGGTGCCGGAGGTGAACGCGCCGGGCACCAGGATCGAGGTTTCGATGCCCCAGCGCGCCAGTTCGCCGGCGTAGCTGACTGCGAGCGAATCCATCGCCGCCTTGGCCGCGAAGTACGGCGCCAGGTACGGCGGCGTGCCGCCGCGCGCGCTGCTGCTCGAGACCCACAGCAGCAGGCCGCGGCGCTGCGCGCGCAGATGCGGCAGCGCGGCGCGGTTGACCCGCTGCGCGCCGAGCACGTTGCTGTCGTAAAGCTGGGCGAACTGCTCCGGCGCGAACGCTTCGGCCGGGCCGAAGGCCATGTGGCCGGCGTTGTGCACGAGCACGTCGAGGCGGCCGTGCGCGCCGATGATCGCGTCGATGGCGGCATCGGCCGAGGCCTGCGAGGCGATGTCGAGTTCGAGCGTGCGCAGGTCCACGCCCTGTTCGCGCGCGTAGTCGGCCGCGGCAGCGACTTGCGCGGCGTTGCGGCCGGCGGTCTCGCGCATGCTGGCGTAGACGGTGTGGCCGGCGCGGGCCAGCGCGCGCGCGGCGAGCGCGCCGAAACCGCTGGAGGCGCCGGTGATGAGGACGATTTGCTGGGTCATGGCGAAGCTCCGCTGGCGGGCGCGGGGCGCCCGGGGTGGACGATTCGGGAGGATGTTTTCCGAGCTTTCTGGGTTGCTCGCCGCGATCTGGAACGAGAGCGTCGGGACTGAAGTCCCTCCCACAACGGCCGCTGCCCTGTGGGAGGGACTTCCACTGCCTTGTGGGAGGGCCTTCAGGCCCGACGCTTCGCGCTCAGGTCGCGACGCTCGCAAGCGAGGACGCCGTGAAAATGTCCGCGTTCAAAACACGTAGCCGCCGTTGACCCGCAGCACCTGCGAGTTGACCCAGGCGCCGTCGGCGCCGACCAGGAACGACACCGCCGCAGCGATCTCCTCCGGCGCGCCCAGGCGCTCCAGCGGCGCCAGCGAGGTGAAGTGGGCGATCTGCTCGGGCGTCTTGCCGTTGAGGAACAGCTCGGTCGCCACCGGCCCCGGCGCGACCGCGTTGACGGTGATGTTGCGTCCGCGCAGTTCGTTGGCGAGCACGTGCACCAGGCCTTCGACGCCGGCCTTGGACGCGATGTACGGGCCGTAGTTCGGGAACGCCTTGCCGATCACGCTGGTCGACAGCGCGACGATGCGGCCGCCGTGGCCGAGGTGTTCGGCGGCCAGCCCCAGCACGATGTAGCTGCCGCGCAGGTTGGTCGCGATGACGCGGTCGAACTCGGCCAGATCGCCGCCCTGGACCGGCACGTAAGGCATCACGCCGGCGCTGTTGACCACCGCATCGAGGCGGCCGAACGCGGCGCGGGCGGTGGCGAATACGCGGCGCATGCCGTCGGCGTCGGCGACATCGCCCTGCAGCGCGACCGCGCGGCCGCCGGCGGCTTCGATCTCGGCCACGACCGCATCGGCCGCGGCGACGTTGCCGGCGTAGTTGACGGCGACGGCGTAGCCGTCGGCGGCCAGGCGCAGGGCGATGGCGCGGCCGATGCCGCGCGAGGCGCCGGTGACGAGCGCGGCCGGGGAGGAATGGGCGGTCTGGGCGGACATGGACGGACTCCGGTTCGGGTGGGGCCAGTGAGCCGGTAGGGGCCCGGGGCTGGCGGTGGAGGCAGTCTGCGCGTTGGGTGAGGCTGGATAAATCAGGCCGGATTGGCAATACAATTCAAAAATCGCCAACAATCGAGCCGCCGGAGCCCGCCGATGGACCGCCTCGACACCCTGCGCCTGTTCGTCCGCATCGTCGAACTGGGCAGCTTCACCCGCGCCGCCGCGCTGCTGGATTTGCCGCGCGCTACCGCCACCCATGCGATCAAGGAACTCGAAGCGCGGCTCGGCGCGCGCCTGCTCGAACGCACCACGCGGCAAGTGCGGCCGACTCTGGACGGACAGGCCTACTACGAACGCTGCGTGCACGTGCTGGCCGAGCTCGACGACGCCGACGCGGCGCTGGCCCAGGTCGCCAGCGATCCGCGCGGCGTGTTGCGCGTCGACCTGCACGGCATCCACGCCACCGGCATCGTGCTGCCGCGCATCGACGAGTTCCATGCGCGCTATCCGCGCATCGAACTGGAAGTCAGCAGCGGCGACCGTCTGGTCGATCTGGTGGGCGAAGGCATCGACTGCGTGGTGCGCTCAGGGATACCGCGCGATTCGACGCTGGTGGCGCGCAAGATCGCGACCATGCCCGAAGTGGTATGCGCCAGCCCGGATTACCTGCAGCGCTTCGGCGTGCCGCGCCATCCCGACGAGCTGGCCGCGCATCGCGCGGTCGGCTTCTTCGCCAGCGATCGCGACCTGCGTTATCCGTTCGAGCTGAGCGTCGACGGCGCGCTGCGCGAATACCAGCTGGAGAGCTGGATCGGTGTCAACGACGCCGCCTGCTACGCCGCGGCCGCGTTGCGCGGCTGCGGCCTGATCCAGTTGCCGCGCCACGGCGTGGAGGCGTATCTCGACGATGGCCGCCTGGTCGAAGTGCTGGCCGAGTTCGCCAGCCCCGGCGTGCCGGCCTGGGCGATGTATCCGCAGCACCGGCAACTGTCGCCGCGGGTGCGCGCGTTCGTGGACTGGGTGGCGCAGGTGTTCGCCGACAAGTTCGGCGCGGTGGGGTGAAACGCGCGGGGAGCGGCGTCGCGCGCCGCTGCCCGCGCGGCTTCGTTTCAGTCCACCAGTTCCTGCACGTAACGCATCAAGCGTTCGAGCAGATCGGGCTCGCTCGCCGCGGCCGCCTGCGCCTGCGCCGCCTGCACGCGTCGCGCGCCCGGCGCCGGCTTCGGCGCGAGCGTACCGAAGTCGCGCACGATCCCCATCGGCGCGTAGCCGCTGTAGCCGGGGAACACGTTGGCCAGGTTGCTGTTGCCCATGCGCTTGACCAGCAGTTCGGCCAGCACCTGGCGATGGTCGGTGGTGACCGGCACGTCGCCGAAGTGCGGCGACAGGATTTCCGGATCCAGCCCCGACCACGAGCCGTAGAAACGCCGCCCGTTGACCGCGCCGCCGAGCACCAGCACCGGATTGCCATAGCCGTGGTCGGTGCCGCCGTTGGCGTTGGCGCGCACGCGCCGGCCGAATTCGGATTGCACGACCACGGTCACGCGCCCGGCGTGGCCGCTGGCGTCGAGCGCGGCGTAGAACGCCGACAGGCCCTGCGATAGTTCGGCGATCTTGTTCTGGTAGTAGTGGTAGCCGCTGCCCGCGGTGCCTTGGCCGTCGTGCGTATCCCAGCCGCCGAGGTCGAGCGTGGCGTAGTGCAGGCCGAGGCCGAACTGGATCGATTGGGCGATGGTCCACAGCTGCTGGGCGAAGGTCGTGGTCGGCCAGCCGGCCGGCACCGCGCTGTAGCTTTGCCTGGCGATCACCTGCAGTGCGCGGTCGGCGCGCTGGCCGCCGAGTTCCAGCGCCGAAGTACCGGTCCACAGACTGGCCAAGGTTTCGTTGACGCCGCGAAAGCCCGCCGGCGCGCCGCTGCGCGCCGTCTGCCACGACCACGCGCCGGCGTTGAGCGCGAAGTCCGACGGGCTGGCCATGGTAAGCGCCTGCACCGACGACAGCAGGCCCGCCGGCTGGCGCGCGCCGACGCCGAGCGCCGGCAGTTGCTCGCTGCCGCTGAGGTTGGGCTGGGTGTTCATCGCCCGCGCCATCCAGCCGCTGCCGATGCCTTGCGCGCCGGGCGTGCCCAGGTCGATGTAGAGCTGGGCGTCGAAGTGGCTGCGGGTGACGCTGGTCAGCAGGCCGCAGGCGTGGACGATGCCCAGGCGTCCGGCGACCCACAGATCGCGCAGCCCGGTCGCCGAGGGATGCAGGCCGAAGCCGGTGCCGCCGCCGCTGGCGAGCGTCAGCGGCAGCGCGCCGTAGGTGCCGGTCGCGGCGATGGCGAGGTTGGGCCGCGCCTGTTCGTAGAACGTGCGGTCGGCGCCGTCGATCGGCACCACCAGGTTGAGGCCGTCCAGGCCGCCGCGCAGGAACAGGTGCACGACGGTGTCGTGGCCGTTGGCGGCGGCGAAGGCGGGCGCGGCGAACAGCAGCGACGGCCCGCCGACCGCGGTCGCGGCGGCGGTGGCGCAGGTGCCCTTGAGGAAATCGCGTCGGGTGGTCATGGCGGCACCTGCTCAGCGGGTAAGGAATTCGGGCGACATCAGGATCAGCGAGACCATGCTGCGCAGCCGTTCCTGGTTGTAGTGGCGCTTGAGGTCGGTGGCGGCCCAGGCGTTGGTGTCGGTGATGACATACGTCGCCGGATCGCCGTTCTGGGCCATGAACGCCACCAGCGTCTGCTTGCGCGCCGCGGTCGGCTGATAGCCCAGCAACCGCTGGCACCAGTAGTCGACCAAGGCGTTGGCGGTCCACGACGGCACCTTGCTGCGCGTGGTCGCCAGGATCGGCGCCAGCGGCACCGCGTTGTCCTGGGCTTCGGTGAGCCAGTTGAGCAGCTTCCAGGTCATCGCATAGCTGCTGGAGCCCGACCACGCCTCGCGCGTGTCGGGATAGCCGTTCGGCGCCGGCCAGTCGTACGGCGCGTGGCCGGTGAAGCCCATGCGCCAGGCGAATTCGTCGCTCTTGGCGTTGCCCACGGCGATCGTCCAGTCGCTGCCGAGCGTGCGCATCGCCGCGGCCACCGCTTCGAACGGGCGCCGCGCCTTGGCCGCCCACACGTTGATGAAGGCGTCGGTGTTGAGGATGTGGCGCAAGGTCTTGGCGATCTGGTCCGGCGCCTGCCAGTTCTGCCGGAACACCGCCGCCGCGCTGGCCACCAGCGCCGGATCCGGCGTGTCGGACATGAAGCGCCGGATCAGCTTCTTGCAGATGAAGCGCGCCACGCCCGGATGGCTGGCGAGGCGGTCGAGCACGTCGCGCCCGTCCTTCAGCGCCGGCTGCTCGGGATAGAGCATGCGCCCGAGCAGGAACTTCGGCCCGGCGTCGTGCCAGGCCTGGCGATAGACGAAGCTGCCGTCGTTGTCGTTGGGATACTGCCAGTGCCCGTTCTTGACCGACCAGCCGGTGAAGGCCGAGGCGGTCTCGTACACGTCGATGTCGGTGTAGCCGGAGGGATAGTTCGCATCGTCGGCGTCCGGCGGCACCTGGAACGGATCCATGAAGCCCAGGTAATGCTCGGCGCCGAGCGTGTGCAGCTCCAGCAGTTCGCGGGCGAAGTTCTCGTTCGGGCCGGCGCGGGTGTTGGCGGCGTTGTCGAGGTAGTAGAGCATCGAGGTGCTCTTGGCCACTTCCTCGAGCATCGCGCGGAAGTTGCCGAACGCGTGCGGGCGCAGCACGTCGCGCTGGTAATGCACGTACACCGGGCCGGCGTCGTAATCGCCGACGGTGACGTTGAAGTGGTCGTGCCAGAAGTTGACCATCACCTCGCGCAGCTGGCGCCTGGAGTGGACCGCGCGCACCAGCGCGCCGCGCTGGATTTCCCAGGCCGGGCGCATGCGGATCTCGTAGGCCGGGTTC
>NZ_LXSD01000423.1:0-3031 GCF_017168095.1 Lysobacter enzymogenes | reverse complement strand
TGCGATGCAGGCGCGGCGGCGGGCGCAGCCGTGGCGGCGGCCGACGCCGGCGCCAGCAACGCGCTGAGCCGCGCGGCGTGTTCGCGAACGAAATAGCCGGCCAGCTCGGCGATGCTCTGGTACTCGAAGAACAAGGTCTTGGGCAGCGAACCGAAACTGCGTTCGAGCTGGCCGGTCAGGTCCATCGCCAGGATCGAATCGATACCGTAGCGCTCCAGCGGCGCCTGCGGATCGAGCCGGTGCGCGGCCAGCTTGAGCACCTGGGCGAACTGGCCGCGCAGGAATTCGACGCAGCGCTCGTCGAGTTCGCCGGCCGCCGGCGTCGCGACAGCAGGAGCGGCCGCCGCAGCGGCGCGCGGCGTGGCCTCGCCGAACAGGCGCGAGCGCAGTTTCGCCGCGTCGCCCTGCACCGCCAGCGTCTGCGCTGCGCCCAGCGCCAGCGCGCGGTGGAACGCGCGCACGCCGTGTTCGCGATCCATCGCGCGCATGCCGACCTCGCGCTGCAGGCGCGCCTGGCTGGCCGCGTCCGGCGCCATGCCGCCGTCGCGCCACAGCGGCCACAGCAGCGACACGCAGCGGCCGCGGCGCAGGCCCTGTTCAACCAGCGCGTTGCGGTGCGCGGCGAAAGCGTCGAGGAACCCGTTGGCGGCGGCGTAATCGCCCTGCCCGGCATTGCCGAACGCCGACACCGCCGAGGAGAACAAGGCGAAGAAATCCAGGTCGAACCCGGCGCTGGCGGCGTCGAGGTGGACGCTGCCGGCGACCTTGGGCGCCAGCACCGCCGCGGCCTGATCGGCGGTTTTCTTGAGCAGGTAGTCGTCGGCGATGGCGCCGGCGCTGTGGACGATGCCGTCGAGGCGGCCGAAGCGCTCGCCCAGCGCCTGCAATTGCGCGTTGGTATCGGCGGCGTCGGAGAGATCGAGCGCGCAGTAGTGCAAGCGCTCGCCGTGGCGTTCGCGCAGCGCGGCGAAACGCTCGGCGCGTTCGCCGGCGAGCGGACCGCGGCCGCTGAGGACGACCTGCGCGTGCGCGGTGGCGACAAGGATTTCGTCGGCGAACAGGCGGCCCAGGCCGCCGAGGCCGCCGGTGATGAGATAGACGCCGTGCTCCTTGAACGCCAGCGGCGCAGTTTCCGGCGCGTCGTCCAGCGCCTGCCAGCGCAGGGTTTCGCGGCGTGCGCCGCGGTAGCGCACTTGCGCATCGGCGGCGCCCGCACCGGCCTCGGCGCGCAGGCGCGCAGCGAGCGCGGCCGCATCGAGGTCGGCATCGACCTGGATCAATTGCACCGCCAGCGCCGGATTCTCCTGCGCGGCGGTGCGCAGCAACCCGGCCAGACCGGCGTTGAGCGCGCCCTCGCCCGCGCCCGCCACCACGCATTGCAGCAGCGCGCGGCCGCCGCGCTTGTCGCTGAGGATCGAACGCAGGCGGTCCAGGCAGGCCAAGGTCAGCGCGGTATAGCGCTCAGCGATACCGCCTTCGGTGCGCAGCGCCTGCCAGTTCGCGCCATCGCCCGGATCCTGTTCGAAATCGGGCAGATCGCAGACCACCACGTGCCGCGCAGCGAACGCTTCGCCGTCGCCCGCGGGCAACGACTGCTCGCGCCAGCGCGGATGCGCCAGCAGGCAGCTGTCTTCGTCCGCGGCGGCGGCCTCGCTGTCGACGCCGCCGATCAGTTCGCGCGCCGACAGCCCGAGCAGGCGCACGCAGACCTCGCCGGCCTCGTCGCACAGGTCGATATCGAGCTTGGACACGCGCGCGTCGGCGCCGCCGCCGGCGGCGTGGCGAACCCAGGCGTACAACCGTTCGCCGGCGTCGCGATAGCGGCGCAGCGCATCGAGCGCGAACGGCAGCGCCGCGCGGCCGTCGCCGCGCTGTGCGATCAGCGCCATGCCCGCCTGCACCGCGCTGTCGAGCGCGGCCGGATGCAGCACGAAACCTTCGCGCTCGCTCGCGTCGGGCAGTTCGATCCGGGCCAGCAGTTCGCCCTCGCCGCACAGCACCTCGGCGACGCCGCGCAGGCTGGCGCCCAGCTCGATCCCATGCGCGGCGATGGCGGCGTACAGGCGCTCGGCCGGCAGCGGCGCGGCGATCATGCGCGCGCGCAACCCGGCCAGGTCCAGCGGCGCCGGCGCGGCATCGGCCAGCGGAGACGCGTGGCCCTGGAAGTGCACGCGCTCGTCCTGGCTGTACAGCTCGAAATCGATGCCCTCGTCCGCCGCGTCGACGCCGTCGTCGGGGTACAGCGCCAGCACCGCCGTGGTCGGCGCGTCCACCGCCAGCGGCTGCGCCCACACCAGGTTGCGCAGCTCCCATTCGCGCGAAACCTGCGGCGTGGCGCGCTCCAGGGCGGCGCGGGCCAGCTCCAGATAGGCCACGCCCGGCAGCACCCGCTGCCCGCGCACCCGGTGGTCGCGCAGGAAGAACTCGCTGCCGTCGAAGTCGCTGGCGAAGGCCAGCCGCTCCAGGTCGGAGACGTTGCGATGCAGCAGCGGGTGCAGCTTGTCCGCGCCGGCGCCGCGCGGGCGCGCGTACTCGCGGATCAGCGCCAGCGCGTCGGCGCGCGCGAGCTTCTTGCTCTTGAGCTGGGAAACCACGTACTCGACGAAATCGATCATGTCCAGTCCAGTGCGATCAGTGCGCCGGCGGCGTGCGCCGGCAGTGCGATGGTGTGCGTGCGCGACCGCGGCCCGGTTCAGACCAGGGCGCGCAACAGCTTCACGGCGTCGTCAGTGTCGAGCGCTTCGTCTTCGAGCCGGCCGAGGATGGCGTCGATGGAATCGGCACTCGCGCTCGCTGGCGCGGGAGCGGCGGCGCTCGCGGCGACGGCGGTGCGGCCGCCGTCGCTGTCGAAGGCCGAGTCGATCCAATAGCGCTCCTTGGCGAACGGATAGACCGGCAGGCGCATGCGCGGTGGCAGGTCGCCGCGCCACAAGGCCGTCCAATCCACCGCCGCGCCCTGCGCCCAGGCGCGCAGCGCC
Source organism: Lysobacter enzymogenes (assembly GCF_017168095.1). Lineage (GTDB taxonomy): Bacteria > Pseudomonadota > Gammaproteobacteria > Xanthomonadales > Xanthomonadaceae > Lysobacter > Lysobacter enzymogenes_D. The sequence goes on along the minus strand of NZ_LXSD01000423.1, from coordinate 53 downwards.
GCGCCGGCATCGGCCGCTTCGACCCGGGCCGGTTGGCCGCGACGGGCGCGGCC